>JBGTHW010000031.1:0-7288 GCA_041746035.1 Parasphingopyxis sp.
CAGCAGGATGGTCAAATCTGGCGTCAACTTGCCGAGCGCTGGTGCGTTGATTTCGGCGACTCGCGCAACGCCCAAACCGGCTGCCCCACCCTGATAGGCGAGCGACGAATCGACAAAGCGGTCACAAACGACCCATTTGCCCTCGGCCAGCGCGGGCACGATCAGCCGCTCGACATGATCGGCGCGGGCGGCGGCGAACAGATAGGCTTCGGCGGTCGGAGTAAGCGGGACATCCTTGGCCATAAGCAAACCGCGTATCGCATCCGCAGCTGCGGTTCCGCCCGGTTCGCGGGTTTGCACTACGTCATAGCCCTGAACGCGAAGCCATGACGTCAGCAATTTCGCCTGAGTCGATTTCCCGGCCCCCTCGCCGCCTTCCAGCGTGATGAAATGCCCGCTCACCCCAGCCCGACGAGAGACCGCAATCCGGCCCAGACGCGCCCGAAGAAGCCCTGTTCGCCAACCGCTTCCCCGGCCACCAGCGGCAATCGCTGGGGCGGCATATCGGGTGTTTCAATGACGAGGTCGGCAATATGCTGGCCTTCCGCAATCGGGGCATGAACGGGTCCGCGATAGACGATTTTGGCGTTTCCGATATCGCGCATTCCGCGCGGCAGCGTCACGGAGAGATTGCGTGGAGCAACCAGACCGACTTCGCTGCTGGCACCCTGCTGTACTCTTGCCATCCCGATATGCGTGCCAGCCGAAAGAACGGGTCGCGCCTGCCAGGCATTAAAGCCCCACTCCATAAAGCGCGTCGATTCGCGGATTCGCTGCGTATAGGAATCGAGACCCGCCATTACCATGACAAGACGGCGGCCATTCTGAATCGCGGAACCGGTAAAACCATAGCCGGCTTCCTCGGTATGACCTGTTTTCAAGCCGTCTGCGCCCTCGACATTGCCGATCAGCGGGTTGCGGTTGGGCTGGGTGATGGGCTGCCCGTCGTATGTGCGGCCCCAGGTAAATTCGCGGCGACCGTAAAACCGGGTGTACATTTCCGGAAACCGGCTGATCGTCGCCACAGCGAGCCGCGCAAGGTCGCGCGCGGTAACATATGTGCGTCCCTCGTCCGGCCAGCCGGTAGAATTGCCGAAATGGCTATTATCGAGGCCCAGCTCTTCGGCTTTGCGGTTCATCAGTGCAGCGAAGGACTCTTCCGTGCCGGAAATGCATTCTGCCAGCACCACGCTGGCGTCGTTTCCCGACACCGTGACTATGCCGAACAGCAGATTGCGGACGCTGACGCGTTCGCCGGCGGAGAGAAACATCGTCGAACCGGCGCTCGGCCCGTGCCATTGCTGCCAGGTCTCGGGCCGAACGGTGCATTCGCGATCCAGATCGAGTTCGCCCTCGGCAATGAGGTCGAACGCGACATGCGCCGTCATCATTTTTGACATGGAGGCCGGCGGCATGCGGCGATTGGCGTTGCGTTCATGGAGTATCGTACCCGAACTCAGGTCGACCAAATAGGCGACCGGCGCGGTGCCGTCATAGGACGGCCGCTGGGCGAGCGCCGGGGCGGCCATCGCACTGAAGAAAATCGTGAAAATCAAGGTAAAGCGCATCATCTGTCCCTAAAAACACGGGCTTGACCGAAACCGGCGGAGCGCGCCCGCCCCAAAGCCTGTTCCGCCGCGGATACGCTGGGGAACGGACCGAGCCGCACGCGCTGGATATTGCCGGCAGGCGTGATCGCGACATTGCCCAGGCTGCCTGCCCGCGCGGCCATCCGACGCGCATTGGCGCTGTTCGAGAACGCGCCCAATTGTACATAATAGCTACCCGAAGCGGTCGTTAAAGCGTCTCTCTGCGGCGGTGTCATCGCCACAGGGGCATCGGGCGGTGGCGATGTCGACGGATCCGGCCATCCGACACCGGCGGGCTGCCCAGCCACTGTCGATGGCAGCGGCACGGGAAGCTGGGCAACGGACTGTTGCGGCGCATCGGGCGACGGTACAGCTTCCGGAATAGCCCCGCCACCGCGTTCGAAACTGGCTCGCAGCGCGGTGAGAAGCTGCGGCGACGCGGGCAGCCGCTCTTCGGCAAATTGTCCTGCCCTTAAACGCGCCTTGTCCGCTTCAATCGGCTCCACGCGGCGTACACGGACGGCCGCTGTGCCTTGATCGGCAATACCAAGCTGTCGTGCAGCGCCGATCGAAAGGTCGATAAGGCGCTCGGAAGAAAATGGTCCGCGATCGTTTACGCGCACAAGGATTGTCCGTCCGGTCTGTAGCGACGTCACTTCGACATAGGAAGGTAACGGGAGAATACGGTGGGCGGCACTGATGCCGCTGGGGTTGAAAGGTTCGCCATTCGCCGTCGGTCTTCCGGTCAGTTCATCGCCATAATAGGATGCCAGCCCGACCTCGTCATAGCGCGCGGGGTTGGATGGCGTATAGGTAACGCCACCGATTTCGTAAGGCTCGCCGACAATGACCGGGCTGTCCGAAACGCCGCTGCCATAGACTGCGGCACCGCTGGCGGATGGCAAGACCGGCGGCGGCCCCTCGTCGCCCAGGCTGCAACCGGCCAGAGCCAGCGCCGCCAGCGAAGCACCGCAGATTTGGCTATTGTATAATTTCATCGGCCAGTAATCCCACTGCCATCGCGTAGAAATTCGAACAGTTATAGTCGAGTATCGCCCGGTAATTTTGTGTGAGCAAAAAGCCGGGGCCATTCTGGAAATCGGGTTCTAGCAGGGTCGCCATCACCGTGTCGTCCGGCCAGACACCACGGCCAGGGCGGAACCCGAGCGCGCGCCATTCGGCCATGCTCAGCCAGCGGCTATGGCGGGCAAAAACGCGCGGGCAGCGGGTCGGCTGTGTCCGGTTCGCAATCGAGGCGCGGTTTAAACCCGAAGGAACGTTCACCGCAATCCCCCAGGGCTGGTTGCGACGCCATCCGGAGTTCTCCAGATAGGCGGCGATAGAAACGAAGGCATCGGGTTCGCTATTCCATATATCGGATCGACCGTCGCCATCGCCGTCCCGGGCAAGGCGAAGATAAACCGACGGCAGGAATTGCGGTTTGCCCATCGCCCCGGCCCAGCTGCCATTCCGGAGCCGGTCGCGCGGAACGCCCTGGTCGATCATCCGCAAACCCGCGATCAGTTCCGGTTCGAACAGCGAGCGCCTGCGCCCCTCATAGGCAAGCGTTGCCAGCGAGCTGAGCACATCCGAACGGCCCATATAGCTGCCAAAATTGGATTCCTTTCCATAAATCGCGAGGATGACACCAGCCGATACACCTGTTTCGCTCTCGATACGCTGAAACAGGGAACGCCAGCGCGAATAGAGCTGGCGACCCTGGTCGGATTTTCCGAAGATTGCGCGATGTTCGTCCGAACCGCTGAAACGGGGAATGGCGCGGTTCGGGTCCGTGCCGCCTGCGGATTGCCGGTCCAGATCGATGATGCTCTGGTTGAAACTCAATGTCGGCAGCGTGGCGTCCAGCGTCCGCTGGCTGATACCCGCCGCGGCCGCGCGACTCCGCAAATCGGACAGATAGGCCTGAAAGCCGGCCGCGCTCTGCGCGCTCGCCGGATCGGCGACAGGCGCAGCAACGAACGACGAACACAGCAAAAACAGACCGATAAACATGAACCGCATCAATATTCTCCGCTACTGTTCTTGCGCTAGAAATAACCGCTTGCGCAAGCCCCGTTAGCCACAATCCTTGCACATTAGGGGCGATAGCAGGATAAGCGCGATGCGCAACGGACAGGTGGCAGAGTGGTCGAATGCACTGGTCTTGAAAACCAGCGTGGGTGCAAGCTCACCGTGGGTTCGAATCCCACCCTGTCCGCCACATGGTATTTACACTGCGGTAACGCGCTTTCCTGACGATCCAGGACGATGCCGATGGCTAATACAGGCGTGCTCCGCGATCGGTATCGGAAATCCTGAAATTGACCGCTTGAGGAAGGTTGTCGGCATGGGCGAGTTCGTAGCTGTTCGATCATGAACACGAAGGGCCTTTCGTAGTCATGATCGAACAAGCCTGTTCCATTTTGTCGCTTTCTGTTGCACAATTCGCGTCATATCGGGGGTGGGATATGTCCGGGCTGAGAATTAATGATACTTTTAGCCAGCGAACGCTGGGCGATGGCGCTTTGTTTGCCAGCGCGGTTCTGCTGCTTTTCATGGCGACCGCATGTGCATCCGGTACGGTGTCGACGTCCGCCCCCGAACCATTCGACGATATTCCTGCGCAGTTCGTGGCGTCCTCGCGGCCGACCGGCGAAATCGATTCTTTCTGGTGGGAAGAGTTCGGAGACCAGCGGCTTGATGCGATTGTCGAACAGGCGGTTATCGACAATCCTTCGATCGGCCAGGCGGTTGCGCGGGTGCGGCAGGCGCGGGCCGAGGCGCGGCTGGCGGGAGCAGACCTTTATCCGAACGTCGACGCGACTCTGGGTGCCGCGATTGCCGAGGGTGGCGACGATGCGTTCGGATTCACTCAGGACGAATTCGATCTGGGTATCGGGGTGAGCTGGGAGGCCGACCTGTGGGGCCGGATATCGTCCGAAAACGCCGCCGCCCGCGCCGAATTTCTCGCCAGCGCCGCCAATCTTCAGGCCGCGCGCCAGTTCATCGCCGCCGAGACGGTGCGGACCTATTTCGCGCTGATCGAGGCACAGGCCCAGGCCGAACTCTCGCGCCGCGTGCTCGAAACCTATGACGAGCTGATCCGGCAGCTGACCCTGCGCGTTGCTGCCGGAATCACGCCGCAGAGTCTCAATGCGCTCGCAATCTCCGATCAGCAGGTGGCGCAGGCGGGACTTGAGGACCAACGCGCCGAACAGATCCGGCTGACCCGGCAGCTGGAGATACTGCTGGGCGATTACCCGGACGGTTCGCTGGCGATTGTGGCCAACCTTCCCGATCTAGCCCCGACCCCGGTGACGGGTGTGCCGGCGGCGCTTCTCGCCCGCCGCCCCGATATACGCGCCGCGCGGTTGCGAATCGAGGCCGCCGGCTATCGTATCGATGCCGCCGAGGCCGCTTTCCTGCCCAGCCTGACATTGACCGGTTCCGCTGGGACGTCCGGCGCGGCCTTTGCCGATCTGTTCGATCCGGGCTTCTTTCTTTGGCGGATTGCCGGTCGACTGTTGCAGCCGATTTTTCAGGGCGGTCGCCTCCGCGCGCAACTCGATCTGCGTCAGGGCGAAGGCGACGAGGCCATCGAATTTTATGGCGAGACAGCTTTGCAGGCGCTGTTCGAAGTCGAGACCGCGCTGGCTGTCGATCGGTATCTCGACCGGCAGGAGCAGGCGTTCGACCTCTCTGCTGCGGCAGCCGAGCAATCCGTCGATATCTCGACTCTACGGTTTCGCGCCGGAGTCGATTCGTTTTTCAATGTGCTCGAAAGCCAGCAACGCGCGCTCAACGCCCGCAGCGCCTATCTGACGACCCGCCGTTTGCGGCTGTTCAACCGTGTCGATCTCCATCTTGCCATCGGCGGCGGTTTCGAGGAAGCGCCCGATGCCAGCCTCACAGCCGAAAATTCGCAATAATGTCCGATTACAAGCTTTTAAGCGGTTAAGTGGCCTTCTTAATCCGGCGGACTTACAGGCTGGATAATGTCGCGATTGCAGAACGTTTATCGCCAAAACCCTTGTAAATCAGGATAATATGGCATGAAAAATCGATGGCGAGTTTGACTCGGTCATGGTTTTTTGCAAAAATGGCGCGTCATGTGATGCATGTCACAATCGCAAACGAGGGGCATGCCTATAAGACGCGTACCGGGTCACATAACGGTAACTCAAATAGGAGAATGAAAATGGCTGACAAGAAAGACATCGAAACCGAAGAGCTGAACGAGAAAGAGCTCGACGAAGTACAGGGCGGTGCCGGTCGCGGTGCGCTGGGCGGCAGAACATCGAAGAATGCCGGTCGCGGGGCCCCGGGCCAGAGCCATGCTGGTCGGACTCGTCCGACTTCGCGCTAACGCATTGCGCACGGCATCGGGGATGGTCACATCCCCCGACGAATCAAAACGGCCTCGCTATACATAGCGGGGCCGTTTTTCTTTGTGCGACTTAATCGCCTTGCGATCCGCAATAATTTGACTCGTCCCGGGCAATCTGTGAAACTCCCATTGAGTGTGATGAATGTCACAACGCACTATGCCCAGTCTCCGTAAAACAGGCATACCGGGTCACAAAACGGTACTACCAAAAGGAGAAATACAATGGCTGACAAGAAAGATGCAAAGACCGAAGAGCTTAAAGACAAGGATCTCGACAAGGTCAAGGGCGGTGCTGCGGGTCGTCCCGGTCGGGGCGGTGGCGCGAGCCAGGCCGGCAAAAGAGGGCCGAAGCTCAACCGCCAATAAAGCGGTCACGAGACTTTAGAAATCTCGGTTGGCTATGAGACGGTTCCCGCCGACACTGGCGGGGGCCGTCATAGCGTCTTGAAAGTTTCGGTGCCGTATCGCCATCGCCCGGTGCGCCATCGTCGAGACGAGACCGTCGATACGGCAGGGCGGTTTTTCTTGACAATTTTGGGGAAGCGTCGCTCAATAAAGGACAAGTGAACGCACACCGGGAAAGTTCGGTTCGCTTCAAGGGGGAGGGCAAATGCGGCTGGGGGCATGACGAGGGAAATTTTCAGGCAGGATGCGGTCGACCAGATGGCGAGCCCGGACCGGCTCGACCAGCCTCTGCGCCTTGTCCGCCCTGCCAACTGGATATTTCTGGGTGTCGGCGCGGCGATCATCCTGTTCGCGCTGATCTGGGGCTTCACCGCTTCCGTACCGCTGAAGACCGATACAACCGGCATACTGATAAGCTCCAACGGTCTTTCCGAAATTTCCGCCGAATATGAGGGCCGGGTGGAAGAAATGCTGGTCGGTCCCGGCGACCGGGTGGAGGCAGGCGATGTCGTCGCCCGGCTTTCGCGCGAAAGTCGCGAGCGCGAAATCCGGGAGGCACGGGAAGCCTTGCGCGAAGCCATCGCGCAGGCCCGGACAGCCGAAGGCGTTTACCGGCGCGGCGATGCCAATCTCAACAGCGCCGAACGCGCGATGGCCGCGTCCATCGCTGCCCGGATCGGCGATCTGCGACGGCAACTGGCCACCGAACAGCAAACTGTCGACAATATCCAAGCGCTGATTTCGCAAAATGCGGCGACCAGCGAGGAACTTGCCGACGTCGTTGCCCGGCGCGACAGCGTTCGCTCGGATATCCGCGGACTCGAACAGGAGCGGCTGGATATCGGCGTCACCGCCGCGCGGCGCCAGAATGAGCGCAGCGAGACCCGGCTCGGCGATACGCAGCTTG
>JBGTHW010000032.1:0-15277 GCA_041746035.1 Parasphingopyxis sp.
GATCCGGGCGGCGAACAAATTGAAGAGTGAGGCCGATTTTGCGGCAACCGCCTTCATGTCGATACCGGCAAACAGATCGACGCCGCACTCCAGCGCCAGCAGGCTGAGCACCGGCGGTGTGCCGCACAGGAAACGGGACATACCGGGAGCGGGCGCGTAATCGTCCCGGAATTCGAAGGGCGCTTCATGCCCCATCCAGCCGGAAAGCGGCGAATGCAGCGCGTTCTGTAATTCGCGTCGCGCGAACAGAAATGCCGGCGCGCCGGGTCCGCCATTCAGATATTTATAACCGCAGCCCACCGCAAGATCGGCCCCGCAGCCATTGAGATCGACCGGGATTGCGCCGACACTGTGGCTCAGGTCCCAGAGCATCAGCGCCCCCGCCTTGCGCGCCGCCGCGCTGATCGCCGCCATATCGTGCCGTAGCCCGGTCTTGTAATGGACATGGGTGAGCATGACGAGCGCGGTATCCGGGCCGATGGCGTCGATGATGCCTTCGGCGTTTTCCGTCCGGACGATGCTCCCCGCCAGAACATCGCTTGCGCCGGTGGCGGTATAGAGGTCGGTCGGGAAATTGCCGGGTTCGGTGAGGATTTCGGTGCGATCCGGGCGCAGCCGCGTCGCCGCGACGATCAGCTTGTACAGATTGACCGAAACCGAGTCGGCGACGATCGCTTCGTCGGCCTCCGCCCCGATCAGCGGCGCGATCTTCGCACCGATACGCTGCGGCGCATCGATCCAGCCATTGCCGTTCCAGCTGCGGATAAGATCCGTGCCCCATTGCCGCATAACGGCATCCTGCTGGGCGTCGATGGTCGCCCTGGGCAGCGCGCCGAGCGAATTGCCATCGAGATAAATAACGCCTTCCGGCAGCGCGAAATGGTCGCGCATATCGGCCAGCGGATCGTCCGCATCGCGTTTTCTGGCGTCATCGAGAGTTGGCATAAATATCCGTTCGCCCTGAGCCTGTCGAAGGGCCGTTTTTCGCTGGTCGGTTGTAGAAGAAAGTGCGCGGCTTCGACAAGCTCAGCCCGAACGGTTTCAATTCCGCCCCAGCGCCGCTTCGATCAGTTCCACCTGTCGCCCCCAGCTTGCCGTACCCCGGGAAATCAGTTCGACATGGCCTTCGCCGGGAATTGTTACCAGCTCGACATCGGCCTTGTCCCGCGCGAGCTGCGCGCCACGATAGGCCTCGGCATATGCGGGCGGCGCGATGCGATCCAGCGCCGCATTGACGAGTATCTCGCGCGCGGAGCTGGCGGGCATCCGCTGCGGCGAGGTGAGATCGTAGCGTCCGCCCGCCATCAGGCGCGGTGCCTCGGTCCCGCAAGGATGGCCTTCGCGTTGCGCGCCCGCTTCGAGATCGGGGAGGCCGCCCTGACTGATGACGGTGCCGATGGGCAGCGGCGTCGGGCTGGTCAACGGCTGGCCGGGAAGTCCCCCTTGCCGCGCGGCCAGCCACAGCGCCAGATGCCCGCCCGCCGAATGGCCGATGGCGACGATGCTCGATGTATCGAGATTGAAGCGTGCCGCGTTCTCCATCAGCGAATCCCCCGCCGCCAGTACATCCTCATACGTCCCCGGATAGCCCCCGCCCTCGCGATCCACCCCGCGATATTCGATATTCCAGACGGCGATGCCGCGCCCGCGCAGGTCGTCCGCGATCCAGTTCATGATATCGCGCTCGGCGATATCGGTCTGCCAGCAGCCGCCATGGATCATCAGCACGGCTGGATGACGTCCATCGCCCTCGGGCAGCCAGAGTTCGGAAAATTGCAGCGGGCCGCTGCCATAGGCAATCCGCTGATCCGGCTGCGGCTGTTCGCGCGAAAGCAGGTCGTTCCAGACCATGATCTCGGAAGATGCTGCTTGCGGCGGGGAAGGGGGTGTGTCTTCAGGCATGGCACAGGCCGCAAGCAGGAGGAGGGCGGAGAGGTATCGCATGGGGCCCTGTAGCATCCCGGGACGGCAAAGGTAACGCGCTTTTCTGCCGGTGACGTCCGGCCTATCGGGTGGAAATCTCCGCCTCGGGATGGAAGGCATGGAAGGCAAAGGCGAAGGTCACGTCATACGGCACATCGGCCAGACCCGCGTCGGTGCGACGCTGCACCACGACATTGCCGACATCGCGACCTTGCGAAATGTCGCGCGTATCGAGCGCGGAATTCTGTCCGGCTGTCCAGCGCAGCACGAGATCGCCATCCTCGATCCGCCCGCGCTCGGCGAGGCTCGCCAGCGCCCAGGCCCGGTTTCCGACCGCCACGACACGCGCCATCGGCTCGATATTCTCGGGTAGTTCGCCATCGAAAAACGGATAGGGCCGCTCGCGGCTGTCATAATCGACATAGGGGTTATTGTAGGAAGCGGGCGCAAAAACCGGCAGCAGCAGGTGGCCATCGGGATAGCGCTCGCGAAAGCGCGCCAGCGATTCGACGCGCGAGGGCAGTATCGTCAGCTGCTCGCCGGTCAGCTCGCCGACAATCGCCTCGCCAAGAAATTGCTGCCACCAGCTTTCGGTCTGGCGGTCATACATGACGAGGTCCGAATATCGCAGCTTGCCGGTGGTGCCGAATTCGAGCGTTCGTCCATTAAGACGGCGGTCGAAGGCCACGGAACTGTTGCATAGAGGGCAATAGGTGACGGCGACAGGCCGCCCGCCGATCGTATCGTTGACGATCTCGTGCCGGGTCAGGATGCGCAGCGGATAGCCGCGCGCCTCGCCGCCGATTTCGAGCGAGATAACCGGTTCCTCGGGGCCGAGCGCCAGCGGATAGGTGGTGCCGGGCGGCGCAAATTGCGGATCGTCGATAGAAGGAATGCCGTCGCGCGGCGGCCCGCCCGATTTGATTTCGCTAAAATCGACCGACGCCTGGCTAAAATTGGTATCGGGCCATTCGGTTTGCCATTGCGCACCGGCCTGCGCGGTTTCGGCGGGTTGCGAACAGGCGGGAAGCGCAAGAGCGGCGAGACATGACCCGAGAATGGCGCGGACAAAGGGGTAAGCGCGGAAATGGGCCATGGTGAACGTTTCGCTCGATCCTGGCGAGAAGTTACGGTCGGGTCGAATGGAAGGGCCGTGCCGCTGGCCTTGGCCACTTACCCTGTCGATTTTCCGCGATGTGGCGTCTGTTCTATATCGGTATTGTCATTGCCGTGCGCAGCCCGTGGATACTCATCCTCGCGCTTCCTGTTATCGTCATCCTGCGTTTCGCCGTGATCGCGCGCGAAGAAGCGTATCTCGAGGAGATATTCGGCGATGCCTATCGCGACTACAAGGCGCGTGTCCGCCGCGGGCTTTAGCGCAGCAGGTAGGGTGCATTGAGGCTTGCCGAAATGCACGCGTCACCTCATGGCGGGACTATACCCACATGTTGTGCATTTCGCCATGGGCTCAATGCACCCTACGTGAGCTGCTCCATCCTCCCGGTAGCTGCACCGTCCGGCAATCGCCCACGCCCGCGCCGTCCCTTCGAAACCATGAAACTGCTCTGATTAAAAAAAGGCGGCGACACGGAGCGCCCTTTCCCATTGGTATCTGGCGTAAGCCTCAACGCTTCGAGAACTGGAAGCTCTTGCGGGCCTTGGCCTTGCCGTATTTTTTGCGCTCGACGACGCGGCTATCGCGGGTCAGGAAGCCGGCCGCTTTCATCGTGCCGCGCAGTTTCGGCTCGTAGCGGGACAGCGCCTGGCTGATGCCGTGCTTGACCGCGCCGGCCTGGCCCGAAAGCCCGCCGCCCTTGACCGTGGCGACGATGTCGTACTGGCCGCGCCGTTCGGAAATATCGAAGGGCTGGTTGATGACGAGGCGCAGCGAAGGCCGCGCAAAATAGGTCGACTGGTCGCGGCCATTGACCGTGATCGTGCCCTTGCCGGGTTTGAGCCAGACACGGGCGACGGCGTCCTTGCGGCGGCCGGTTGCATAGGCGCGCCCGAGATCGTCGATCTCCTGTTCGCGCAGTGGCGCTTCCTCGATAACAGGAGCCTGTGCCTCAAGGGTCTCTCCCTCCGCCGGAGCAGCGGCCTCGCCGTCCGCACCGGTTTCGGCGGCAGCTTTGGTTTCGGCGGCGGCTTCTTCCTTCCTGGCGGTTTCGGCGATGTCTTTCAGATCGGAAAGCGATTGGCGATTATCGGACATTAGGCGCTGACCTTGTTTTTGCGATTGCGGGAGGCGAGATCGAGAGTCTCGGGATTGAGGGCTTCGTGCGGATGTTCCGCGCCGCCATAGATGCGCAGATTGCGCATTTGCTGACGGCCCAGCGGCCCGCGCGGGATCATCCGCTCGATGGCTTTTTCGAGAACGCGCTCCGGAAAACGCCCTTCGAGCACGCGCTGCGGCGAGGTTTCCTTGATGCCACCGGGATGGCCGGTATGTTTGTAATAGCGTTTGTCGGCGAGCTTGTTGCCGGTAAAATGCACCTTGCCCGCATTGATGACGATGACATTGTCGCCGCAATCGATATGCGGGGTGAAGCTCGGCTTGTGCTTGCCGCGCAGAATCTTGGCGATCTCGGCTGCCGCGCGACCGACGACCAGGCCGTCGGCATCGATCAGTATCCATTGTTTCTTCACCGCCCGGGTCGCGATCGACCGGGTGGTTTTCGTGAGCGCCTTCATGGCCTCTTCCTCCGTTTCGGGACACGCCCGTCAGGTGTGTGAAAATGAAGAAGCCGCCACGCGGGACGGCTCGTTCGTTGCGGGCTAATGGCGCTGAATAGCCGCCAAGTCAAGCTACAAGCGGCCTTGCTGACGGGTATTATGATACCGCATCGCTTTCATGTGCTTGCAAATGGCCGAGCGCCGTCACCTCCAGTGTCGCCTCATGCGTCGCTTCGAGCACCACCAGCGGCGCGAAACCGGCCCCGCGCGCCTCCTCCCAGCGGCCCGCGCACACACACCAGCGATCGCCGGCTTTCAGGCCGGGAAAACCGAATTCCGGACGCGGCGTGGAAAGATCGTTGCCGACCGAGCGGCTGTAAGCGAGAAATTCTTCCGTCATCAGCGCACAGACCGTGTGCATCCCGCGATCCGCCGCATCGGCCTCGCAACAGCCATTGCGTTGCCATCCCGTTGGCGGATCGACCGAGCAGGCGGCGATTGCGGTGCCGAGGACATTTTTCTGTTCGCTCATCGTGCGATGCTTTCGCCACTCTCCGGGCGATCCCAGCCATCCACCAGACGGATTGTGGTGATCTCGACACGGGAATCGCCCGCTGCTGCGCCATCGGTGCCGAATCGTCGTTCCCGCCGCATTTCATGAAGCAAGCCGCTCGACGGGGCCACGCGATACTGGATGCGCTCGCCGATCCGGAACCGGCTTTCGTCGACCGGGTCGTCATGCCCGATTCCTTCGGCGACGACCGAAATCGAAACGCTGTCATCCGCGCTTTTCGAGGCCGCGATGGTACCGCGCAGCGTGACCGGATCGCTGCCAGCGATGTCGACAGGAATTTCATAGCCCGCAACAGGCGGCAGGCTGCGTCCGGCAAACGCCAGGATGTCGCTCGTGCCGATCAGCAGATTATCCCGCCGTGTCGTTTCGTCGGCGGCGGCATAGCTGTCGAGCATCGCCAGAAAGGCGGTGCGCAGCTCGGGCGTCAGGTCTTCGCGGATTTCCCCGTCCGCGCGGATGACGGCGACGCCTTCGGCGATGTGGGTCCATAGGCGCGCCTGATCGTCGATGGCGCGCGGCTCGCCGTCCGCCGAAAGCCCGATCGCGTAGCGGACGCCGATCATCGGCGCGGCAACAGCCTCCAGGAACCTGCCCGCCGGCCCGTCGTCGTCGCTCACCGCCGATTGCAGCTCTACCCACAGCCGATAGCCGTTAGTATCCCGTTCGAACCGGTAATCGCGGATGAACCTTACTCCCCTCGCAGCGTCACCGCGCGCTACTGACTCGGTGATTTCGTAGCGCAGCGTGCGGCCCAGCGGGGGTGCGAAACCGAACGCGATTTCGGTCGCGGCTTCGTCGCCCACAGACCGGGAATGCGCCGGCGATCCGGCGATCGCGGCGAGCGCTGTCAGACCGCAAAAAAGCCATCGCCTGAAACTCATTGCGTCGCCGTCTCCCCGATAACCCAGCCTATGTATCCGGTGCCGCCGGGATTGGCCAGACGGCGATAGAAGATAGATTATAATTATGCGCTTCGGCAATTGGAGCTGGGGCGGATGCCGTAAGTTGACAGGTAATTGACAGTCGGCTGACGCGATCGAACCCGGGCGGGGCAAGGCGGCACCGGGTTATGTTGACACAGTTGACACAGGTGACGCTGGGGCGACGCACGAACCGCGCTTGCGGTGCAAATGATCGACGATGTCAAAGAACATAGCGGAGCGAATCGGCAGGGCAAGGCTGGCAAAGCTTTGCCTATTTTGGAAGCGGTTTTTCGAATTCGGCATGCCATCTTCGTAGCCGATGGGATCGGTTTGCATGAACCTTCCCAGCGTGGGGGAGTAGATGCGGGCCTTGTAGTGATACATGCCGAGCTGGGGGATCCAGGCCTGGCCGGTATATTGAAACCGCCCGACATTGCCGGGCGCGGGGATGCCCCATTCGTCATAGCTGTTGATATTGGTGACGGCGTTGGCGTTGTTGGTGATCGCGACGATCGAGCCGCGCTCGTCGGCATGGAGGAACCGGCGGTTGGTGTCGGCAGTGCTCGTGCCCTCGTACCGCGAGCAGGACCGTGGCTCCGGGGGAGCCGCGCAAGCCCGCGCAGCCACCGGATCGTCGACGCCTGCGCCATGCACAAAGCGCCTCAACAGAGTGCCCGGTCCGGTATTGCTGTATTCGCCGACCAGCGCATCGCCATCATACAGAAACCGCGTCGTCGTCTCGCCGCCATAGGCGGTGCGGAACAGATGGCCGGTCGGATCCCAGATCAGCTCGGCCGACAGCGTGCCGCCAGTGGTCTCGCTCACCATCCGGTTCTGCGCGTCATAGGCGTATGTCTGGGTGCCTCATTGGTCAGGTTACCGCTGAGATCGTGGCTGAAAATGGCGGTCGCAGTGCCAATATTACTGACCCTATCAGTTTTCTCCATTGAAAAGACGATAGTACAGATCATCTGAACATTCTGCTGAATCGGATGTAGCGAGTAAACCTAAGCCTTGTCGAAGTTCCAATGAGGACCCAATCGGATTCAGCAGCTCAGGGTCTAACGAAAAAGTGATTGATTGTATCCCTCTACACCGATCATAATAATAACTGACGGGTAAGTCCCTATAGCTTGGCGGAGATCCAGTGCGCCACATGCCTTCGATCAAGGCGCTGCCGCAATCATCTGAAGAATTACAATTCGTAACCTCAAACTGTGCGGTTCCGCACTGGAACTGCATACCCACCCGCAAGGTGTCAGGAACACCAAAGATGCTAACCGTATCGAGATTGACACAAGTGATACCGTTTTCCTGAAAATAATTAATAGTCGTGGTTGTGTTGTTTGACGCTCCTTCACGTAATTCGGCAATATTTCCGACCCAGAACTGATCTCCATATATGCGCCAAAATTCCGATCCGCGGCTAGCCGAGTAAATAGTGGGAAATTGATCGACGGCAATAACTGATGGCGAAGTTGATGATTGCGATGCCTGTTGGGCGGAAGATTCGCAACCTAATAGCGGATAGTAAATTGACACAACACAACACAAGATGACCAATTTGCGCATCATGCTTATTCCTCGCATTCGTTTATCAGCAAACATGACGCTCTATCGTAAGGTCGCTGATGGCCTGACTGATATGGGAACTCGCCTAATCGCGAGTAGGTCGGCATTACGAGGCCTCCGTTATACTCCTGTCTACTGCCATGTAGAGCGCCATCGTGTATAATTGTGAGGGCACTTCTTCTCTGTAAACCTGCGTCAGTCAATCTTGTAACTGGTCTTACGCGATGCGGAATTCCCGGCCCTCCGTCTGTCCCACGCGTACAAGCAGCTGAGTTTGCTTCACAACCTCCACCGCCTGGTCGATAGGAAAATATCCTCCCATACAAATTGGCTGCAGCTTGCCGACGCGTAATCGAGAAATCGCCTACAACTGAACCATCACGAAGACGTCCTGATGATCCTACGCGAATCCTTACATTTGGCAGCTCTATTAGCCGGTTCACCACGCGTGTATATTCTCGTTCAAAATTTCGAAGCTGCGTACGCTGCTGCGTATTAAGACTTGATCGATCTACACGATCAACGTGGCATACGATCCCTGTGCGTAAGCGAAACTCGCACGAAGTCCCCGTCGGATCGCTCCCGTTCATCGGATCATTCCCGACATAGGCATACATATTCATGCCGTCTTCGTAACCGATCGGATCGGTTTGCATGAACCTTCCCAGGGTGGGGGAGTAGATGCGGGCCTTGTAGTGATACATGCCGAGCTGGGGGATCCAGGCCTGGCCGGTATATTGAAACCGCCCGACATTGCCGGGGGCGGGGATGCCCCATTCGTCGTAGCTGTTGATGTTGGTGACGGTGCCGGTGTTGTTCGTGATCGCGACGATGCTGCCGCGCTCGTCGGCATGGAGGAACCGGCGGTTGGTGTCGGCGGTGCCGGTGCCCTCATACCGCCAGCGGGACCGTGGCCGCGCCGCCGCCGCTCGGTCGCTGCAGCCGGTTCTCATTGTTGTAGACATAGCTACCGGCACCGAGTTAGGTGCGCACTATACGAATGATCATAATTATCATTTAAATCTAACATGTTTAGGTAAAAGCAGCGTTAACGTGATAATTATAAGACATATGGCAGAAATTGATCCAACCATGCTATTAATTAAACTATCTAAATGGGCTGCAGGATAAACTATAGGAAAAAAGACGGCTGATATGACAAATCCGGTAGATTTTGTAATGGTAGGTCCAGATAATTCGACAAAAAGCAAAAGCAACCATCCAGATAATACGTAAATTATAATAATTAATCCTGTATATGAAATAAATATTCTCATTGACAGATTCCAACTCTTACTTGGCACGGCAAATTCAAAGGAACATCGACACCAGGAATATCTAATCCAGTGCGATCATCCAAATTCGTAATGTCTTTACCAATGGCGCCCATGATACCGGATACGTATGAATTCGAGTTCAGATCATCTGATCCCTGTCCAGGATACAGGTCGTAATTCGCATTATCGCGATATGCACGATCAGCCGCGAACATTGCATTAATAGCTTGATTTTCGCTAAGCCCTTCCGGCAGCATCACTTCAAAAGTTCGGATACTCTCCCCTTCCGCTCGGTTCACTTCAGAAACCAAAGGCGTGTCTATCCCTGCCACGGCGCGAATAACACTTTCCGGGCCAGCACTTAGCGTAGCGTATCGATTTCCATCGGAGTCCACTCTGTTAAACACTTCAAAATTTCTTATCGACGACTGATTATCGGGCGTCATTCGAATATTTAGGTGGATTGGGTCATAACAGCCAACTGGCGCACAAAATCCGAACCCCATCCCATGAGTTGCGTTAATTTCGATCCTTGTACCTGTAGGATCCCGCCCATTCACCGGATCATTCCCGACATAGGCATACATATTCATGCCGTCTTCGTAACCGATGGGATCGGTTTGCATGAACCTGCCGAGGGTGGGGGAGTAGATGCGGGCCTTGTAGTGATACATGCCGAGTTGGGGGATCCAGGCCTGGCCGGTATACTGGAACCGGCCGACATTGCCGGGGGCGGGGATGCCCCATTCGTCATAGCTGTTGATGTTGGTGACGGCGTTTGCGTTGTCGGTGATCGCGATGATACTGCCGCGCTCGTCGGCATGGAGGAACCGGCGATTGGTGTCGGCGGTGCTCGTGCCCTCATACCAGACCACCGGATCGTCGACCCCCGCGCCATGCACGAAGCGCCTCAAGAGCGTGCCCGGTCCGGCATTGCTGTATTCGCCGACCAGCGCATCGCCATCATAGAGAAACCGCGTCGTCGTCTGGCCGCCATAGGCGGTGCGGAACAGATGGCCGGTCGGATCCCAGATCAGCTGAGCCGACAGCGTACCGCCGGTGGTCTCGCTCACCATCCGGTTCTGCGCGTCATAGGCGTAGATCTGGGTACCGTCATTGATCAGATTGCCGGAAAGATCGTAGCCGAACGTCGCCGGACCCGCGCTGGTATATTGATTGAGGTTGTTGCGCGCATAGGGGCGGTTCACATTGGTATCGTAATTCCAAATATAGGCGTCGTTCGAGATCGCCCGCGTCCGCAGCTGCGAGGCCGGATTCCAGGTGAAGTCGCTCGCCACCAGCCCGGTATGCTCCAGCTGCGAGGGCCGCGATACCGAGTCATAGGCCAGCGTCGTCGTGCGCCCGTTGCCCCGCGCGATCGTTGTCAGCCGTCCCGGCCCGTCATAGCTATAGCCGATCATGGGCGTGCCGCTCGCCCCATTCGCCCGGATCGCCGTCACCTGCCCGGCGGGAGAGTAATCGTATGTGACGTAAAACGCATCGGGCCAGGTCATCCGCGTGCGCCGTCCGGCCAGATCGTACTGGTAATTGAGCGCGCGTCCGTCCTGCGTCATCCGGCTGCGACGGCCCAGCGCGTCATAGAGATAGGCGATGCAGCGATTGCGACGGATACGCAGGTCTGAACGATGCACAGGCGCGCGACGTGGAGCAGTTTGCGAAAGGCGCGCGGGACATGCCATTATGTGATGCTACGACAGGTTCGGGTTCAGGTAAATCGACATGAGAGATTGGCGTTCTGAATTTAAGCGTGCTGTCATCGTAATTCAGATTTTCGAATCGATCCACGAAAAATATGACCAAACAGAAATAATTCAATAGGTTTCTGTACGCCCACACTTTGGGCACGGACTGATAACAAAGGGAAAAAAAAGACCGTATTTCCACTGAGTTACAAACCCATGCCCGCATCTTCTTATCGTTAGCGATAAGAGAGTTGCGATTATGAATGCGACCAAGGCAATCACAATGAAGATTATCTGGATAATGTCGTTTCCAACAACAAACGAGAGCGGAAAAAGCGTAACAGCTCCATAAAAGATTGGAATCATTTTCAGATATTTCCGCATAATCTTATCTCAAACCCAAGAAGCGGGTCACACGTTGCCACAATGTGGGTCGCCGTCCAGCTCTAACAATAATCGGTGTCGACCGGGGAGGAGGCAGCCCAATGGCTGACCAACTGCCGCCGGTCCCACTGGAGTATCTTGCAGATACTGGCAGGCCCAAACCAACTGGGCCGGCAGTAAAGCTACCGCCCGCTAATCTTCCGCTACTGTCGGTAATTCCTGACAGCGATCCGCCAGCTATCCCAACCTCACCTTCTTGAAATTCTCCATTCAACGCACCAGTATTTCTATAGCCACCAATTGCGACACCAAGGCTTTGGTCAAAGCCAACGCTAACTCCTGTGTTGGCGTAAAACCCTCGGTCAAAATTGTATATATCACTGTAGTAGCCGAACTCTACCGTCCCGCCGCCAAGTATAGAAAAATCTGCTGCGATTCCAATAGTTATTATCGGGGCGCCACCCATGGCAGGTGCAGCAGCACCATTCCCTCCAGCTTGTTGGTTTTCGCTAGAGCGTTGGCGTGGGCTACGATTGCCCTGGCTCTCGGGGCTTCCTCTTTCCGCAAAGCCCTCAACCGTTCGACAATCATAGCTGGACTGCTGCTCCCCATCGACAGTAGTTCGCGTTCCGGTTCCGCAAAGCCCAGACGGATCCGTCGCATTCATCGGATCATTGCCGACATAGGCATACATATTCATGCCATCCTCGTATCCGATGGGATCGGTCTGCATGAACCTGCCCAGGGTGGGGGAGTAGATGCGGGCCTTGTAGTGATACATGCCGAGCTGGGGTATCCAGGCCTGGCCGGTATACTGGAACCGGCCGACATTGCCGGGCGCGGGGATGCCCCATTCGTCATAGCTGTTGATGTTGGTGACGGCGTTTGCGTTGTTGGTGATCGCGACGATGCTGCCGCGCTCGTCGGCATGGAGGAACCGGCGGCTGGTGTCGGCGGTGCTGGTGCCCTCATACCGCGAGCAGGACCGTGGCCGCGGGGCGGCCGCGCAAGCCCGCGCAGCCACCGGATCGTCGACCCCCGCACCATGGATATAGCGGTGTTACGATGACAGTTCACTGCATTCCCTTCGCATCTACCCGGTCTCGCCAGCCACCCATTTCGCATACTCCTCCAGCGCCGTCTCCACCGGCCAGACACAAATCGCCGGGACATCGTAGCCATGGCTTTCGGCAATAGCATCGACCAGCGCATCGGCTTTGTCACGCGCGGTTTTGAAAATCGCCGGGACTTCTTCACCCTCTTCGACCTTGCCTTCCCAGCGATAGATGGACTGGCAGGCACCAAGGATATTGACGCAGGCGGCGAGGCGCTGTTCGACCATCGATCGCGCGGCCCGTTCCACCTCGTCCTGCGAGCCGAATACCGTATAGACGCTGACGATTTCGGTCACGCCTGACGCCGTCCGAGGATATGAACACCCCACACCGTCGCGATGACAAGGAGCGCGCCGACGGTTTGGTGCAGCGTCGCCAGAACGATATTTACACCGCTCATCAGGGTGGCGACGCCGAGCAGGAACTGGGTGCCGAAGGCGATGTGGATGGCGATCGAGGCGCGGCGATTGTCCGCTCGCACCTTGCGCGCCAGCCAGATCAGCGCAAGCACGGTCACCACCGCCCACCAGCGATGGGCGAACTGCACGGTAATCGGGTTGTCGACGATATTGCGCCAGAGCGGGTCCAGCAGCGGTGTGCCGGCGGGGAACCACTCGCTGCCCATTTTCGGCCAGCTGTTGAAAGCGTAACCAGCATCCAGCCCCGCCGTCCACGCGCCAAGCAGGAGCTGGATCAGCAGGACGGAGAGAATACCGATACCGAATACAGTCAGACGTGCAGCTTGCGCCGCACTGTTCGCGCCAAGTCTGAAAAGATCGAGTGCCGTCCAGACCAGCCCGCCCAGAATGAACAGTGCCGTCAGCAAATGCACCGACAGCCGGATATGGCTGACATCGGGCCGGTCGACGAGGCCGCTCGCCACCATCCACCAGCCGATCGCCCCCTGCAGCCCGCCCAGCGCCAGCAGCGCTATGAGGCGAAGATGATAGCCGGTGGGAATCTGCATTTTGAGCCAAAACCATAAAAGTGGCAGCGCGAAAGCGAGACCTATCAGCCGCCCCAGCAGCCGGTGCACATATTCCCAGAAGAATATCGCCTTGAATTGCGCGAGCGACATGCCGGCATTGATTTGCCGATATTCCGGGCTGTCCCGATAGGCGGCGAATTCGGCCTGCCATTGTTCGGCGTTGAGCGGCGGGACGATGCCGGATACCGGCTCCCACCGCACTATCGACAGGCCCGATTCAGTCAGCCGCGTAATTCCGCCGACCACGATCATAAGGAACACCAGGCACGCCACAATGAGCAGCCACCATATGATGGCGCGGGGCCGGGCTGCGGTATCTCGCTTCAGGGGCAGGGCGGTCGTGGCCATCTCGATCCTGCACCTATGCGCGCTGTGACCCATTGCCAACAACCAAACTTTATTGTGGCGAGATATTGTATCTTTCTTGTAATATCATATCTTGTGCAAGCGGTGGCGGGATTCGCCGCCCGAAGGAGTATTTTCGCGCGTGACAAACTATGCGGCAGGACAGGGGCGGGTCGACCGGTGGGCGATATGGCTCTCCGGCCTGTGCGTCGTGCACTGCCTGTCGGGCGCGATTTTCTTCGCGGTTGCGGCTTCGGCGGGCGGATTGCTGCTCGATCCGGTCATCCATGAAGTGGGTATCGCCCTGGCGATAATCTTCGGGGTCATCGCGATTATCCGGGGCGCATTGCAGCACGGCTATATGCTGCCCGTCGCGATCGGTTCGCTGGGCATCGGGGCGATGGCGGGGGCGCTGGCCCTGCCGCATGGCGAGATGGAGGCGATCTACACGATCCTCGGTGTCGCCATGGTCGCGCTCGGCCACGATCTCAACCGGCGGGCTTTCACCTAGCATCGGGGATTGCGCGAAAGGCCATGCGCGCCTAAATTTGTCCCATGGCCAAAAATCACGATCATGTCATGCATGAGGGCGAGGCGCTCTCCGCCGCCGCCCAGACCGCGCTCGAACGCTCCGGCGAACAATGGACGAAAATGCGTGCCGCCGTGTTCGAATCGCTTGCCGGGTTCGATCAGCCAGCGTCCGCCTACGATATCGCCGAGGCGGTATCGAACGCGCAGGAACGCCGGGTTGCCGCCAACAGCGTCTATCGCATCCTCGATCTGTTCACCGCCGCCAATGTTGCGCGCCGGGTGGAGAGCGAGAACGCCTATCTCGCCAATCGCCATCCCGATTGCCTGCATGACTGCATCTTCCTGGTTTGCGACGAATGCGGCAAGACGACGCATTTGGATAATGACAAGCTGGCCGACGGCGTGCGCGAAGCGGCGCGCTCCAGGGGGTTCAATCCGGAGCGTCCGGTAATCGAAGTGCGCGGGCATTGCGAGAAATGCGGGTGAAAACCCTCTCCCCTTGCGGGAGTGAGAGGGAGAGGGGAGTCTGGCCAAGCGAGTGATCGTGCCGCTTACCCCTCTCTGACTGCGACTAAGGCAGCAAGTTGCCAAGTCTCCGTTGTTCTCTCCCGCAAGGGGAGAGAATTCTATCGTTCGACACCGTGCCTTCCACACCCTAAACAGGGGCGCAGAGGTAAAACGCTTATGTCCAACCGCCCCGAAACTCCTTTGCTCGATCAGGTCAATTACCCGGCAGACCTGCGCAAGCTCGAACCGAAACAGCTGCGCCAGTTCGCGGACGAATTGCGCGACGAGGTGATTTCGGCGGTGTCTGTCACAGGCGGCCATCTGGGGGCCGGGCTCGGTGTGGTCGAGCTCGCCACGGCGATCCATTATGTTTTCAATACACCCGAAGACCGGCTGGTCTGGGATGTCGGGCATCAATGCTATCCGCACAAAATCCTGACCGGGCGGCGCGACCGCATCCGGACATTGCGGCAGGGCGGCGGGCTTTCCGGTTTCACCAAGCGCTCCGAGAGCGAATATGATCCGTTCGGTGCGGCGCACAGTTCGACCTCTATCTCGGCTGCTCTCGGTTTTGCCACCGCCAACCGGCTCTCCGGCAAACCGGGCAAGGCCATCGCGGTAATCGGCGATGGCGCGATGAGCGCGGGCATGGCGTATGAGGCGATGAATAATGCCGAGAAGGCGGGCAACCGGCTGGTCGTCATCCTCAATGACAATGATATGTCTATTGCGCCGCCCGTCGGCGGACTGTCGGGCTATCTG
>JBGTHW010000033.1:0-3950 GCA_041746035.1 Parasphingopyxis sp.
TACTGCCCGAACCCCGGCTCATTGGCCCGCCTAACCGCCTCTCCGGCGGCCGCGAACAAGGCACCCGCCTTCGCCTCGCATTCGCGCTGTTCATAGGCCGGATCGCTGTCGGCGACGATGCCCGCGCCTGCCTGGACGTGCATCGTCCCGTCTTTCACCACCGCCGTGCGCAAAACGATGCAGCTATCCATAGAGCCATCGGGCGAGAAATAGCCGACGCCTCCGGCATAGGCGCCGCGCGCTTCCGGTTCGAGTTCGGCGATGATTTCGCAGGCTCGGACTTTGGGCGCGCCGGAAACTGTGCCTGCGGGGAAGCCTGCAAACAGCGCGTCGAGCGCGTCATACTCAGGCGCGAGTCTTGCGGTGACGTTGGAAACGATGTGCATGACATGGCTGTACATTTCCACGCCATAGCTGTCGGTGACTTCGACCGTGCCCGCTATCGCGACACGGCCTGCGTCATTGCGCCCCAGATCGAGCAGCATCAGATGCTCCGCGCGTTCCTTGGGATCGGCGAGCAGGATTTCGCGGTTGGCGGCGTCTTCGGTGGCGGTCTTGCCGCGCGGGCGGGTGCCGGCGATCGGGCGAATGGTGATCTCGCCATCGCGGGCGCGAACGAGAATTTCCGGGCTGGAGCCGATCAGCGCAAAGCCCGGCAGGTCGAGATGATAGAGAAAAGGCGAGGGGTTTATCCGGCGCAGCGCGCGATAGAGATCGATGGGTGGTAACGGGAAGGGACGGGTGAAACGCTGCGCGAGGACCACCTGAAAAATGTCGCCCGCTGCGATATATTCCTTCGCCGCATCGACCATTACCTTATAGTGTTCTGGCGCAACCGCGCTCTTTCTCGCATCGTCGCCCAAATCCGGACTGTCGCGGTGGCGCGGCAGGTAGGGTTGCGCGACGCGAGCAGCGGCGCCCTCGATTCTTTCCACGGCCTTGTCCACAGCCTTTTCGGCGGTTTCGTCCCCAAGACTCCAGAGTGGCGCGACGAAATGGAGACGGTCTTGCAGCCTGTCGAAAATCAGGATCAGGGTTGGGCGGACAAACAGCATGTCGGGCAGCCCGAGCGGGTTGTCGGGCGGTCGCGGCAGTTTCTCGATCAGGCCTATCGTCTCATAGCCGAAATAGCCGACAAGGCAGGCCAGCGAGCGGGGCAGGCTATCGGGCAGTTCCATCCGGCATTCGGCGCTCAGCGCGCGGAGCGCGGCGATGCTATCCACAAGGCAATCCACAAACTCGTCCCGGTTTTCCAGCCAGTGCCGGTTAATCGCGGCGCTCTGCCCTTCGGCGCGAAAAACCAGATCGGGCGCAAGGCCGATATAGCTATAGCGCCCGCGGACATTGCCGCCCTCCACCGATTCCAGGATGAAATCGCCGCGCCCCGGCTCGATCAGTTTCAGCGCCGCCGACATCGGCGTGTCGAGATCGGCAAGCTGGCTGTGCCAGACGAGTGTCGGCTCGCCGCGTTCGAGCGCCGCCAGGGCTTCGGCGCGGCCCAGCATCGCGCTAGTTGGCGCGGCCCGTCAGCCGGTTGCTGAACGCCCGGATCGCTTCTTCGTCGCGCGTCGCCTCATATTCGGCGAGCACCGCACCGACGAACTGTTCGGCATATTCAGTGGCCGTGACCTGCGCGAATTGCTGCTGGGTCGCGGCGACAATCCCCTCGGTGATCTGGTCGGTATTGCGCTCGATCGTATCGAGGACGACGACAAACCAGCCCCGATCCTGCGGCAGGCGGACGAGCTTGGCGGTGTTTTCGGCCATTCGGAACATCAGTCGCACCGGAGCGGGAACATTGCGGCCCTGCTCCGATATTGCCCGGCGCGTGGCCTGCGCGGGTTGCGGGGGAGGGAGGTCTATTGCGGCTTCAGAAATCGCCTGGCCAACCGAAATTCCATTATTGATTTTTGCAGCAATACCGGCGGCGACACGCTGCGCACGCCGCGAGGCACGGTCGGCGAGGAAATCGCGGGTTATGACAGGGCGGATGCGGGCCAGCGGCTGCGGCGCGCTGCGCGCAATCTGCGTGACATCGACAAGAGCATAGCTGCGATTTTCCTCGATTGGCACGACCAGCGGGTCTTCGTCCTCGTCCATCGTGAATGCCGCTTCGAGAATCGGGCGCAGACCGGCATCGGGGCGGTAATCCGGTCGGGAAGGATCGGCCCCGTTTGGAGCGAGCAGGGGAGTCTCCTGCAGGGTCAGCCCCTTGGCGTCGGCGACTTCTTCCAGTGTCGCCCCGTCGTCGAGGGCGTTTTCGATCTCGAGATAAAATTCCGCCAGGGTCTCGTTGCGCAATTGCTCGCGCAGCGCCTGGACAATCTCCGCGCGAACCGAGCCGAGCGACACCTGGTTGCGCCGGTTAATGTCCGCGACCTGCACCACATGCCAGCCAAGGCCGGACCGCATCGGCTCGAGCAAATCGCCTTCATCGGCGGCGAACGCGGCGGTCGCGATCGCGTCGTCCGCCGCGCGACCGAAGGCTGCTTCGGTCGTGCCGACGACACGCGTGGCGGAGAGCGGAAAGTCCCGCGCATCTGCTTCGGCGGCAAAACTCGAGCCACCGCGCACGGCGTCATGGAAAGCGCGTGCTTCGGCCTCGTTCGGCAGGATCACCTGCGACAGCGTCCGCGTTTCGCCCGAACCATACTGGTCGCTGTTCTCCCGATAATATGTCCGCACCTGTGCTTCGGTCGGGTCGGGAACGGTGAGCTGATCCAGGCTGAAAGCCGCGTACCGCGCCTTGCGTCGCTCGGGCAGGGTGTAGCGGCGCTCGTTCTCATTGTAGAATGTGTTGAGTTCGGCGGCGGTCGGCGGATTGCCCTGCGGCATGGTGGCCGAGGGCACGGCAATCACCAGGCCACGCCGCTCTTCCAGCAGCAGGCCGGCATAGGGCCGTGCGACACTTGCGGATACCCGTGCGGCAGCGGTCACCGGGCCGAGGATCAGGCGAAGAAATGTCGGTCCGGCGAGATCCCGACGAACCTCTTCCTCGCCGAGATTCTGTTGCTGCAATATCTGGCGAAAGGATGTTTCGTCGAATTCGCCGGTCAGTCCCTGGAACGCCGGGATGCTGGCTATGACCCCGTCGATCAGGCGCTTGCTGACGACAAGGCCATTGTCGCTGGCGAAGGCGCGCAGAGCCGCGTTGCGTATTTCCGCATCGAGCGCATCGTCGAGCGCGCCATCCGCGATAAAGGCGTTCATATCGATGCCGGGCTGCTGCTGCCGGGCATCCTGAAGCGCGCGGTTGAGCAGGGTCTGGATGCGTTCTTCGCCAATGTCTTCGCCATCGACTTGCGCCAGCGACGTGCCGCCACCGAGCGATCCGCCCGGTGCACTGACATCGGCCAAAGCGAAAGCGAGGCCGATCAGTGCGATAAACAGGATCGCGAACACGACCCCGAATTTGGAAGAGAAAAACCTGCGGAAGAAACCGATCATTGAAAGCGCCGCCCGTTATATTGGGAGAAAGAACCGTGAGATGCTTTAGAGAGATGGTTCCGGCGCTTCAAGCGGTCAGGCGGATTGGCAGGGGGAAGCAGGCTCGCTATCGAACGGGCCATCGCAAAGGACATTCCGAATGCAGGGGATCAAATATCATGGCAAGACGCAAATTCGTGGCGGGGAACTGGAAAATGAACGGCTTGCTCGATTCGCTGGAGGAGCTTGAGGGGGTCGAGCGCGCCGCGACGATGCACGGCGACGTCGATGTCGCGATTTGTGTTCCGGCTACGCTGATCGCGCCTGCGGTGCAGCGCATGCCCGGCCTGACGATAGGCGCGCAGGATTGCCATGCGGAAGATCGCGGCGCTCATAGCGGCTGGTTCGCCGCGCCGATGCTGGCCGAGGGGGGTGCGCAGTGCGTTATCGTCGGCCATAGCGTACGGCGCGCGGATCAGGGCGAAAGCGATGCAGAGGTGAGCGGCATGGCGGAAGCGGCGCAT
>JBGTHW010000034.1:0-7773 GCA_041746035.1 Parasphingopyxis sp.
GGCCATAGTGTCCCGCTTTCCGATAGAACAGACCGATCACGAAGCACGCATCGCCCGGATGCGGTGCGCAACCGAGACCACCCTGTAGGAACCCAAGGAACCCGATCATGAAAGCAGCCCTGTTTACCGGCCCCGGCAATCCGATGGAAATTACCGAAGTCCAGATCGACGAACCCGGACCGCGTGAGGTGAAGATAAAGACCGCCGCCGTCGGCCTGTGCCGCTCCGATCTCCACTTCCTCGATGGCGTCTATCCTTATCCGGTGCCGACCGTGCTCGGCCATGAAGCGGCTGGCGTTGTCGAATCCGTCGGCAGCGAAGTGCGTCATGTCCAGCCCGGCGATCATGTCGTAACCTTCCTCGCACCATCCTGCGGCACCTGTAAAATGTGTCAGAATGGCCAGCACACGCTATGCCAGGACACGTCGCTGCAACGGCCCGAGGGCGCGCAACCGCGCCTGAGCATAGATGGCGAGCCGATGGCGCAATTCCTGAATCTCTCTGCTTTTGCCGAAGAAATGCTTGTCCACGAAAATGCCTGCGTGGCGATCAAGCCCGACATGCCGATGGACCGCGCCGCGCTGATCGGCTGTTCGGTCATCACCGGCTCCGGTTCGATCTTCAATGCCTGCAATCTTCGCGCCGGGGAGAGCGTGGCGATTATCGGCGCGGGCGGCATCGGGCTTTCGGCGATCAATTCGGCCAAGATTGCCGGTGCCGGCGAAATCGTCGCGATCGATCCGGTCGAATCCAAACGCAAGCTTGCCGAGAAAATGGGCGCGACCATGACGTTCGATGCGATGGCGAACGATCTCGTCGATCAGGTCATCGAAGCAACCGGCGGCGGCGTCGATCATGCTGTCGAATGCGTAGGACGCACCGATACCACCGAAGTCGCGTGGAAAATCCTCCGCCGTGGCGGTGGCGCGGTCGTCGTCGGCATGATCCCACCAGGAGAAATGGTTCAAATTCATGGGCCCGAATTTTTGCAGGGCAAGTCGATCAAGGGGGCATTGATGGGTTCGGGCCATTTCATGCGCGACATGCCGCGGCTGGTGGATTATTATCTCGACGGACGGCTCGATCTCGACACGGTGATCGCCGAACGGATTACGCTCGAAGACATCAATGACGGCTTCGATAAATTGCGTGAGGGCGAGAGCACACGTTCCGTCATCATGTTCGATTGATCGTGCAGACCGCAAACGCCGACGCGCTGGGCTTCGTCCCGGAGCGTCTCGACCGTATTCCGTCATTCCTGCGCGAGAAATATCTCGATAACGGCAAGCTGAAGGGCTTTCAGCTGCTGATCGGGCGCGGCGACGATGTCGCGCATTTTTCTTCGCACGGCGTCGCCTATGACGACCGCGACACGCCGCTGCGCGACGACCAGCTGTTCCGCATCGCCTCGATGACCAAGCCGATTACCTCCATCGCCTTCATGCAGCTGGTGGAACAGGGCAAGGTTGCCCTCGACGATCCGGTGCATCGCATTCTGCCCGAATTCAAAGGGCTGGGCGTCTATGAGAGCGGCGGCGGCGGCGAGGAACCGTTCGTCACCCGCCCCACCGACGCGCCGATGCGCATGATCGATCTGATGCGCCATACCTCCGGCCTGACCTACAGCTTTCAGGAGCGCACCCCGGTCGATGCGGCCTATCGCGAAGGCAGGCTCGAAAAATGGTTCGGCAATCATGATCTCGAAAGTTGCGTCGCCGCACTTGGCGAACTTCCGCTGGAATTCTCGCCCGGCACGGCCTGGAATTACTCGGTCTCGACCGATGTATTGGGCGCGATCGTCCAGCGGATTTCCGGGCAAACGCTGGACGCGTATTTTCGCGACCATATTTTCGGGCCGCTCGGCATGGACGATACGTTCTTCCATGTGCCGGAGGACAAGATCGAGCGGCTCGGCGATTGCTGGACATGGCATCCCGAAGGGCCGGTGCTTTTCGATCGCGGTGTGGACAGCACCTGGAGCCGCAAACCGAAATTGCTTTCCGGCGGTGGCGGGCTGGTTTCGACCAGCGCCGACTATCACCATTTCTGCCGAATGCTGCTCGGCAAGGGCAGCCTCGACGAGACCCGCATCGTCGGGCGCAAGACCATCGAGCTGATGACGCAGAACCATTTGCCCGACGACAAGACGCTGCATGCGATGTCGGTGTCCCTGTTCAGCGAGGCCCAGCTCGCGGGAACTGGCTTTGGCCTCGGCTTCGCCATCAATGACGATCCGGCGAAAAGCATGGTTCCCGGCTCGAAAGGCGAATTTTACTGGGGCGGGATGTATTCCACCGCCTTCTTCGTCGATCCGGCGGAGGAGCTGACAATGGTCTTCATGACCCAGCTCCAGCCGTCCAGTATCTACCCGATACGGCGCGAACTGAAGACGCTGATCTATTCCGCACTTGCATGATGGAGCGCCGGAGGAAATAGTGTTCAGGATATAATCCGAAGAGGTAGCCATGCTAAATGTTCGCGCAACCAGCGCCGTTATTTTCGCCACTTTCCTGCTCGCCGGCTGTTCGTCGCCCGAAGGACAGGCTTCGGAGACGCGCGCAGACACACCGGAAGATGACCAGCGCGCCGCCGTCGAAGCGGCCGTGCGGGAGGCCTATGAAGATGAGAACACCGAGGTCACCGAGATCGCGATGGAACGCAGCGAAGATGGCAGCGAGTATCGCGGACCGGCAACCGTGCGCGACCGCGAGACGGGGCAGGAATTGCAGGTGAACTGCCGGGTTTCCGCTGATGCCCGCGGCGCGCCGCAGCTCAGTTGCGACCGGGTTCAGGGGGAAGATGCAGAATCGCCCTGATCCGATGGTTCAGGCATCGAACTACCGGGAGAAGCGTGTGCTATCCCAGTCTGAGACTGGCGCGCAATTCGCGCTTGAGTATCTTGCCGATGGCACTGCGGGGCAGTTCATCGACAATATAAATATCGGCGATGCGCTGTGTTTTTCCCAGCTTTGCGTTCGCCCATGATTTTATGGCCTCGGCATCGTTCGGTCCGACCACGACGCCCACCGGAGTCTCGCCCCAATCCTCGCTGGCGACGCCGATCACGGCGACCTCCTCGACTTCGGGATGCTCGATAATGACCGCTTCCAGATCGCTGGGGTAGATATTGAACCCACCGGATATAATCATGTCCTTGCGGCGATCCATCAGCTGCAGGAAGCCGTCCGCGTCGAACCGCCCGACATCGCCGGTGCGGATGAAGCGGTTGCCGTCTTCGTCATACCATTCGGTTTCGCGCGTCTGTTCGGGCCGGTTTTTATAGCCGTTCATCATCGTCCCCGAACGTCCGACGATCTCGCCGATCGCGCCGGGCGAAACCTCCCTGTCCTCCTCGTCGATCAGGCGGATATCGTGATCGGACAGCGGTTTGCCGACCGTGTGCAGCTTGTCCGGAAATTCGTGGCAGGAAAGAGCGCAGCTCCCGCCGCCCTCGGTCATCCCGTAAAATTCGGTCAGCCCGCCCGGCCAGCGTTTGAGGATATCGGCTTTCAGCTCGGCGGCAAACGGCGCGCTCGTGCAGAATTTCATCTGGTAGGAGGACAGGTCGAAATCGTCGAATGCTGGCTCGGCCATCAGCCGCTTATATTGCACCGGCACAAGCATCGCCGCGGTCACTTTTTCCCGCTCGCTGAGTTGCAGGAACTCCAGACTGTTGAATTTGGGCATCAGCACGGTCTTGCCGCCCGACGCCAGCGTCGGCAGGAAAACCACCAGCGTCGTGTTCGAATAAAGCGGCGTCGAGAGGATCGCGACCGTTTCGCTGGAGCTGAACAGCGCGCGCACCTGCCGCCAGCGCATTTGCTGCGACTGGACTATACCCTTGGGCGTCCCCGTCGTGCCGCTCGAATAGATGATGTTGAAGCCCTGGTCCGGATCGATGGCGACCGGTTCCGGCGTCACACCCCCTTCGGGCAGCCAGGCCTCGAACGCCGCATCTTCGTCGAGCGGGACATACTTCACGCCGTCCGGGATCGACATTTCGTCGGCGATGGCGCGGTCGGCGAAAAAAATCGTCGCGCCGCTATCCTCCAGCATCAGGCCGAGCGCCTCCGCCGTCGAACTCTGCGCCAGCGGCACCACGCAGCCCCCTGCCCGCAAGATGCCGGCCCACAACACCGCATAGGCCCAGCCATTCAGCCCGCACACCGCCACGCACCCGCCCGATCGCACGCCGTGTTTCTGGAGGCCGGCGGCGATGCGGTCGGCATGAGCGTCGAGTTGGGCAAAATTCAGTCGCTTGTCGTCCGCGACGATGGCCTCAGCATCGGGTCGCTCAACAGCGTGCGCGCGGATGACATCGGCGAAGGAGGCGAAATCCTGTTGGAGCATTTCGGCGGCGGTGGTGGTCATTCGGTATTCTCCGGCTAATCCGCTGTCATTGCGAGGAGCGACGCGACGAAGCAATCCAGGGTCTGAGGCGGTTTTCCTTGCCGCTCTGGATGGCTTCGCTGCGCTCGCAATGACGGCGTATCTTCACCCCCCTACTGGTGATCCACCATCCCGAGCACGCGCTTGGCAATGATATTATTCTGGATCTCGGTAGATCCGCCATAAATCGTCACCGCCCGGTTCCACAGCCAGGTACGCGTGTTTTTCAACTCCTGCTCGTCGAAGCCCGGGCCTTCCCAGCCCAGCCCCTGCATCCCCATACACTCGATCATCAAATCGGTGCGCTCCTGCGCCAGTTTCGCGCCGACATTTTTCAGCACGCTACTCGTGGCTGATGGTCCGCCCTGCTCCTTAGCTTCCTGCTGCGCGCGCACGACCGTACCCATGAAATTGCGCACCCGCATCTCATGCTTGATGATCTTCAGCCGCAATTCCTTGTCGGCAATCTCGCCATCGGCGTTCGTCTCGACATATTTCTTCGCATGATCGGCGAGCGAGGCCATCATGTGGCGCATCCCGCCACCGCCAATCCCGGCGCGCTCATATTGCAGCAGGCGTTTGCCGATGGTCCAGCCCTTGCCCTCTTCGCCGACGCGGTTTTCCTTGGGCACTTTCACGTCCGTGAAGAAAGTCTCGCAGAAAGGGGAAAGCCCGGAAATCATCTTGATCGGGCGGCGCTCGATGCCGGGCGTGTCCATATCGACGATCAGAAAGGTGATGCCGTCATGCTTGACCGACTTGTCGGTGCGGAACAGCCCGAAGCAGAAATCCGCCCATTGCCCGCCCGATTGCCAGGTTTTCTGGCCATTGACGAGATAATGGTCCCCCCTGTCCTCGGCGAAGCTCTGGACATTGGCGAGGTCCGATCCCGCATTCGGCTCCGAATAGCCCTGGCAGCCGCGCAGCGATCCGTTCGAGAGCGGTGGCAGCCATTTCGCCTTCTGCTCGTCCGTGCCATATTCCATCAGCGTCGGCGCGAACATCATCACGGCCAGCCCGCCCACCGGATTATAGGCCCCGATCCTGTTCATCTCCTCGGTAAGCACACGGACTTCGTCGTTCGACAGCCCCGCCCCGCCATATTCTTTCGGCCAAGTCGGCGTCGCCCAGCCCTTCGCGCCAAGTTTCTCGCGCCACTCGACCATGTCCGGCGCCATATCGGTCGGCCCGTCGACCATGCCCATCGGATTGTTGCGGCCTTTCAGCGCCGGATCGAAATTCTCCGCCAGCCATTCGGCCGCCTCCGCGCGAAATTCTTCGAGGGGTTCCATATCGGCCATCGTGGCTCTCCTGCAGGGTGCTTTACGTTAGCGTCAATTGTCGGTGAAACGGAGCGGGAGGTCAAGGTTCAGGGTGACGAAAGCCGCTGCGGTGTTTATCCAGGACCAACGTCTTCAACCGGAGTGTATTTATGTTCGCCCGTATCGCCGCAACGCTTGCCTCTCTCTCGCTTGTCGCCGCCTGTTCTTCCGGTGCCGACGATCCCTCCGATCCGGAGACCATCTACGCCAGCGAGGAAGGGCAGGACGAGCACAGTTATGCCCGGCCGCTCGAAGCGCGCGTAACCCACGTCTCGCTCGATTTGCGCGCCGATTTCGAAATCGAACGCATGATCGGTTCGGCAACGCTCGATCTCGACGTCGCCGACGACGCCGAAGAAATCGTGCTCGACAATAATGGTCTGGAGATACGCGAAATCGTCAGCGGCGACGGCGCGGCGCTGGAGTGGGAAACCGGCGAAGGCGATGAAACCCGCGGCGCGCCGCTGACCGTGCAGCTGGACGGCGCAGAACAGATCAAGATCACCTACGCCTCCGCCCCGGATGCCGCCGCCCTCCAATGGCTCGATCCGGAGCAGACCGCAGACGGCGAGCAGCCCTTCCTGTTCAGCCAGGGCCAGGCCATCCTCAACCGCACATGGATTCCAACGCAGGACAGCCCCGGCATCCGCCAGACCTGGGACGCGCGCATCGTTGCACCGGAAGGCATCCGCGTGGTGATGAGCGCTGACATGCTGACGCCCGAGGGCGAAGCGGTCGAAGGCGAGGACGGTCTCCGCGCCTGGCGCTTCCGCATGGACAATGCCGTCGCACCCTACCTGATCGCCATCGGGGCCGGCGATCTCGAATTTCAGGAAATCGGCCCGCGTTCGGGCGTCTATGCGGAGCCATCCGTGGTCGCCGGAGCAGCGGAGGAATTTGCCGATCTTGAGCAGATGATCGACGCGGCGGAGGATCTCTATGGCGAATATCGCTGGGGCCGCTACGACCTGCTGGTCCTGCCGCCCTCCTTTCCGTTCGGCGGCATGGAGAACCCGCGGCTGACCTTTGTGACGCCCACCGTGCTGGCCGGCGACAAGTCGCTGGTCAGCCTGATCGCGCACGAGCTGGCGCACAGCTGGTCCGGCAATCTCGTCACCAACGCCTCATGGGACGATTTCTGGCTGAACGAGGGCTTCACCGTCTATTTCGAAAACCGGATCATGGAAGCCGTCTATGGCCCCGAACGCGCGGCGATGCTCGCCGATCTCGGCTGGGCCGACATGATGGAATCCATCGAGGAAGCGGGCGGGCTGGACGCCGCCGATACCCAGCTTCATCTCGCGCTCGACGGACGTAATCCCGACGACGGCATGACCAATATCGCCTATGAGAAGGGCGCGGTGTTCCTGCGCACGGTGGAAGCCGCCGTCGGGCGGGAACGGCTCGATGCCTGGCTGCGCGGCTATTTCGACCGCCACGCATTCCAGCCGCAGACCAGCGCCGGGCTGATCGCCGACATGCGCGAAAACCTGTTCGAGGGCGACGAGTTCGAGACCATCGATGTAGAACGCTGGATCTATGAACCCGGCCTTCCCGAAAACGCCGTGCATATCCAATCGAACCGGTTCCGCGCCGTCGATCAGTCGATCCGGCGCGTGACCGAAGGGGCCGATCCGCGCGGCACAGCCTGGCCGCAATGGACGACGCAGGAGCGGCTGCGCTTCCTCAATGGTCTGCCGCGCGAAATGTCCGATGACCGCCTTGCCGCGCTCGACGCTGCTTTCGATCTCAATGAGGCTGGCAACAGCGAAATCCGTTTCGCCTGGCTGATGCTGGCAATCGGCAATCGCTACGATCCGGCCAGGTCATCGACGGAAGACTTCCTGACCAGCATGGGACGGCGCAAATTCGTCGCGCCACTGTTCGCCGCGCTTTGGGAACAAGACGATTGGGGCCGCCCCTTCGCGCGGCGAATCTATGCCGAAGCCCGCCCGCGCTATCATTCGGTGACGACAGGGACAGTCGACGAAACGGTGGGCTGGGAGGCCCGGGAGAGTTGAGAAACGGCGGTTCCGCCGCTTGTCCCTGACTCCCAACCTTC
>JBGTHW010000035.1:0-5070 GCA_041746035.1 Parasphingopyxis sp.
CGCACACGCGTGTCTTTCGATATGGCGATGCGGCAGCTTGGCGGAAACACAATTGTCATGGATGCGGGCAGCATGCAGCTGGGGCGGGGCGAAACCGTGGCGGACACGGCCCGCGTCCTGTCGCGCTATGTCGATGCGATCATGATCCGCACCAGCGATCCCGCCAAGCTGACCGGGATGGCGGACCATGCCGATGTGCCGGTGATTAATGGCCTGACGGATCGTTCGCATCCCTGCCAGATCATGGCCGACATGCTGACCGTGCTGGAACACCGCAATGCGCTGGCCGGGACCAGATGGGCGTGGCTTGGCGATGGCAATAATGTGCTGAACTCGATTATCGAGGCGGGCAGCCTGCTGCATTTCGAGATCGCCGTCGCCTGCCCGGCATCCTTGCAGCCCGATCCCGCCATTGTCGCCGCCGCGCGCGAGCGGGGCGGCAAGATCGAGATCACACAAGATCCCCTCAAGGCTGCGGGCAAGGCGGATATCGTTGTGACCGATACCTGGATTTCGATGGGGCAGGAGGGCGGCGAGGCCAAGATGGCCGCGCTCGAGCCATTCCGGGTCACGGAAAAACTCATGGCCGCTGCAAGGGACGATGCGATTTTCCTGCACTGCCTGCCCGCGCATCGCGGCGAGGAAGTGGTCGAAGCGGTGATAGACGGCCCGCAATCTGTCGTCTGGGACGAAGCGGAAAATCGTGTGCATGCGCAAAAGGCAATTTTGCGCTGGTGTTTCGGCCAGACCGGATGAGCGGGGCACCGGAACTCGATTGCGCGCTGGGTTTCGCCATTCCGGAAAGCCACGCACGCGGGCGGGTGGCGCGGATCGGCCCGGCGCTCGACGATGTGCTGGCCGCGCACGAGTATCCGCCGGTGATCGCCAGAACGCTGGCCGAGGCGCTGGTGCTGGCGACCCTGCTTGGCTCGACTTTGAAAGAGGCGGACGGGCAGCTGACTTTGCAGGCGCAGACCGAGAAGGGCGCAATCGATCTGCTTGTCGCCGATTACAGGAATGGTGCGATCCGCGGCTATGTCCGTTACGACCCCGAAAAACTGGCCGAAGCACCCGCCGACCCTCCGCTGTTTGCGCTGTTCGGCAAGGGGTATCTTGCCATCACCTTCGATCAAAAGACGTCGCGCGAGCGCTATCAGGGGATCGTGCCGCTGGAAGGCGGGTCGATGGCCGAGGCGATCGAGAGCTATTTCGTCCAGTCCGAACAGCTCCCCAGCCTTGTCAGGCTGGCAGTGGCCGGGGGCGGCGACGGGACGATGGTCGCGGGCGGGCTGTTGCTCCAGCATCTTCCCGAGGGCGAAGCGGGCCGCGAGCGGTTGCATGTCAGGCTCGACCATCCCGAATGGGAGCATCTGCGCGCGATGGGCGAATCTCTGACCGACCAGGAACTGATCGACCCGTTTGTCGAAATGGAAACGCTGGTGTGGCGGCTGTTTCATGACGAGGGGGAAATCCGGGTCTTCCCGCAGCCCGAATTGTCGAAAGGCTGCCGCTGCGACCCCGATCATATCCAGAATATTATCGGCCAGTTTCCGCGGGAAGAACGCGCCGAAATGACGGACGATGATGGCGTGATCCGCGTAAATTGCGAATTTTGTGCGCGAAGTTTTCCGGTCGAAGTCTCTGAAATCCAGTAAGTGTGACTTTTGTCACGCCGCATTCACCTCAATCCGGCTATAAATTGGCCGTAATGGCGGGGCATTGCCCTGCCGGTCGAGGAGGAACCATGCGCAAGATTTTTTCGATCCGGTCCGGGATACTGGCCCTGGCAGGATTCTTCCTGATGGCGGTACCGGGTGCGGCGCAGGCTCCCGGCGGGACGCTTGGGGCCTTGCAGGACGGTCTGTGGCATTTGCGCAGCATAGGCGGCGCATCGAGCCAGCCCGCGCGCAATATCTGCCTGCGCAATCCCGGCCAGCTTGTCCAGCTGCGCCATCCCAATGCGCGCTGTACCCGCAATATTATCAGCGACGATGGCGGCAGTGTCACGGTGCGCTATCAATGCCCCGGAAATGCCGGCTGGGGCCGCACGGCGATTACCGTCGAAACGCCCCGGCTTGCGCGTGTCGATACGCAGGGTATCGATCGCGGCAGTCCTTTCCATTCTGTCTATGAAGCGCGGCGGACCGGGACCTGTTCGTGACGAGCGGAGCCTTCTGCAAATATCGTTAATCGGAAATTTACCATATCCGGCCTATAGAAGGCGCGTGCCAGTCATGGGGCACGCTTTCCTCCCTAGCAGACCGCAAGGTCTCGTTCCTTGGCCACCCTTCGGGGTGGCCATTTTTTGCGCGCCTTGCACCGGGACTGCGCAGCGCATAGCTGCATCGGCCTATGGCAAAAAACGACACTTATGCGGTGCTGCTGCTTTCGGGCGGACTCGATTCGATGGTGACGGGCGCGATTGCGCGGGAGGCGGGATACCGGCTGTTGGCGCTGACGATAGATTACAGTCAGCGCCACCGGATCGAATTGCAGGCAGCCGATACCATCGCCAGGGCCCTGGAAGCCGAGGAGCATATCGTTCTGCCGCTCGACCTGTCGAAATTCGGCGGCTCGGCGCTGACCGGCGATATCGCGGTGCCGAAAACCGGGGTCGGCACCGATATTCCGGCCACCTATGTTCCGGCGCGCAACACGATCTTCCTGTCGCTGTGCCTGGGCTGGGCGGAGGCGCGGGGTGCGCGGGACATTTTCATCGGCGTCAATGCGCTCGATTATTCCGGCTATCCCGATTGTCGGCCCGATTTTATCGAAAGCTTCGAGACGATGGCGAACCTTGCTACGAAAGCGGGTGTCGAGGGCGATTGTTTCAGTGTCCGCACGCCGCTGCTCGATATGACCAAAGCCGATATCGCGCGCGAGGCCGACCGGCTGGGGCTGGATGCCGGGATGAGCTGGTCGTGCTACGATCCGACGGCGGAGCTTCGCCATTGCGGTCTGTGCGACAGCTGCCGCCTGCGTCGCAAGGGGTTCGCCGGGGCGGGGCTGACCGATCCGACCGTTTACGCCGCGCCATGAGCTATGCCGTCAAGGAAATGTTCCTGACCTTGCAGGGGGAGGGAATGCAGGCCGGGCGGCGCGCGGTGTTCCTGCGCTTCGCCGGATGCAATCTGTGGAGCGGACGCGAGCAGGACAGGGCGAGCGCCGTCTGCCGGTTCTGCGATACCGATTTTGTCGGCACCGATGGCAAGAATGGCGCGCGCTATGCCGATGCGGCGGCGGTGGCCGGGAAAGCGGCGGCGCTGTGGGGCGAGGATCGCGACTGTGCCTATATCGTCTGCACAGGCGGCGAACCGCTGCTCCAGCTCGATACGCCGCTGATCGATGCCCTTCACGATGCCGGTTTCGAGATTGCCGTCGAAAGCAACGGCACCATCGCCGCGCCGGACGGCATCGACTGGCTCTGCATCAGCCCGAAAGCGGGAAGCGAGATCGTCCAGCGATCCGGCGACGAACTCAAGCTGGTCTGGCCGCAGGACGATATCGACCCGGCGGATGTCCTGGATTGGGATTTCGGGCATTTCCTGATCCAGCCGATGGATTGCGAGGCGCGCGACGCGGCGCTTGCCGAGGCGATCGATTATGTGCAGGCCCATCCGCAATGGCGGATGAGCCTGCAAACCCATAAATTACTGGGGATACCCTAAGGCCGCCTAACGTGCCTTGCGGAACAGCAGCGTCATCCGGTCGCTCTCGCCGATGGCTTCGTAGCGCGAACGATCCGTGTCGCCGAGGGCATATACCGGCGGTAGCGTCCAGACGCCGCGTTCCCAGTTGGCCGGGTCCGAGCGATTGGCGTTGATTTCGGACGCCTGAACAAGTTCGAAGCCGTTCAGTTCGAAGAGTTTCACGACATCTGCCTGTTTCACATAGCCGCGCGAACCATTGGCGCGCTCCCAGGTTTCGGACGCCGGGGCGCGATGCTGGACGACGCCGACCATGCCATCGTCGGCGAGCAGGGTGCGCAGGTTACGCAGTTCGCTGTCGGCATTGTTGGCAGTGAGCATCGAATGCATGTTGCGGAAAATCAGGATACGGTCGGCCTGTCCTTCCATGCCTGCCGGTATCTCGTCGCTCTCGAAGGCGGTGACGGCGCTGGCCGCGACACCCGTCGATTGCTGAAGCTGGGTCGGGAAACTGCGCGGCCAGCTTTCGGTGCGCTGGCGCTGTTCGGCATTCATCTCGCGGCCCGCGCTGTCGAAATTCACCGCCAGATAGCGCCCGCCATTTGTGCCGATCCAGGGCGCGAGCACTCGGCTGTACCAGCCACCGCCCGGCGCGAATTCGGCGACCGTCATATCGGGCTGCACCTGAAAGAAATTCAGCGTTTCCGAGGGATGGCGATACTGGTCGCGGGGGCGATCCTCGGCGCGATAATCGGCGGCGAGAACTGGGGCGACCGACGCGGAAGGTGCCGAAGGTGTTTGGGTCGTACCGGTCTCCGCATCAGCCGGTCGCTCGGGGCCGAGGACCCGGTCGATCATGCGATCGAGGATACCGCGCTGTGGCGTTTCCTGCCGGGTTTGCGTTTCTTCCTGCCATGCGGCAGCGGGCGTCGCGACAAGCGCGACGGAAGCGAGCAAAATTGCGATGTGACGTGTCATGTATGGTTCTCCTGTTGGATGGGGTCAGTCTGTCGCACCGGCGCGCGATGCATCGCGCGCGGCCCGGAATTCGGCATCTTCGTACCAGTTCGGCCAATCGGTCGAATCGGCGAGTTCGCGACCGATTGTGTAATAGAGAACGAGATCGGCGATCGCGCCGCTCCAGTCCCAGTCCGGATTATATTCGTCCGCCGGGGCGTGATAGCGATTGACGGTATAGTCTTCGGCTGCCGCACGTCCGGCTTCGCGCCCGCCATCATACAGATCTTCGCCGCTTTCGGCATAGAGCATCGGCACACCGGGCCGGGCGAGCGAGAAATGATCGGAGCGGAAGAAATAGCCTTTTTCCGGACTCGGCTCTGGCCGGATCACCCGGTTTTGCGCGATAACGGCGCGTTCCAGATAGTTTTCGAGTTCGGACTTGCCGCCGCCGACTACCACGACA
>JBGTHW010000036.1:0-19376 GCA_041746035.1 Parasphingopyxis sp.
TCCGCGAGTGGGCTGATATAGGCGATCGCCGCAGCGACTGGCCCGCGCAGCGGTTGCGGTTCGCGGTGACGGTCCGGTTCGCCCATGAATATGCCGGTGACAAAGGCGAAAAGCGCAAAGAAAGAACACACGAAATAGGCGGTCGTCCAGTCGGCCCGCGCGGCAATGACGAGCGCCAGCGCCCCCGCCGCAGCCGCCCCGATCCGCCAGCCATACTGGCTCATGCCCGAACCGACGCCAAGCTGCCGCGGTTCGAGAAGCTCGATGCGATAGGCATCGATGACGATATCGAACGTCGCGCCCGCAACGCCGACGATGATCGCCGCCACCGCGACTTTCAGCACACCGGCATCGGGATCGAGACTGCCGAGATACATGACCGATAGCATCACCAGGATAGACGTAAGCCACAGCCATGACACGCGCTGCCCGAACCTCCCGATCACAGGCAGCTTTATCGCATCGATGATCGGTGCCCATATCCATTTGAAATTATAGGCGAGAAAGGTGAGCGCAAAGGCGGTGACCGTGGATTTTTCGATGCCCGCCTGTGCCAGTCGCGTCGTCAGTGTCGAGGCGATCATCGCGAACGGAAAACCCGATGAAATACCGAGGAAAAGAGCGGCCAGTGGCGCGCTCTCAAAATAAGGCCGGACACCGATAGGAAGAACATCCCGCCAAGTCCCGGTATTCGCTGCGGCTTCACTGTTATCGGCCATCGCGGCACATCCTTCCCAAAATTTTTACGGGAAATAGGCGCAAAATTACGCTAGGCAAAGCGGGTTATGAACGTACACTCAGCAATCGCCTCGCCGACACGCGGCCAGTTGACGCTTGCCGAGCGCATGGTGGCGGGCGATATACGCCGTCCGGACGCCATCGCGACCGTCGATGCGACACGCTATACCGACGCCGAATGGTTCGCGCGGGAGAAGGTGGCGCTGTTCGACCGCCTGCCGCAGGTGATCGCACCCTCCGCGCTTGTTCCGGAGCCGAACATGGCCGTGCCGCATGACGGAACCGGGCGGCCCCTGCTCGTCACGCGCGACAAGGCGGGTAAAACCCATGTGTTCCTGAATGTCTGCCGTCATCGCGGGACGCGGCTTGTCGAGGGCGGCGAGGTGTGCAGCGTGCCGCGCCTTGTCTGTCCCTATCATGCCTGGGCCTATGCGCTGGACGGCGCTCTCAAGACCGTGCCGCGCCCCGATGCGTTTCCCGATCTGGACACCGCGACCATGGGCCTTGTCGAACTCCCCTCCTGCGAATCCGGCGGCATGATCTGGTTCGCGCCGGACGGCGATAGCGATGCCGATTTCAGCGAAGCCGAAACACTGGGCGAGGATTTCGACGCCTTCGATCTCGCCGGGCAGTATCTTTTCGCCCGCCGCACCCATGATGTCCCGGCCAACTGGAAGCTGGTGATGGATGCGTTTCTGGAGAGCTATCACGTCCTCCGACTGCACAGTGAAACCATCGGGCCGTTCTTCAAGGACGGTATCGCGACCGCCGACATGATCGGTTCGCACCAGCGGTCCGCCGTCGGTCGCGCGGCGGAACTCGAAGCCATCGACATGCAGGACTGGCCCGCCTTGCGCGGCTGCATCACCTACACTTACCAGCTATTCCCGGCGACGGTGATCGTCGTCAGCCCCGATTATGTGAACCTGATGACGATCATGCCGCAGGCGGTGGACCGGGTGCTGGTCGAGGATTTCATGCTGATCCCGGAGGAGCCGAAAAGCGAGAAGGCGCGCGATCACTGGCAGCGCAGCTGGGAATTGCTCGACGCCAAGGTTTTCGGGGGCGAGGATTTTCGCGCAGCGGCGCTGGGGCAAGAGGGACTGTCGTCAGGCGCTATCGAGCATATGACGCTGGGGACGCTCGAAGGCGGCATCCGGCAATTCCACGATGCTATCGAAGCGCGGATCGGGATGGCCGGCAAAGAGGGATAAAACCAGCCACCCCGCCCTCACCGAAGCGACCTACAGATAGGTCGCCGCGATAATCGGACCCGCCTCGCTTTCGCGGACGATCACGGCGTAGCGGTTCGCACCGGATGTGTTCAGCGAACTCGTCGGAATCACGAGACTTTGCGAACGGCCATTCCAGTCGCCGAGCGTCTGTTCGTTCTTGAGGACATTGGTGTAGGTCACGCTGCGCCCGCCATTTTCTCCGCGACCGATCGCGACCGTCTCGCTGGTATCGAGTGCGATCAGATTGATAATGCCGCGCGTACCGTCTCCGCCGGAAATCGTCAGCCGCCGACCACCATCGCTGCTATCGGAAACCGCGATCGCCGCGCCACCGCCAGAACGGGCCGAACGGATTGTCTGGGTCAGCTCCGCGCGCCGCGATCCGACAAGACCGGTCCGGCCCTGGACAACCGCCTGCGGGGTGTAGGCCCTGCCACGTCCACCAAGAGTCCGGGCATAGGCGCGCTGGAGTTCGGTGTTTTCGGGCCGGGCGAGCGTATCGCGCCAGCCAAGCCGGTCCCAATAGGTTACAGGCCGGGTGATCACGACGGTTCCTTGCTGTTGGGCAATCTCTCCCATCAGCCTGTCTGCCGGCGGGCAGGAGGAGCAGCCCTGGCTGGTGAAAAGTTCCACGACGACCGGCTGCACCGCCGCCCGGCGATTGGTAGACTGGGCGGAATTGGACGTCGTGGTTGCGGAGGCAGGAATTACCTCGCCGCCCGACGGACTGGCCGTTGCGCTGGACTGTTCGGCATTTCCGGCGCTGCCGCACGCCGCCATAAGCGCTAGTGTCGCCGAAAGCGTCGTCGTTTTCAGGATAGTATCGATCCGGGGCATGAACTTTGTCCTTCTGCTGTTGTCTCACTCTCTCGTTCGTCGCTTCTGGCCAGAGGGTTACGCTGCCGACAGAAAAATCGCTATGCGCCGCGCGGCCAAGGATTTACTGCACCTTCGATGCCCGAAACTCGCCAGAAACAAAAAGACACCCACCGTATCGCCAAACTCCTCGCCCGCGCCGGAGTCGCCTCGCGCCGCGAGGTCGAGCGGATGATCGAGGCGGGCCGGGTCGCCATCGATGGCAAAACTCTCGACACTCCGGCGACGGTGCTGACCTCGCTCCACGGCGTCACGGTGGACGGTCAGCCGGTGAAACAGCCGGAACCGGCGAAGCTCTATCGCTATCATAAGCCCCCCGGCTTGCTCACCGCCGAGCGCGATCCGGCGGGGCGAGCGACGATCTATGACCGCCTGCCGCGCGATCTGCCCCGGCTGATGCCGGTCGGGCGGCTCGATCTCAATACCGAGGGCCTGCTGCTGCTGACCAACGATGGCGGCCTGAAACGGCAGATGGAGCTGCCCTCCACCGGCATCGAACGCAGCTATCGCGCCCGCGCTTTCGGGCAGGTCAGCCAGGATCAGCTCGAGTCGCTCATCCACGGCATCACCATCGATGGCGTGCATTATGGCCGGATCGATGCCAATCTGGAGCGGCGCACGGGCCGCAACCAGTGGATCGAGATGCGGCTCGCGGAGGGCAAGAATCGCGAGGTCCGCAATGTGCTGGAGCATCTGGGACTCCAGGTAAGCCGGTTGATCCGCACATCCTTCGGCCCGTTCGCGCTGGCCGATCTTGGCAAGGGGCAGGTGGACGCGGTACGGCAGCACGATCTGGTGATATTTCGCAAGACGTTGAAATGAGCATCCCCCTCCCGCTTGCGGGAGGGGCTAGGGGTGGGAATAATGCCGAACTGGAAGTGCGCTACGAGAAACGAAAGCCCACCCCCGGCCCCTCCCGCAAGCAGGAGGGGAGTTAGATGCGCATAATTGCCGGCCAGTGGCGCGGGCGCAAATTGCTGCCCCCTGTCGGGACGGCTACGCGCCCGACTGGCGACCGGACGCGCGAAACGCTGTTCTCGATGCTCGCCAGCCGGGTGGGAACTTTCGAAGGCCTGCGCGCTGCTGATATTTTCGCGGGCACGGGCGCGCTCGGCCTCGAAGCTCTGTCGCGCGGTGCCAGCCACTGCACGTTCGTAGAGAATGACCGGCAGGCGATGGCGACGCTGAAAAGCAATATCGCCCAGCTTGGCGCGGCGGCGGATGTCCGGATGGGGTCCGCTCTCGCCATGCCCCCCGCCAGCGCACCGTGCGATCTGCTGTTTCTCGATCCACCCTATGGATCGGATGTGATCCCCGGCACGCTTTCCGAACTATCCGGCAAAGGATGGATAGGGTCGGCTAGCTGGATATCCGTCGAAACCGCGCATGATGAAACTTTTGAAATTCAGGGATTTACAATGGATACGGAACGCAAAATCGGCAAGGCGCGGATCGTCTTGCTACGCCCGGACGGCTGAGCGCAACGCCGAATCCCGTCCGTCTGTGCAGGCCATCACAACGCCGTCCCGAACCTCCGCCTATAACCGGACCATAGAAAGACGGAGGTAACAATGACTTTGCAGGAGGCACCGCGGATCGATTTCGAAGCACTCGCGCGCAGGCTTGCCGCCAATGCCGACGTCGACTGGGACGGGCTGGGAACCTATCCCGGCTATACCCGCAACGCCTGGCGGCAAAAGACCAAACGGCTCGCCAAACTTTACACCCAGAGCGTCTGACGAAAGGTTGCCGGGCGGCGCACCGTTCCCTAACTGTTCGCGGGTGACCGAACCCGCCGCCCAGCACCCCGAACCGCCCTATATCCGCGCGCTCAATCCGCCCCAGCGGGAAGCGGTGCTGACAACCGAAGGCCCGGTGCTGGTGCTGGCGGGTGCGGGGACCGGCAAGACGGCGGCGCTCACTGCGCGGCTCGCACATCTGATTTACACCCGCCGCGCTTGGCCATCCGAAGTGCTGGCCGTGACCTTCACCAACAAGGCCGCGCGCGAAATGAAGGAACGTGTCGCGCGGGCGCTGGGGCAGGATGTCGAGGGCATGCCCTGGCTCGGCACCTTTCATGCCATTGGTGCGAAGATGCTGCGGCGTCATGCCGAGCTGGTCGGCCTGCAATCGAATTACACGATCCTCGATACCGACGATCAGCTGCGGCTGTTGAAGCAACTTATTCAGGCCGCCGATATCGACGAGAAACGCTGGCCCGCGCGGATGCTGGGCGGATTGATCGATCGCTGGAAAAATCGCGGCTGGATGCCGAACGATGTGACGGCGGACGAGAGCGAGGCTTATGCGAACGGCAAGGGGCAGGAATTTTACCGGTTGTATCAAGACCGGCTGAAAGCGCTAAACGCCTGCGATTTCGGCGATCTGCTGTTGCATATGTTGGTGATCCTGAAGACGCATAATGACGTGCTCGCGGAATATCAGCGCCGCTTCAAATACATCCTTGTGGACGAATATCAGGACACGAACTCGTCGCAATATCTCTGGCTGCGGCTGCTGGCGCAGGAGCGCAAGAATATCTGCGTCGTCGGCGATGACGATCAGAGCATCTATTCATGGCGCGGGGCGGAGGTCGCCAATATCCTCCGCTTCGAGAAAGATTTTCCCGGTGCGAAGGTCGTCAAGCTGGAGCAGAATTATCGGTCCACCGCGCATATCCTTGCCGCCGCGTCCGGCGTGATCGCGCATAATGGCGGCCGCCTCGGCAAGACGCTGTGGACCGAACAGCGCGCCGCGGATGGCGGCGAAGGCGAGAAGGTAAAAGTCATCGGCGTCTGGGACGGGCCCGAGGAAGCCCGCCGCGTCGGCGAGGAAATCGAGGCGCATCAGGTAAAGGACGGCAGCCTCGACGATTGCGCCATCCTCGTCCGTGCCCAGTTTCAGACGCGCGAGTTCGAAGACCGTTTCATCCAGATCGGCATGCCCTACAGGATCGTCGGCGGCTTTCGCTTTTACGAACGCCTGGAGGTTCGCGACGCCCTCGCCTATCTGCGCGTCATCACCCAGCCCGCAGACGATCTCGCGTTCGAGCGGATCGTCAACACACCGAAACGCGGACTGGGCGACAAGGCTGTCGGCATGATTCACGCCTATGCGCGGCGCGAGCAAATCCCGCTCAGCCTCGCCGCCGCGCGCATCTGCGATACCGACGAACTGACGCCGCGCGCCCGCAAACCGCTCGGCGAGCTTATGTCCAACATCGCCCGGTGGCGCGACAGGGCGAACGATCTGGAGCATGCCGAACTGGCCCGCATCGTGCTGGACGAAAGCGGCTATACCGGCATGTGGCAGGCGGATCGCTCGCCCGAGGCCGCCGGGCGTCTGGAGAACCTGACCGAGCTGACCCGCGCGATGGAGGAATTCGAGACGCTTCAGAGTTTTCTGGAGCACGTCTCGCTGGTCATGGACAATGACGCGGACAAGGACTCGGAACAGGTCACGATCATGACGATTCACGCCGCCAAGGGGCTGGAGTTCGACACGCTGTTTCTGGTCGGCTGGGAAGAAGGCGTGTTCCCCTCGCAGCGCTCGATGGACGAGGGTGGCAATGCGTCGCTGGAGGAAGAACGCCGGCTGGCCTATGTCGCGATCACCCGCGCGCGACGGCTCTGCCATATCGTCCATGCCGCGAACCGGCGGATTTACGGGCAATGGACCAGCTCCATCCCCTCGCGCTTCATTACCGAACTGCCCGAAGACCATGTCGACAGCGAAACCAGTATGCATGGCGGCGAAAGCCTGTGGCGCGCCAACTGGTCCGAACAGGGCGATCCGTTTGCCAAGGCCTCTCAATCGGAACGCGGCTTGTCCCGAGCGAAGTCGAGGGGTCCCGGCTGGCAACGCGCGGCGGCGGCGGGCGCGCTCCCCGCAAGCGGCAAGGTAATGGAGTCCAAAGGCAGCGCCGCCAGCTTCGCAGCCAAGCCGAGGGCGGATATCGCGCTGGGCCAGCGCGTGTTTCACCAGAAATTCGGCTATGGCGCGGTGGAAGAGATCGAGGGCAACAAGCTGGAGATCGATTTCGAGAAAGCTGGGCGGAAGCGGGTGCTCGACAGTTTTGTGGAGTTGGCTTGAGCGCAACTCCTTTTTACTGTCGCTGGACGAGTTGGCGAAACTCTATCTCAAGTCTGCGCGACTCCGCGCAAAAACCCGGGCTGCCGCGAACGCACCAAGCACCAACAGCGCCATCGCCACTGGCACGAACCAGCCGGGATGCGCAAAGCTGAAGACGTTGACAAGCGACAGTGCAGCCAGCACCGCTCCCACGCCCCAAGCCAGTATGGTCCGACGCCCGATAAGGATTGCCAATCCGCCGCCGACGAAAGCTGCTATTCCAAGCGCAATCGCAGCGGCCCAAAACTGCCCCTCACCATCGCTTACGGCATGCCCAACTGTCTCGACTCCCGCGATGCACAGGCCACCCCCGATGACACCGACGATAAGTGCAAGCACAATTCTCAACCATTCCGGCATAGCAATCCCCTTCCTGAAGCCGCCATAGACGATGCCACGACTGCTGGATTGTAAAAAGCGGCACTTTATTGCCCGGGAAGGAAATGCGGTGCCGCAACGGGAATCTGCGCGGTCGATCGGGTTCGTGCATAGCGACCCGGGGGATGACCGGCGAAACGAGAGAATTCGGCAGTCATGTGTGCTTGATCGGTATAACCGAAGGATGCTGCGGTTTCGGCGAGCGATCCCGGCACGAAATCGGTGCGCAACAACGTATCGAACCGGTTGAGCTGAAGCCAGAATTTTGGACCGATACCATAGCGCTCACCGAACCGCTTGCGCAGCCCGCGCGAAGACAGACCAAGCAGATCGGCAAACCTATCGCTGCGCCAGCCGATTTGTGCGAGATTCTCCGGCGCGGGCATTGCGGAAATCGGCCCCTCGCGCAGCCTCTCCCAAAGCCACCCAGCGAGTATCGCCAGACGCCGATTATCTGATTCGGCATGAAACAGTCTTTCGCGCAGAATGCTGGCCTCGCCTCCGAGCAATGCTTCGAGCGGGATCGGTGGACTTACATCGCCACCCGGCAGCGGGCCAAACAACGCATGTGCAGCCTCAATGCTGAGCCGAGCTCCAATTAGATGTAGACCACCGCCGGTTACTGCATAGCGCGGACCGCTTTGAACCGGAGTCACCCAGCCTGGCTCGAAACGAAGCGCCGGCGCATTCGGATCGGACTGCCAAAAATGTTCTCCGGACAAGCTGACGATCATCTCGACATAAGGTTTGGGCAGCCCGGAATAGCGTGCGGTCGGATTGCCTCGAAGCGCCCACAACGCCTCAACCTTGCCACGGAGTGACGGGGGTGGTGGGCGAAGTTGCATGTCCATCGTCAGGCCTTAGCGTATTGGCTCAGGTTTTGAATACTCGTCGATACCACCACCAAAGCACCGGCGGCATTCCCAGTTCCAGCGCCCACAGCAGCTGAAAGAACGCATTCGGCATCCCGACCTGCACAGCCGATACGATCCTTGCGCAGCCGCCCAAAAAGAACACCAGCAGCAACCATCCGAACACCCTGCCCCGCGCCTCCAGCTTGCGGCTGCACCAGACTAGCGCGCCGCCAAAGCCGAGAAACAGCGTCGCATAGAACCGGTCCTCGCTGTCCATCGTCGCATTGACCGACACAGAGCCGGGGATCGCGGAAGGGCCGATGGCGATATGGATCAGCGCGATACCCATGCAGGTCAGGCCGAATAGCAGGACGAGGATTTCGAGGGTCTTGCGCAAGGCTAAAGACAGCCCTCGACATACTGGATGCTCGGTCCGCCAGCATGGATATAGTCGACCGTGCCATCCTGTCCAATCTCGTAGCGGATACCGCGGGCGGCTTCGTCCTCGATATAGGATTCCGGGCGGACGCCGCCCTTCCAGAAGGTCAGATATTCGCCCGGTGCTTCGACATATTTATGCGGCAAGGCCGTAATCGCGTCGCCATACGCCTGCCGCACCGCATCGGCATCGCTGCCGACACGCAGCTGCTCGTCGGTCGTCACGACCGAACCCGCAGCCAGCGTGATCCGCGACAACCGCCCGTCTTCGATCATCACGAACAGGCCTTCGGGCGCGCGTTCGGGGCGAAACTCCTCGCATAGCTCCGGCTCCGGTCCGCCGACGGCATCCGGGTCCGATTTTCCACCCATCGCCCCGGTTACCTCGTCGAGCGTCATGCCGATCCGGAGCGGACCATAGCCTTCGGAACCAAGCACTGTTTCGGCAGCTGTTTCCCCGGCAACAGCCCGATCGGCCTCTAATGCGGTCGTATCGCCATCGGCATTCCCCGCTTCCTGCGAACAGGCGGCGAGTACCAACGCGGCAGTCGCGACAAGAAAAGCTGTTTTCATCTTCCCGACTCCGTCTGTTGCCGAATTTTACGATACCATATTCAAGGTGGCATCGGCACAAAAACTTGCCCTACCAATCGCAACCGCAAACCTCTTGCCACTGGTGCGAAGAGAATGATTGCCGCTTTATCTGTGCCAGGGAGGGACAGTAACCCTGTCCGCTAATCCGCCACCCGCGAAACCGCCCTGAATCATGGTAAACAAGGCGTGAAGACCATTGCTCCTGGCACCCCGATGATGGTTTATATTCCGTAAATCGCAATCGGAGGCTCCCGCATGTCTGCCAAAACGCCCATATCCTTCTTCACCCGCATATTGTTTGCCGTGGGGATGGTCGCGATTGCCTGGCAGGCTTTCTCCTTCGCCACCGCGACGCAGGCCTCGCGCGCGTCCGCCGATCCTTCCGCTCCCGTGGCAGTGCAGAATGTACCCGCCGACCTGCTGGTTGCGATGAGCACGGATGCCATCGCTTCCGCCGAGATAGCATCCGCGCCGGGCTTTCTCGTCACCAATCCGCTGCATGTCGAAGGCGCGCTGTCGCATGGCGAATATGTCTGGAACGAGGAGGGTGTGCCCGCCGGGCCGATCCGTATCTATGTCGATCTGGCGGCAGAAGCGATCTATGTCTATCGCGGCGGCTACGAGATCGGCCGGGCCGTGGTCGTCTATGGCTATGGCGATCACCCGACACCGCTCGGTGGTTTTTCGATCACCCAGAAGAACCGCGATCACGTCTCCAATCTCTATGATGCGCCGATGCCCTATATGATGCGGCTGACCAATGACGGCATAGCCATCCATGGCAGCAATATCGATCCGGGTGCGGCCTCGCATGGCTGTATCGGCGTGCCCATCGAGTTCGCCGAGCTGGTTTTCGAACAGGCGGCGCTGGGCACCCGCGTGCTGATCCGCAACGGATCGCCCTATGAGGACGGGTATCGCATCCAGGGCATCTGACCCGATAATCCCCAAGCCAGCCTTCGCCGCCTGAAACCGCAGAGCGCTTGCCGCGCTGTTGCTTCAGCGCCTAGACAGCGCTGAATGCCGGACGCCCCTCACCCTTTTCGCATTCATAATTTCCGCGCCTTCTGGGTCTCGCGGCTGGCGATGACGCTGGGCCAGTATGCGATGCTGCTGATCATCGGCTGGCAAGCATACAATATCGCCCGCGATGGCGGCATGGATGTCGGCGCGGCAGCGGGGCAACTGGCGATTATCGGGCTGCTCCAGTTCCTGCCGCTGTTCCTGCTGACGCCGTTTGCAGGCCTCGCCGCCGACCGCTTCAATCGTAAAACGGTCGCGCGGGCCACAATCGGGCTGCAAATGCTGTGTGCCGCCGCGCTGTCCGTTGCCACCTGGCAGGAAGCCATGACGCTGCCGATCCTGTTCGCTATTGCGATACTGCTCGGCGTCGGTCGTGCTTTTGCCGGCCCTGCACTTTCGGCACTGGCCCCCAATCTCGTGCCGAAGGAAGTGCTGCCCAACGCCATCGCGCTTAGTTCCATCGCCTGGCAGACCGGCATGATCGTCGGTCCGGCCATTGGCGGCTACCTCTATGTCGTCGCCCCGGCGCTGCCCTATGCGGCGGTGTGCGGCTTGCTGGCGGTTTCGCTTGTCGCACTGACCCTGATCGGCGACGTCCCGCGCACCACGATTACCGGAGCCCAGCGACCCATCGGGCAAGTCCTGGACGGGCTGCGCTATGTCCAGCACAACCGGATGGTGCTTGGTGCCATAACGCTCGATCTGTTTGCGGTGTTTCTGGCCGGCGCGACGGCTCTTTTTCCGGTCTATGCGCGCGACATCCTGGATGTCGGCGCAACCGGCCTGAGCCAGCTTGCCGCCGCCCCCGCCGCCGGGGCAGCGCTTATGGCGCTGTGGTTTTCCTTCAGGCCGCTCAACAACAATGTCGGCCCGATCATGCTGATTGCGGTGGCGGTTTTCGGGGTGGCGACCGTCATATTCGGCCTCTCTACCCTGATGCCGCTCTCGCTCGCCGCGCTGTTCGTTGCCGGCGCGATGGACATGGTATCGGTCTATATCCGCCAGTCGCTGATCCAGCTGCACACGCCCGATGACAAGCGCGGGCGGGTGTCGTCGGTCTCGTTGCTGACGATCTCGGCCTCCAACGAGTTCGGCGATTTTTTCTCGGGTTCTCTCGCCTGGATCGTCGGTCCGGTCGCCGCTGTCGTCTCCGGCGGGGTCGGCGCGATAGTCACGGTGGTTCTATGGTCGAGATGGTTCCCGGTTCTGCGCACAACACGGACCTTTGATCCGCCTCAGGAGTTATTGGAAGAGACACCCGAACAGACCTTGCAGGAGACGATACCATGAAAGCCGCCAACATTCTCGAAACCATCGGCAACACGCCGCACATCCGGATACAGCGCCTGTTCGGCGATGCCGCGAACGGAACCGAGGTATGGATCAAATCGGAACGTAGCAATCCCGGCGGATCGATCAAGGATCGGATCGCGCTGGCAATGATCGAAGATGCCGAAGCATCCGGCGCACTCAAACCGGCCGGGCGGATTATCGAGCCGACATCGGGCAATACCGGCATCGGCCTTGCCATGGTCGCGGCGGTGAAGGGCTATGAGCTGGTGCTGGTCATGCCCGAAAGCATGTCGGTCGAGCGCCGCCGACTGATGCTGTCCTATGGCGCAAAGTTCGATCTGACACCGAAAGAAGGCGGGATGAAGGGAGCTATCGAGCGCGCGCAGGAACTGGTGGCCGAGGACGGCAAGGCCTGGATGCCGCAACAATTCGACAACCCCGCCAATGTCGAGGTTCATGCGCGCACGACGGCCAAAGAAATCCTTGCCGATTTCGCGGACGATCCAATCGACATCCTGATCACCGGTGTCGGCACCGGGGGACATATTACCGGCTGCGCCGAGGTGTTGAAAAAGAGCTGGCCCGAATTGAAGGTTTATGCGGTCGAGCCGGTGGGTTCGCCGGTCATTTCCGGCGGCCAGCCGGGACCGCATCCGATTCAGGGCATCGGCGCGGGTTTCATCCCGGAAAATCTGCATACGCAAGCTATCGATGGCGCTATCAAGGTCGATCCTGACGAAGCGAAACATATGGCCCGTCGGGCAGCTGCCGAAGAGGGCATGCTGGTCGGCATCAGTTCCGGCGCGACCTTGCAGGCGATCAAGCAGAAGATCGATGAGGTCGGCAGCGACAAGCGCATACTCGGTTTCAATTACGATACCGGCGAGCGGTATCTGTCGGTTCCGGATTTCCTGCCCGAAGAATAGGAACAATCAGCGCTTGGGGGAGCGATCCGGGCCCGGATCGTCCTCCTGCATCGCCTCCGGCAGCAAATTTTCGGGTGGCGGCAGATCGGCATCCCCGAAACCCGGATCGCCCGGTGCTGGTTCATCGAATTCCGGTTCGAATTCGTCCTTTCCGAAATCGTCGAACCCGTCCTCGGGTTTCGGTTCGATTTCGCTGTACGGATGCGTGACGAGATCCGCCGAAGCCAGTGTGCGGATCAGATCGTCGACCCCCTCCAGCCTCGCGACCGCACTACCACTACTGCCGCTCGCGGGCTGTGCCAGATAGGACATGCTGACCATCAGCCGACGGCTATTGCTGAACGCGGGTTCTGAGCCGCGTGGCAGTTCCAGGACCAGCCTCCCGTCGCACCGCGCCTGATCCAGACCATCGTCGAACCGCACCAGCCGGGCATCCTGCATCCGCGCTATCGTGCCGGTTTCCAGTCTTGTAAGCAGCGCCGGATCGCCATCCGTTGCTTCGCGCGCGCGCGCGAACACCCGCGCGCGTATCGCGTCGATAGTCACTTGCGAAGCACATAACCGCTGGCCCGGCGTCATATCGGCAAGGTCGCCTTCCTCCAGGGCGACATCGTTTCCTGCCTCGAACTCATCGAGCCCCAGCGCCCCGGCACCGAAATAGGCGAGTAGCGCGACAATCACGATGCCCATCAGGCCGAAGAAAATCTGTTTCCGTATCGACATGAAACGCTATCTATAAAGCCGAACGACCCGCGTCCAGCTATCAGGCCGCGACGAACATTTCCGGCTCCAGCGCCATCAGGCTTTCCGAGCCGCCCTCGATCTTGGCGCGCAGGCCTGCCGCATCCGGCAGAATCTTCCCGGCATAGAAACGCGCGGTGACGAGCTTGGCCTCATGGAAGGCCTTGTCGCCGTCGCCCGCTTCTATCGCCGCGGCGCTGGCCTTCGCCATCCGCAGCCACATCAGACCGAGCGTCGTAAGCCCGAGCAGTTCCATATAATTATAGGCCGCCGCACCGGCATTGTTGAGATTGGCAAAGGCGTTCTGCATCAGCCACATCGTCGCCCCGCGCAATTCGGCATTCGCTTTTTCGAGACCGGTTTCGACGGCATTAACGCTGGCATTTTCGTGGCGTTCGGACACTTCCTCGCCGACCATCTTGAGAAAGGCCTGGATCGCCCGTCCGCCATCCTTGGCGAGCTTGCGCCCGACAAGGTCCATCGCCTGAATACCGTTGGTGCCCTCGTAAATCTGGGCGATCCGCGCATCGCGGACATACTGCTCCATGCCCCATTCGCGGATATAGCCGTGCCCGCCATAGACCTGCTGGGACTGCGTCGCGACGCGATAGCCGATATCGGTGACGAAGCCCTTGATCACCGGGGTCAGCAGCGAAATTTGATCGTCGGCGGCAGCCCGTTCTTCCTCGGTCTGGGCCTTGTGCACCAGATCCGTCTGCATCGCCCCCCAGAGGCACAACGCGCGGCTGCCTTCGAGCAGAGCCTTCGATTCCATCAGCATCCGGCGGACATCGGGATGGACGAAAAGCGTGTCCGCCTTTTCTTCCGGATCGACCGGCCCGGTCAGCGCCCTGCCCTGCCGCCGATCCTGCGCATAGGCGACCGCATTCTGGAAAGCGACTTCGCCGATCCCGAGCCCCTGCAAACCGACGCCGAGCCGGGCGACATTCATCATAATGAACATCGCGGCGAGACCCTTATTCTCTTCGCCGACCATATAGCCGGTCGCGGTATCGTAATTCATCACGCAGGTCGAATTGCCGTGAATCCCCATCTTCTCTTCGATGGAGCCGCACGACACGGCGTTGCGCTCGCCCAGCGAGCCATCTTCGTTCACCAGGAATTTGGGAACGATGAAAAGCGAGATGCCCTTCACGCTGTCCGGTGCGTCCGGCGTTTTCGCCAGCACCAGATGGATGATATTCTCGGTCAGATCGTGTTCGCCGGCCGATATGAATATCTTGGTGCCGGTAACCCTGTGCGTGCCGTCGTCCTGTGGTTCGGCTTTGGTGCGGATCAGGCCGAGATCGGTGCCGCATTGCGGTTCTGTAAGGTTCATCGTGCCGCCCCATTTGCCCGACACCATGTTGGGGACGTATTTTTCCTTCTGCTCCTGCGAACCCTTGGTCAGGATGGAGGCAATCGCGCCCGCCGTCAGCCCACTATACATACCGAAGGCGATATTCGCGCTGATGATATATTCCTCGAGCGCCGTGCCGATAACGTGCGGAAGCCCCTGCCCCCCGAACTCTTCCGGCGCGGTCAGGGTTGTCCAGCCGCCCGCGACGAACTGGTCATAGGCGTCCTTGAAACCCGGCGGCGTCGTGACCGAGCCGTCCTCGTGCCGGATGCAGCCATGCTCGTCGCCAACCTGATTGAGCGGGAACAGCACTTCGGACGTGAACCGCCCCGCCTCTGTCAAAATCGCATCGGTCATATCCGGTGTCGCATTTTCGAAACCCGGCAGGTTCGAATAGCGGTCGAGACCGACAATATGGTTCAGCACATATTGCGTATCGCGGATGGGAGCCTTGTAGCTGGGCATTGTGTCTTACTCCGGTGTGTGGGCCATAGCCCGGTCTATTCTTTTTCGATCTTCTTGAGCAGCTTGATGAAATTCCGAAGCTCTTCGATCGAGGAATCGATATCGTCACGCTGGCGTTTCAGTATTGCGACACGCTCTTCGCATTTCTGGCGAGTCACCTCGCGCTGTTTCACCCGACCATCGCCGAGATCGTAAAGATCGATCATCTCGCGGATGTCGGCGAGGCTGAAGCCTGTGCGCTTCGCGCGCAATATCCAGGCAAGACGCGCCCGGTCGCGCTTATTGTAGACACGCGCGAGGCCGTGACGTTCCGGCGCGATCAGCCCCTCGTCCTCGTAAAAGCGCAGGGCACGCGGTGTAACCCTGAACTCCTCGGAGAGGTCCGAGATCGTATAGGTTTCGCGATTATGCGCGTCGGGCGTATCGATGCCCGCATGGAGAGGTGCGTCGGTCATGCGCATTGTTTAGTGACGTTCACGTCAACGTCAATGTTTTCCGCTACGGCAGGCGGGGATTGTCTATCCAACGCGCTCCAATCCCTCGCCCGTCAAGCGCCGGTAAAAGCAACTCGCCTCGCCGGTGTGGCAGGCGGGACCGGCCGGATCGCAGAGCAGCAGCACGGCGTCCTGATCGCAATCGATCCTGATCTCCGTCACCCGCATGATGTTGCCCGAGGTCTCGCCCTTCTTCCACAAAGTCTCGCGGCTGCGCGACCAGAAATGCGCCTCGCCGCTCTCCAGGGTTTTCGCCAGCGCTTCGGCATTCATATGCGCAAGCATGAGGACCGCGCCCGTCGCGCGGCTTTGCACCACCGCCGTTACCAGCCCGTTCGTATCCCATTCCGGATCCAGCCTATTTCCGGTTTCGCGCTCTTTCCTTTTGGCATCGGTCATGCTGTCGTCACCTCATATCCGGAACACACAAATCGCTAAAATCCCCGCGACTTTATGACAAAAGCGAGACAAACGCCATTCGCCCCCCTATATGCAGCGGACGAGACCGACCAAGGGCCGGACACGCTATGCTGACAACCCATCCTTTCGATGACGACAAGCTGCATGAAGAGTGCGGCGTGTTCGGTATCTGGGCCGCGGAAACCGCCTCCGCCGTGGTCGCGCTCGGCCTCCATGCGCTCCAGCATCGCGGCCAGGAAGCCGCCGGCATTACCAGCTATGACGGCCATTATTTCCATAGTCACCGGGCGGTCGGCCATGTCGCGGGCAATTTCGACCAGGACAAGATCATCCGGCAGCTTCCCGGCCAGGCAGCGTGCGGCCATGTCCGCTATTCGACGACCGGCGAATCGGGGCTGCGCAATGTCCAGCCGCTTTATGCCGATTTGGCTTTCGGTGGCTTCGCGATTGCGCATAATGGCAATATTTCCAACGCGATGACGCTGCGGCGCGATCTTGTCCGCCACGGCTCGATCTTCCAGTCGACATCCGACACCGAGACGATCATCCATCTCGTCGCGACGTCGGGATACAAAACGCTGCTCGATCGCTTTATCGACGCGCTGAAACAGGTCGAGGGAGCCTATTCGCTGGTCTGCCTGACGCCCGAAGGCATGATCGGTTGCCGCGACCCGCTCGGCATCCGCCCGCTGGTGATGGGCAGGCTCGGTGATGCAATTATCTTCGCCTCGGAGACGATTGCGTTCGATGTTGTCGGTGCCGAATTCATCCGGCAGGTTGATCCCGGCGAGCTGATCGTCGTTTCGGACAAAGGCATCGAATCGCATCGTCCCTTCGGACCCGTCTCGCCTCGGCCCTGCATCTTCGAGCATGTTTATTTCTCTCGCCCCGATTCCGTGGTCGATGGCATTTCGGTCTATTCGGTGCGCAAGCAGATCGGTGCCGAGCTCGCTATCGAGAATCCGGTCGAGGCTGATTTCGTAATACCGGTGCCGGACAGCGGCACCCCGGCCGCCATCGGCTATGCCCAGCAATCCGGCATTCCGTTCGAACTCGGCATTATTCGCTCGCACTATGTCGGGCGCACCTTCATCCAACCCGGCGACAAGGTCCGCCATCTCGGCGTGAAGCTGAAACACAATGCCAATCGCGCGCTGATCAAGGGCAAAAACGTTGTCCTGATCGACGATTCCATCGTCCGCGGCACGACCAGCACCAAGATCGTCGAGATGATGCGCGAAGCCGGGGCGACCGCTGTACACATGCGGGTCGCCAGTCCGCCAACCACGCACAGCTGCTATTACGGCGTCGATACGCCGGAGCGTGAAAAGCTGCTCGCATCCAGCCGCGATGTCGAGGAGATGCGGGCGTTTATCAAGGCCGACAGCCTCGCCTTCATTTCCATCGACGGCCTCTACCGCGCGATGGGCGACGACGGCCGCCGCGATGATCGTCCGCAACGCTGCGATGCCTGTTTCACGGGGCAGTATCCGACGACGCTGACCGACAAGGAAGGCTTCGGCAAGCTCGCCGAACTGCCGCTGCTCGCCGAGCGGGTGAAGTAGAAGCGGACTGGCATGCAGGGACGACTCGCTCTCGTAACCGGCGCAAGCCGGGGGATCGGCGCGGCAACGGCGAAAGCGCTCGCGGCGCGTGGCGCGCATGTCGTGCTCGTCGCCCGGACATCGGGGGCGCTGGAGGAGGTCGAGGATGAAATCCATCGATCCGGCGGCAGCGCGACGATCGCGCCGCTCGACCTGACCGATGGCGACAGCATCGCGCGGCTCGCCACCGCCATAGCGGGCCGCTGGGATGTGCTCGATACTCTCATCCTTAACGCCGCGATGCTCGGCTCGCTGACGCCGGTGGCACAGATCGAGGGAAAGCAGCTCAGCGAGATCATGACGCTGAATTTCATCGCCCAGCAGGCACTGATCGCTGCGTTCGACCCGATGCTGCGCAAAGCCGAGGCGGGTCGGCTTGTCGCCCTCACCTCCAGCGTCGGCAAACACCCGCGCGCCTATTGGGGTGCCTATGGCGCGTCGAAAGCGGCGCTCGAAACGCTGGTCGCGTCCTATGGCGAGGAGGTGAAAAACCTCTCCCCGGTGCACGTCGCCATTATCGATCCGGGGGCAACCGCGACAAAGATGCGCGAAGGCGCCTATCCGGGGGAAGATCAGATGGAGCTGAAATCGCCGGATGCTGTTGGAGAGGCGATAGTCGATTTGCTGGAGAGCGATTTCGAGACGGGCCATCGGATGCACGTGGAGGGATGACAATTCCTCTTTCGTTGAACCGGATGGGAGCAAATTGGGGCGTCTTCAAGTTGAGTTGATTCATCCATCCGCGCTCATCCTGAGTTTGTGGGTGACGATCCCGCGATGCTGAAAACGCGCCGCGCAACAGATGATGTCACCTTGGACGCATGGCAGTAAGATTCTCTTACCAAAGGGCGCTGACCCGAGATCGGGTTTCTGGCCTACTCGCTGCACTTCTTGCAGAAAACGGCTTTTCAGTTGTGAAGTAGATCGATGAGGATAGAGATTGCCGTGGCCACACGGTCTGGCTCGCCGTCCACGATTGAATAATTCCCGAAAATTTCCGGCACCGAACCAAATCTGGAGACACCCATGCTCAAACTTCATCTGGCCGCCAATACTCGCGCCGAACGCGCGACCACCATCGACACGACAAGCGCAGGCGGCAATGCGAGTCTGTTGTCGTTGGAAGAGATGGCGGGGGCGTGAAACGGACGTCTCGCATGTCAGTGATGTAGGGTGCATTGAGCCACTGGCGAAATGCACCATCGCGGCTACGATTCCGACCGTGCCTTGTTATTGGCAGAATAAATAGTGCATTTCGGCGGAGCCTCAATGCACCCTGCTTGTTACTGATTGCGCTGACCTCCAGCGTCGGCCAGGAGCCGCGCGCCTATTGGGGCACCTATGGCGCGTCGAAAGCGGCGCTCGAAACGCTGGTCGCATCCTATGGCGAGGAGGTGAAAAACCTGTCGCCGGTGGGCGTGGCCATTATCGATCCCGGCGCGACCGCCACCGCAATGCGCGAGGACGCCTATCCCGGCGAGGATCAGGCGAAACTGCAATCTCCGGAGGTGGTGGGCGAAGCGATTGCCGCGTTGCTGGAGGGAGATTTCGAAACTGGCCACCGGATGCGGGTGGAGAGGTGAAAGTGTTTCCAAACGCGTAACAAGCAAAGGATTTTAATATCGCGCTACGACAAAGTCATTCGCCTTTCAGATGTTTGGCGAAAAAGGCGAGCGTGGCTGGCCATATCTTTTATACTTGATACTTTGAGTTTGTAGCCAATCACATTCTACCGCTCCGCCCCCGCCTCGCGGTCTACCGCGTCCTGCACGGCGTGCCAGAAGGCCAGCCTTGGCGCGCGATATT
>JBGTHW010000037.1:0-15404 GCA_041746035.1 Parasphingopyxis sp.
AACTCGTTTCAGGGTCCATTGAGGAATTGGAACCCGATTATCTGGTGAAACGCAGTTACCGGAATCGTGGACGCGCCGAGCCGCAGCGCCAATCCGGCGGACGCAGTCACAAACCCGGGAATGGATGCTGAAACAAGTTCAGCATGACGGGGTGTGAATCGAGAGCTAGTGTGCTGTGGGAATGACCGAACTTTCCGATGCTGCCATCGCCGCTTTCCGCAACACCCTCACCGCGCTGCGCGCGCAGCTCTCCGACACCGACGCCTCTTCCGCCGAATGGCGCAAGCCCGTCGAACTCGACCAGCAATCGGTCGGTCGCCTGTCCCGCATGGATGCCATGCAGCAGCAGGCGATGGCCGACGCCGAAGCCCGCCGCCGCCAGTCCGATATCGCCCGCATCGCCGCGGCGCTCACGCGGATCGAAGAGGGTGAATATGGCTGGTGCCTGACCTGCGGCGAGGCCATCGCACCGAAACGGCTCGACATCGACCCCATGGCGACGCAATGTGTCGGCTGTGCAAGTGGATAAGGAGAGCGCCCATGACCGAGACCACCCCCGACCATGACGTCCTGATCGTCGGCGCAGGTTTTGCCGGGATGTATCTGCTCCACAAGTTTCGCGAGATGGGCAAATCCGCGCTGATCCTTGAAAAGGCGGATGGCGTGGGCGGGACATGGTACTGGAACCGCTATCCGGGCGCGCGCTGCGATATCGAGAGCATGGAATACAGCTATAGCTGGGACTCGGAATTGCAGCAGGACTGGGACTGGTCCGAACGCTATTCGGCGCAGCCCGAAATCCTGGAATACGCCAATCACGTTGCCGACCGGTTCGATCTGCGGCGCGATATCCGGTTCGATACCAAGGTGACTTCGGCCCATTACGATGAAGCCGCGAATATCTGGCACATCGGCACCGATGACGGGGAGAGCCGGACGGCACGTTTCCTCGTGATGGCGACGGGCTGTCTGTCGGAACCGAATATGCCCGATATTCCCGGCAAGGACGATTTCGAGGGGTCGAGCTATCTAACCGGGCTCTGGCCGCATGAGGGTGTGGATTTTACGGGCCAGCGCGTTGGCGTGATCGGCACCGGCTCCAGCGCCATCCAGTCGATCCCGCAAATCGCCAAACAGGCGAAGGAGCTGGTCGTCTTCCAGCGCACGCCGAATTTCGCGATTCCGGCGCATAACGACGAGCTAACCGACGAGTATCGCAAAGATGCCAAAGCGAAATATGATGATATTCGCGAACAGGCCCGGATGGAACGCGCGGGTTTTATCGGCTCGGATATCCAGACCGAGGACTATGCACTCGATCTCGACGACGACGCCATCGGGGTGGAACTGCAAAAACGCTGGGACTGGGGCGGCCTGCGCTTCATGACGAGCTATGCCGATATGGGCGTCAGCCTGGAAGCGAACGCAAAAGCCGCAGAATTCGTGCGCGGGAAAATCCGGGAGAAGGTGAAAGACCCCGAGCTTGCCGAAAAACTATGTCCGGACAGCTACCCCATCGGCACGAAAAGACTCTGCGTCGATATCGATTATTACGAGATCTATAATCTCGATCATGTCCATCTCGTCGATCTGCGCGAAACGCCGATAGAGACGATCACGGCAAAGGGCATTAAAACCAGCGAACGGGAATTCGAATTCGACGCCATCGTCTTCGCCACCGGCTTCGATGCGATGACCGGGACGCTGGCCAAAATCGACATTCGCGGGCGGGACGGCGGGAAGCTGAAAGACAAATGGGCGGATGGCCCGCGCACTTATCTGGGCCTGATGACGGTCGGCTTTCCCAACCTGTTCCTCGTCACCGGCCCGCAAAGCCCCTCGGTCATCTCCAATATGCTGGTTTCCATCGAACAGCATGTCGACTGGATCGCCGATTGCATCGCCCGCGTCGGCGACGGCTGGATCGAGGCGACCGAGAAAGCGGAGGCCGACTGGGTCGAGCACAGCAACATGGTCGCCAACCTGTCGATCTACCCCTATGCGAACAGCTGGTATATGGGCGCGAACATCCCCGGCAAGCCGCGCATCTTCACGGCGTATATTGGCGGCGTCGGCGAATATCGACAGATTTGCGATGCCGTGGCGGAACGCGGCTATGCGGGTTTCACGATCGACGGCGAGGCGTCGAACGGCACGGTCGATCCTCTGGAGTTTCTGGAAGTGAACGAGCGGCTTATGGAACTGGCGGCGCAGCGGGAGCCTGTTGCGGCTTAACGCATCAGGAAATTAGATTGAAACAAGTCGTCATTGCGAGCGCAGCGAAGCAATCCAGAGCCACAGGCCTCATCGCGTGCCGCTCTGGATTGCTTCGTCGCTTCGCTCCTCGCAATGACGACCCTTACCGAATCCTATCCTGCTCTACCGCCCGTTCATCTGTTTCAGCATCAAATAGCCCCCCACATTGAACGCGGTATAAAGTCCGTAGAAAAACAGCACCATCGCCGAGCCTTGCCGCGCGAACCACAGCGCGGCCAGCAGGAAGGCGAATTCCAGCGCATAGCTGCCATAACCGCCGCCGAAGCGTTTGAGCGTCTGGGAGAGTTCGGCGAACACCGGCCCCTCGCCCTCCATCACCGCGCGATGGAAATAGAAATTGGAGATACCCATCGCGAAGATCAACCAGATCATGGGTGCGGGTTTATCAGATTGACAATTGGCTTGCCATCGAATCCCGGCCTGCGAAACATCGTTCGCGCGACGATCCACAACCGGCGCAGGGAAAGCGCGCCTCGAAAAAATATTTCCGTTCCGCCTTCGTTCCCTTGCCTTTTTCCAGGGCCAGCTTGCGCCGCGCGTCGCTGCACCTGCGAAGCGTTTTTGTGTCGGTGAAGCGAATCGGAATCGCGACGAATGGAGTCACAGATTAGCCCTCCCCGCCCTTGTGTCGCGAATCGCTTTCAGCCACTATCGCTAGTGGTTCGGCCGGGGGCTGACGCTATAGATGGTGTTATTTCGGCGCGCTTAGGTGCGCGGCTGGCACTTTCTGCGCCGTTTTCGACCGGACCGGTGTGGATAACGGGGAGAAGTCGCAATCTGTTCCCGCAAGGCCATATGGAGAGTGTATAAGGGTCGATTACGGCTGGAACGAAGATAGAACATTTGCTATAGGCAAAGGGGAGTGGAGAGTATGGATTTTTCGGGTAGCAACGAAGTGCTGGCAGACGACCTCACGGAAACGCAGGAAAGCGAGAAGATCGACAGCAAGACGATCAGGCCGCAGCTGCATCCGATTACCAAGGACGAATCGCGCGACGATCTCCTGACCGAGTTCGGCAAGGAGACGCTCAAGGATCGCTATCTACTGCCTGGCGAGACCAATCAGGATTTGTTCGTACGCGTCGCATCCGCCTATGCCGACGATGCCGAGCACTCGCAGCGGCTCTATGATTATATCTCGAAGCTCTGGTTCATGCCGGCGACGCCTGTGCTGTCGAACGGCGGCACGGGGCGGGGGCTGCCAATCTCCTGCTATCTCAACAGCGTCGGCGACAGCCTTGAGGATATCGTCGATACCTGGAACGAGAATGTCTGGCTCGCCAGCAAGGGCGGCGGCATCGGAACTTACTGGGGCAATGTCCGCGGCATCGGCGAACCGGTTGGGCTGAACGGCAAGACCAGCGGCATCATTCCCTTTGTGCGCGTGATGGACAGCCTGACGCTCGCCATCTCGCAGGGCAGCCTGCGCCGCGGTTCCGCCGCCTGCTATCTCGATATCGATCATCCGGAGATCGAGGAATTCCTCGAAATTCGCAAGCCGTCCGGCGATTTCAACCGCAAGGCGCTCAATCTGCATCATGGCGTGCTGCTGACCGACGCCTTCATGGAGGCCGTGCGTGAAGGCGCGGAATGGCATCTTAAATCGCCCAACACCGGCGAGACCCGCGCGACCGTCGATGCGCGGGCGCTGTTCCAGAAGCTCGTCGAAACGCGGCTGGCGACCGGCGAGCCCTATATCGTCTTCAACGATACGGTGAACCGAATGATGCCCAAGCATCAGCGCGATGTCGGCTTGAAGGTTTCGACCTCTAACCTGTGTTCCGAAATCACGCTGCCGACCGGCACCGACCAGCATGGCAAGGATCGCACAGCGGTCTGCTGCCTCTCCTCGCTCAATCTCGAAAAATGGGATGAGTGGAACGGCGAAAAAATGTTTATTGAGGATGTCATGCGCTTCCTCGATAATATCCTGCAGGATTATATCGACCGCGCCCCGCCCGAAATGGCGCGCGCCAAATACTCCGCCGAACAGGAACGCAGCGTCGGCCTCGGCGTGATGGGCTATCACAGCTTCCTGCAATCCAAGGGGCTTGGGTTTGAGAGCGCGCTGGCGAAAAGCCTGAACCTCAAAATCTTCAAGCATATCCAGGCGCAGGCTTCCGAAGCCTCGATGATGCTCGCCAACGAGCGCGGCCCGTGCCCCGATGCGGCGGACCAGGGCGTCATGGAGCGGTTCAGCTGCAAGATGGCGATCGCGCCGACCGCCTCGATCAGCATCATCTGCGGCGGCACCTCTGCCTGTATCGAGCCGATCCCGGCGAACATCTATACGCACAAGACGCTGTCGGGCAGCTTCATCGTCAAGAACAAATATCTTGAGAAAATCCTGCAGGAGAAATCCAAGGACAGCGTCAAGGTGTGGAACAGCATCCTCGAAATGGGCGGCTCGGTCCAGCATCTCGATTTCCTGACGCCGGAGGAAAAAGACAGCTTCAAGACGAGCTTCGAGATCGACCAGCGCTGGCTGCTCGAACTCGCCGCGGACCGCGCGCCCTATATCGACCAGGCGCAGAGCCTCAATCTCTTCATCCCGGCGGATGTCGAGAAATGGGATCTGCTGATGCTGCACTTCCGCGCCTGGGAACTGGGCATCAAGAGCCTCTATTATCTGCGGTCGAAATCGGTGCAGCGCGCCGGCTTCGCCAATGTCGACGATCCCATCGCGACCGGCGGCGGCGTCGAGGCGGATAATACGCTCGACCCGAAGAAGGTGGAGATTGCGATGGCTGTATCGGGCACGACGGATTATGACGAGTGCCTGGCGTGTCAGTGATGGCGGTTTGCATCACCTCTCCCCTTGTGGGAGAGGTCGGGCCGAAGGCCCGGGTGAGGGGCGGCCAGCGTCTGCTGGCCAAAAGAATCCTTGCGCTATCGTTTGCCGCTTCGCGCCAAGCTCGCCTGCGGCTCGCACCCCTCATCCAACTGCGCCTAAGCGACTTCGTCGCAAGGCTTCGTATCCTTCTCCCACAAGGGGAGAAGGAATGAAACGGAACCAACTCCCTGTGGGCGCTATCCAGCGCGCACGTTCTTTACGCCGCAACGCGACCGATGCCGAGAAGCGCCTGTGGTATGGCCTGCGCGAAAAGCTCCCGCAGGCGAAATTCCGGCGGCAGGTGCCCTTCGGCCCTTATATCGCCGACTTCGCCTCGCATCGTCACAAACTCGTCATCGAAGTCGATGGCGGGCAACATGCAGAGCAAGCCAGTTATGACGCCACACGCACGCAATTTCTGGAGAGCGAAGGCTATCGTGTCCTGCGCTTCTGGAACAACGATGTCCTCGCCAACACCGATGGCGTGATCGAGGAAATCATGAAAGCAATAGTCCTCTCCCCCTGTGGGAGAGGGTTGGGTGAGGGGCCGGTCGCGTCTGCGACCGAAAAGACTCAAAGCCCCGCAATTTGCCGCTCCGCGTCAAGCTCGGCTGCGCCTCGCACCCCTCATCCAACTTCATCTAGCCAGCAAGCTGGCAAGATTTCGTATCCTTCTCCCACAAGGGGAGAAGGACTAACTGCGCACCCCCCACTACCCAGGAGTCCTGTTGACATGTCCCTTCTCGAAGCCCGCAAGACCTACAAGCCGTTCGAATATCCCTGGGCCTATGATTTCTGGAAACGCCAGCAGCAGATTCACTGGATGCCGGAGGAAGTGCCGCTGGGCGAGGATTGCCGGGACTGGGCGCAGAAGCTGACCGAGCATGAACGCTCGCTGCTCACCCAGATTTTCCGCTTCTTCACCCAAGCCGATGTCGAGGTGCAGGATTGCTATCACGATAAATATGGGCGGGTGTTCAAGCCGACCGAAGTGAAGATGATGCTGACCGCGTTCAGCAACATGGAGACGGTTCACATCGCCGCCTACTCCCACCTGCTCGACACGATCGGCATGCCGGAGAGCGAATATTCCATGTTCCTCGAATATGAGGAGATGAAGAACAAGCACGATTACATGCAGCAGTTCGGCGTCGATAGCGACGAGGACATAGCCAAGACGCTCGCCATGTTCGGCGGCTTTACCGAGGGGCTGCAACTGTTCGCCAGCTTCGCGATGCTGATGAACTTCCCGCGCTTCAACAAGATGAAGGGCATGGGGCAGATCGTCAGCTGGTCCGTCCGCGACGAGAGCCTGCATTGCGAAGGCATCATCAAGATGTTCCACACCTTCTGCGCGGAACGCGATTGCCTGACGAAAGCCGTGAAGGAAGACATCGTCGATTGCTGCCAGAAAACCGTGCGGCTGGAAGATGCCTTCATCGATCTGGCGTTCGAGCAGGGCCCCGTCCCCGGCATGACCGCGAAAGAGATCAAACGCTATATCCGCTATATCGCCGACTGGCGCCTCGGCCAGCTCGGCCTGCCCGCAGTCTATATGATCGAAGACCACCCGCTGCCGTGGTTGGCGCCGCTGCTGAACGGCGTCGAGCACGCCAATTTCTTCGAAACCCGTGCCACGGAATACAGCAAGGGCGCAACCAAAGGCGACTGGAACCAGGTCTGGAGCAGCTTCGACGAACGCAAGAAAACCCGCGCCAATGATGAGGACGAAGCCGGGGATGACGGCGACGATATGTTCGAAAAAGCCGGGATTGCGGCGGAGTAAGACAGATTCCCTCTCCCCGCCGGGGAGAGGGCTAGGGAGAGGGAAAGTCTTATGCCAATAGTCTTCCGGGACCGTGGCCATCGCTTCCACTTCTATTCGGATGAAGGCAATCCACGCGAGCCGGTGCACATCCATGTCGCTCGACCAGGAAAGGACGCGAAATTCTGGCTTTATCCCGAAGTGAGAGCGGCCTATAATCGCGGTTTCAATGGCCCTACGATGACGCGCCTGACCAAATTGATCGAAGAACGCCGCGAAGAAATAGAGGAGACTTGGAATGGACATTTCAGCCAGACCCGTTGAGGCCCGCTTCGACGATCACATGATGTGGGTCGATATCGAGGACGGTCGCACCATCGGCGTTCCTTATGCATGGTTTCCCCGCCTTCTCCGCGCAACACCAGAACAGCGCAAGGCTGTCTTTCTCAGTCCGTCCGGCCTCCATTGGGAAGAGATAGATGAGGATATTTCCATCGCAGGCATACTCGCAGGACACGGCGATATGACGCGGCTGGGAAGCGAGGCCGCGTGACGCGCGGCGACTGGAATCTGGTCTGGAGCAGCTTCGACGAACGCAAGAAAACCCGCGCGAACGATGAGGAAGACGCCGGAGACGACATGTTCGAAAAGGCCGGGATTGCGGCGGAGTAGGGTATTATGAAAATATCGATTGCCGCTTTTGCGATGGTGACATCGCTAACTATTGTCGGCTGCGTTTCACCGACAGCTTATGGGCCAGCCAGTTCCGGCGCGGCATATGGCTATTCCGAAAGCGAGCGCGACGATGGCATCTGGATTGTCAGAGCCAGAACGAATGGCGCCGGGGGCTTGGGCCATGGTCGCGACATGGCGGTTTATCGAGCGGCAGAACTCATGTCAGGCCAAGGCTTTTCGCATATGCAAATCGTCTACCAAAATGGCGTCGGCACTATCGGAGCATCCGCCTACCAAAGCGGAGAGCGCATGGCACTGTATGTCAAAGGCACAAACTCTCCCGCCGCGCCATCTTCCGACGACTGCGTGGATCCCTCTCCAGATCAATGCTTCACTCTTAACGTCGCCGAAACTCTGGATCGCCTGAGACCAAGATTCGCGCGCGATCAATAGTTTTCGATATAGGCACCCTACACCTATGCCAATCATCTCCGTCTTCTTCGGCATAATTATCCGCATGTATCACGATGACCATGCGCCACCCCATTTCCATGCCAGCTATCAGGGTTTCGAAGCGCTTATCCGCATACAAAGCGGCAGCGTGCTCGCAGGCAAGCTGCCGCGCAAGGCACTGCGCCTGGTGCAGGAATGGGCCGAGCGTCATCGCGACGAGCTCCTTGAAAATTGGCGACGCGGCGTCGATCTGCTACCGATGGAGAGGATAGCCGGAGCCGATGTCGATGATTAAGATTGTCAGGATAGAACCCGCCGGAGAGCAAACGCTGCGCCTCCATTTTTCCGATGGTAGCAGCGGCGAATGGAGCGCGGCGGAACTGATCGCCCGCGATACCGAGTTGACGCGACCCTTGTCCGATGCCGCGTATTTCGCGCGGGCTTTTGTCGAGGCAGGCGCACTGGCCTGGCCCAACGGACTGGAGTTTTCGCCTTGGGGGCTGCACGGCCAGCTTGAGGCGAACGGGGCGTTGCGGAAGGAGGCGGCTTAGCGTTAATGGCCGAACTCTATGATTTTCTTTACACCGATCCTGAACGGATAGCGTCACTCTTAATCCAACTTTCTGAAGATGGTGCACCTAAGGAGGCTTCTTCCACAGCGACCCGAGATAGAGGCAAAACAAAAACAGGTGGGATAGACGCCTTTGGAATAAAAGGTGAATTGGGATCTTCAGGGAGCTCTTCATATGAGGTTCGACAAACGTATGACCCGCTCTGGCAAAATTCTCAAAAACTCATTCAAGAGGTTAAAGCTGTCGAGAAGGGCTATTCTACTAACAAAACTGACATTGGGCAGATTAGAGATTTTTCTGGGAAATTACTTGCGTATGATCAATCGACGATTCCCGCGCTGATGCAAACGCCATCCATAGAGAATTTTATCGCTGGCGGAATTAAAGATAGTGATGGAATGGAGAAGCGGAGCAAGGCTGTTAAAGATAAGATTAAAAAAGACGAAGCCGCAGTTATCCGGGAATACCTTAAATCTCTGCCCCTTGGAGTAGGATTTGTTTTAGTTACAGAGAACGAACATTTTTGGTTTAGCGTAAATAAGGAATATTTATATCTTTATGACCTTGATATACCATTGAAATTTCCAACCCACGTTAGCGGAATTTGGAATGTCGTTGGTGTAGTCGATGCCAAACCAAACGATCATGTTTCAGGTATGCAAGACGTCATAGATAAGAAAGTGGATGGGTTGCTTCCGCCGATGGTTTTGCACACGATGCAACTCACAAGCACCATCACCGGTATGTTTGGTCGACCGATACAAGCATACGGCCTCAGTCCACTGATTATTTATCGCAATATTCGCGGCGGATAATTATTCCCCGCAAAGAAATCAGGACCATGGGAATCGGCATTTTGATGGGCCTGTTAATCCTCCACAAGCTCCACTGCCCCATCATCAAACGGCCTGACCAGCGGCGTCACTGTGCCGTAATCCGCGCTACGTGCTGGGGAAATGTGCCCGCCATCAATCCGGTCGCGCCGAGCCTGTCGAAGGGTAGTACTTTTTTCTCCAGCGTCAAAAAAGAAGGACACGGCTTCGACAAGCTCAGCCCGAACGGTCTGGGGGAATGCCCTGCTCACCGCCAGTAATCATGCCGCCCCGCCCCGTCGAAACCGGCCGGATGTCAGGCAGCACTGTTTGAAATCTCTTCCCCGAAACACAGGGGCAGGGATCGTTTCGGCCCAGCTTTTCGACCAGCTCTTTTTCGCCGCCGCGCACAAAGCGTAGACCGCGCTTCACGCTGGTTTCGGACGGATAGCCCTTACGCCGCTTGGCGGTAACCTCGAAAGCAGGGAAGGTCGTCATATGTGTCGTGCCGTCGCATCGGAGCCTCCTGTGCGCGATCTTCCCGAAATCCTGGCGTGAACCGCCGCTCCCTAATATTGCGCCGTCCCGCCATCCACGCTCAGCGTCGCACCGGTGATACCCGCGCCCGCATCGCTCGCCAGCAGCAGTGCCATCGCCGCCACTTCCTCGACGGTGTTGGGGCGCTTGATCGCCGCTTCTTCGGAGAACATCGCGATCATTTCGTCGAAGGTCATCCCCATCGCCTCGGCGGTCGCCGGGCCATTGTCCTTTATTATGTTGGTTATCACGAGGCCCGGGCAGATGGCATTGACGGTGATCCCCTGCGTGCCGACTTCGCGGGCCAGCGACTTCGTCAGGCCATTGATCGCATGTTTCGCGGCAGTGTAGGCGGTGAAGACGGCCTTGCCGTGTTTGCCCTCCATCGAGGAGATATTGATAACGCGGCCATGTTCCTTGGCGATCATCGTGCGCAGCGCCCGACGGGTCGCCCAGAAGGTCGCATAGACATTCCATTTCATCGCGCCGTCGAACGCCTCGTCGGACAGGTCCACCATCGGCACCAGATCGCCCGCACCCCCGGCATTGTTGACGAGGATATCGAGCGTGCCGAAATGCGCGACCGCCCGATCGATAAACCCCTCGACATCGCCCTGCACCATCGCGTCGCCGCGGATGAAGATCGCGCGGTCCCCTGCCCCGATCTCCGCCAGCGCCGCCTCGGCCTTTTCCCGGTTGCGCGCCATCAGCGCCACCGATGCGCCCTCGGCCAGAAACGCCTCCCCAATCCCGCGCCCGATCCCCGCCGTGCCGCCCGTAATCGCCGCGATTTTGCCTTCGAGTTTCATATCGTGCTCCCAAAATACGAGGATTGCTCTGGGAGAAATTGCTGCGGGTTTGAACCGGCTAATTTGAGAGGATTGAATTAATAACGCGCTTTGCCGCCTTCAGTAAACGGATCGTCCCAAAAACCGGGGAACGGGATGAACCGCGCTGAAGGCGGTCCGTTGGACTTGCGGAAGGAGTATTTCTTATGCGTAAATCCCTCATCGTCCCGGCTCTCGCCGCCCTGCTCGCGGCCCCTGTACTCGCTCATGATGGCCCCGAGCCCCATCCGGTGATTTTCGACAGCCCGATTGCCGGTGTCCAGAATAACTGGTGGTTCGATTACCGTTCGGATATCGAGGAAGCCGAGGCCGAACTGCGCAAGGATATCCGCCGGGCGACCGATGCCGAGGACCGCAACGATGCCTGGCGCGAATATGTCCGCGAGGTCGACGACGCCAATGACGATTATGCCGGAGAGATGGAAGAGCGCGGCTATCGCACCGGGCGCGTAACGGTCGGCGACTAGGCTGCGCGGCTTTCGCCGAAAGCGACAGCATCCGGTCGCATGAAACAGCCAGTCGATCGCATTGCGCAACGCATTTCCGTCCGTTGTCGAATGTTCATGAAACCTCGATCGGGAAAAGGCGTTGACTGCGCGATCCGGTCATCGGGCCGTATTCAAGAAGCCGTATTCAAGAAGGAGTGTAACCATGCATATTCCCGTTATCACCCTGGCCGCTGCCGGTCTGGCAGCCATCGCCACACCCGTAGCTGCCGGCCCCCCTGCCCATGCGGCAGCGTGGGACAACGCCTCCCCGAGTGCCAGTTTTCAATATGCCAATCACCGCCGTGGCCATCGTGGCAGGCATGGCTATGACGGGCGCGTCTGGCGCGACGATGATGGGCGCTATCGCTGCCGCCGCGACGACGGCACGGTTGGCCTGCTTATCGGCGGCGCGGCGGGTGCGCTTGTCGGTCGCGAGATCGATGGCGGCCGGGATCGTGCAGCGGGTACGATCATCGGCGGCGTCGCCGGTGCGCTGCTGGGCCGCGAGGTCGACCGCAGCGACGCACCGCGCTGCGAATAACTGTTCGCCCTCGATGAAACATGCCCCGTCGCCCTTTCGGTCGGCGGGGCATATTTCATGCGACGGGGATCAGCACCTCGTTGCGCCGCATCGGGCCGGGAATGAAGGGCGAATTATAGAAGGCATATTCGGGCTGTCCGGCGGCGGCGAGATCGTTCGCGGCCATCCACTCGGCGAGTTCCTCCGCTTTGGAACGCAAACCCTCGTCATCGGCATGGCCCGAAAACTGGATCGCCGCCATTTTTCGCGCCGGGATGGCCTCTATTTCAACACCGGGCGAGGCGACCGGCAGCCTCTCCGCGCCATATTTCTTCGGCATCACGAACCGCGTGCGCCAGCCTTCGTCGCCCGCCGCATCGCATAATACCGGCGCGGTCATCGCTATCTTCTCGCCGGGGCGGGAACGGGCGAAGATATAATCGGCCAGCACGCGAAAGCCGTTGCCCATCGCCGTCTCGCGGGTTCCGGCCTGGACAGTCCCCGCCACCAGCAGTTCGGGATAGGCACGAAGCGCGAACTTCCCCTCATCGATCAGCAGATCGTAATCGGGCTTTTCATTGTTGCGTTCATTGAGATAATAGGCCGCCGCGGCAACCGCCGCTGTTCCGGCTGCCGCCGCCGCTATCCATTTTGCCTTGCTCATACGGGCCGTTCTGCCCGCTATGGACCGGTCCCGCAAGCGGCTCAGAAATCGGCGACGGCGTAATTGCCGATAAAGCCGATACGGGTAACCTCGGCACGCGCAACATCGGCGAGGATTTCATCGACCTGTTCGTAACGCGCCTCGCCATCCGCAGCGATATGCAAGCGCGGCGAAGCCGGATCGCTGGCCATCGCAGAGAGCCGGTTCGGCAGCGCGGCCTGCGCTATCGCCTCGCCATCCCAGAACAGCGCGCCTTGCGGCGTAATATCCAGACGATGGGTTGGCGGCGGCGGGCCTGGTTCCGCCCGACCCGTAACCGGCAGTTCCACGGGAACCTTGTTGGTGACAACCGGCAGGGAAATGAGAAACAGAATGAGAAGCACGAGCAGGACATCGATCAGCGGCGTCATATTCAGGTCACGCATCGGCTGGGGCGCGGGCATGGAGGGATAGTTCGACATCGTGGTTCTCCTCTCAACTATGCAATGATGTATCATGCTTTACCGAATGCTTGTCAAGTCGAAACTTGACCACCGGCCGACCATCGGTAACGCTGTGAGCATGACCAACGCACCCTATATCGATCCCGGCCCGGAAAACTTCGAAGCCTTCAAGGCGCTCGACCGCGATCATCCCATCGAGATGCTCAACATGATCCGCTTTCGCGAAAAGGCGACGTATCCCGACGATCATCCGTTGGCGGGAAAGGAGCTGACCGGCGCCGAAGCCTACAAGAATTACGGCAAGGAAAGCGGACCCATCTTTGCGCGGGTTGGCGGGACGATGGTCTGGGCGGGCGAGCCGGAGGCGATGGTGATCGGACCAGCCGAAGAACGCTGGCATGCAATCTTTGTCGCCCGCTACCCGGATACCCATGCTTTTCTGGAGATGATCGCCGATCCGGAATACAGAAAGGCCGTTGTGCACCGCCAGGCCGCGGTCGAAACGTCCCGCCTGATCCGGCACAAACCCAGCGATGCGGGTAAGGGCTTCGCCTAGAGAATTCCACCGCCCAGCCAGAGGCGAATGACCCCGATGGCCAGCACGATCAAATTGAGATTGCGACCGGCGGTTCCCCGCGAAAGCAATCCGATAACCAGCCCCACCCCGGCAATCGGCAGCATCAGCCAGTTCACCATGCCCAGAAGCGGGATCAGACCGACGATCATGAAAAGCGCGGCAAAAATGCCGATAACGATGGAAACGACATTGAGCATGAAATCATGTCCTCTACAGACCATAGAAAGTGTATTACAGATATATATCACTAACCGCGGACTCGCAAGAGCCTATGCGCCGTCCCTGCCGTCACGGCGTGGAAGATGGTTAATAGGCAAGAAAAAGTTACCCGTTCACCATATCCTTCAACGCTTTGGTAACCTTTGCGCGCGCAATACCGGATTCAATCACGGAGCAGCGGACGATTCACATCAACCATTTCCTCACATCCGGCGTGCTGGCGCTTGGCCTGACGGTGGCGGCGTGCGGCACGGGGCAGACCGAAACCGATGCCGAAGCGCTCGACGAACAGCTGCTCGGCGAAGCGGATAACAGCGATCCGGCACTTACCGCCGCGCTCGAAGACCAGATCATGGTCGATCCGGATCTCACCAATCAATCCAACCAGAATGCCGCGCTCCCCGGCGATGCCGTCAGCGGCGCGCCGGTTCCCGATACGATGTCCGGGCGACAATATGCTGCGCGCGAGGCAATATCCGAAAGCCGTCTGCTGAGTGCTCCTGTTGCCCGCCAGGCCGCCGAAGAAGACTGCAATTCCTGCGGCCAAAGCGCAGGTCGCGGCGAAACCACGCTTGGTGCGATGGCCGCCAGTCAGGCGAGCGAGGGCCAGAACTGCGCCAATGCCGATGTCGATTATGGCTTCGGCTGGGCGGAGCGCATGCCCTCGGCCTTCACCGCCTATCCGCGTTCCGAAATTATCGAAGCCGCCGGCAATGACGATCCAGGCTGCCGGATGCGCGTCGTCAGCTTCCGCACCATTGCGGACATGCAGCGCATGATCGACTGGTATTATACGCGGGCCATGCGCGCGGGCTATTCGTCCGAACATCTGCTGCGCCACGGCAATCATGTACTCGGCGGCTATCGCGAACGCGACAAGGGTGCTTACTATATCGTCTTCGCCGAACGACCCGGCGGCGGCACCGATATCGATATCGTCACCAATAACGGGCGGTAGACTCACCTGCTTCTAGCCGCATCGCTCCCGCTCGGTTAAGAGCGGCGGCGATGCCTTCCCTGTTTCTTGTCATGGCCGGCGGGGCCATCGGTGCGGCGCTGCGCTTCCTGCTCGGGAAAGCCGCGTTCCAGCAATTCGGCCCTGGTTTGCCCTTGGGAACATTCGCGGCGAACCTGATCGGCGGACTGGCGATGGGTGTGCTGGCAGGGATGCTGGCGCGCTTTGCCGATGGCGGCGAGGGATGGCGACTGTTTGTCGGTGTCGGCATTCTGGGCGGATTCACAACCTTTTCGGCCTTCAGCCTGGAAACCGTGACGATGATCGAGCGCGGACAGACAGGGCTTGCGGCAGGCTATGCGCTCATATCCGTCATAGGATCGGTGGGGGCCTTGTTTGCAGGCCTGCTGATCGTGCGGGCGGCGGCATGAGCAAGAAAGCCTTCAGCGAAGATGTCCGGCAGTTCACGGTCGGTGCCGACGACGATGGCATCCGGCTCGACCGCTGGTTCAAGCGCCATCTGCCCGAAGCCAGTTTCAATATCGTGTCGCGCTGGGCGCGCACCGGCCAACTGCGGCTCGACGGCAAGCGCGCCGCGCCGGGCGACCGGATCGAGGCGGGGCAGGTCATCCGTGTGCCCCCCGCCGATGCGCCGAAATCAGTCAAGCCCGACAAGGAGCGCGCGCCGCTCAGCAAGGATCAGATCGCCTTCGCCCGCACCCTCGATTTCCATCGCGACAAAAGCGCGCTGGTCCTGAACAAACCC
>JBGTHW010000038.1:0-5366 GCA_041746035.1 Parasphingopyxis sp.
TCGGAACGCCGGCGAAACTGTGATAGATTTCTTCCCCTGTTTCGGGGCGATAGGCGAAGTCGGGATGCGTCGTCGCCTCGTCGAGATTGAGGATGCGCCCGCGTTCCGCGATCACCCCGATCAGGCCCTCGCCCATCGCCAGCTTCGTGACATGAACGGCATTCTGCTTCAGTCCGCGTGTCGCATAAAGCTCCAGCACCCCTTCGCGCAAAAGATAAATCGAGCAGACTTCGCTATCCAGCGCCTCGCCGATAATCTCGACGACCCGGTTGAGCTTCGCCTGAGCATGATTGCGCGAGGCCATCACATCGTGAAGGCCGGTCAAAATCTCGCGTGCGGAGGAAGTGGCGTCGGCGAAACTCATGGGCACGGGTTAGCAGGGGAGCCGTCGCGGCGCCATTGCGGAAAGGGTAATGGCGGGGAGGCTCGTTCGGTGTGAAATCGGGATGCGACACTATGCGAAGAATCCTTCTCCCGACTCCGTGCCGGCAGGCAATGAAACCGGGAAGAACCGTCCATTGGTTAGCCGCTTCAGCCGCTATTCAGCGCGGTCGCTCGACAGCCGCTCGCCAAACGGAGAACGTAAAATCATGTCCAGGCTCAAACACGCCCTTCCCGTCGCAGCTTTCTTGACGTCCCTCGCTACCCCCTTGATCGCCCAGCAAGCCGGGCCGGAACCCGCCATGCCGCGCGGCACCTATCTCATATATGCGCAGGAAGGCGGCGTCGTCTTTGTGTCCTATGAAGCCTCGCTTGCCGCCAGCAATATCTGGCCGATGGCTTTTTATTATTTTCGCGAGGGCATTATCGCCGGATCGGCGCGGATGCGCGGGGCCGCAGATTGCACGCAAGGCATTGTGCGCGGGCGGCTGACCGATGCGACCGGCGAAGATGGTGCGGCGCTGCCGATACCGGAAGGCGAGGCGGCCCCGACCTTTGCGTTCGACAGCGCCGGGAATGATGGCGATCGGGCGATCGTGTCCTTTGCCTGCGGGCGTGTGACAGAGCGTCTGGTCGAGGCCGAACGGCCCATCGATGGCAGCCCGGATCGCGTCGCCGACAGCTATCGCCGCCTGCTCGCGCTGGGCCTGTCCGACCGGCTTTCGCGCAGCCTCGCGATACGCAGCGTGGAAGAGGCGAACGGGCTGATCGAGACCGCCGTCCCCGAAACGCAGCGCGAGACGGTGCGCGCAATCCTCGGCGAAAGCTAGTTTTCCGGAAACAATTCCGAAGCCACTTCGCCGCCGGGATAGGCGACCAGCATATCGCCGCTAAAGCCCAGCTCGCACGGGCTATCCAGTGTCCAGACGGTGCCCGCGGCCATCGCCTTGCCATCCAGTACGCCGCTGCCTGCGAGCGGCACCAGCCATAGCGGCCTGCCGGAGACGGGCACAAGCTTCCCCGCCCGGTCGCCCCGCCATCTTTCGAGCACGAACTTGCGTCCCTCGGCCAGTATCGCGCGACCGGACGAGATTTCGCCAGATGCCGGGGGAGAAACCCAGGGTTCCGGTCGCGAAACCGCGATGCCATCTTCCAGATGCAAATCGCGCGGTCGGCCATAATCATAGAGACGGTAGGTGAGATCGGTATTCTGCTGGACCTCGGCGAGCGTCACGCCCGCGCCGATCGCGTGCACCGTGCCAGCCGTCAGGTAGTAGACGTCGCCGGGAGCGACCGGCTTCCAGTCCAGCATCTCCTCGATACTGCCATCCAGCGCAGCCATACGCAGTGTTTCCGGATCGATCGTGTCCTTCATACCCAGTCCGATGGTCGCGCCCGGCCCGGTATCGAGGATCACCCAGCATTCCTCCTTGCCGCATGCATGGCCGCGCGCCCGTGCCTGTTCGTCGTCGGGATGGACCTGCACGGACAGCTTCTCGCTGGTGAAGAGATATTTGACGAGCAGCTCAGCGGGCGCATCGAGCGGGGGCTCGAACCATATCTCGCCGACAGGGTCGCCGCCCCCGGGCGCATCGGCAAAACCGAGACCGAGGCGATGGCAGCCCCATATCTTCTCGATGCGGCGGGTGGTTAGCTGTGTCGCGGTCATGATCTTGCTCTTGCTCTTGCTGCGGGTCATTCATCCCCTATGCAAGCGCAAAGGTAAAGAGACAGGATCATGCGGGCGCTCCGGGCTTTCAAGACTCTCCTGTTTTTGCTGTTGCTCGCTGCGGCGGGTCTGCTGCTTTATGCCTATATGCGGGACAATCCGCAGGATATGCCATGGACCGCGCTCGATCTGGGGGATCCCATCGGTGTTTTTACGGGGCGCAAGCTCGCCGGATTGACCGAAGCTGGCGAACGGTGCCGGGGGCTGCTCGACAAGGCCGGGATCGCCTATGAGGCACGGTCGCCGGTCGAAAACGGCCCCCATTGCAGCGTTCCGGACGGCATCCGTTTCGACACCGGCGAAGGGCCGCAAGACATAGGCTATAGTCCGGCATCGCTCTCGATAAGTTGTCCGGTCGCCGCTGCCCTTGCCCTCTGGGAATGGAATATCGTCCAGCCTGCGGCGCTCGATCTGTTCGGCCAGGACGTCGCCCGGATCGAACATTTCGGCAGCTATGGCTGCCGCCGTATCGGCGGAGGAACAACCGGTGACTGGTCCGAACATGCGACAGCCGATGCCATCGACATTGCCGCATTCGTGCTGGAGGATGGCACACGCATTTCGTTGGTCCGGGACTGGCAGGGAGCGGGCGCGAAACCCGTGTTCCTGCGCCGCGTAAGGGATGGCGCATGCGATCTCTTCTCGACCGTGTTATCGCCCGATTATAACGCCGCCCACGCCGATCATTTTCATTTCGATCAGGCGGAGCGCGGCGCATATGGCTGGCGGGGCTGCCGATAGGCCGCCGCCAAACATGGTACGGTCGGACCCTAGCTTTGGCCTACCTGGCCTTCTTCCAGAACCTCCAACTCCCCGCCGCGGCCCAGAAACATGTGATAGCCCGGATACTCATCGAGATTCTGGCGGCTATTGGCCAGAGCTTCCGAGCGCGTCGCGCCGAAGCCGAAACCGATCAGTTGAAACACTTCGCCATTGAGCGCCTGGGCGGCACGAACCACAACATAATGGCCCATGCCATCATAACCACGGCAGCGAATCCGCTGATTCTCGCGATAGTTGGATCTGAAATTGCGCTCCGCTTCCTGGCGCAGCGCATTGCGGCCAATCGCCGCCTGGCCCGACTGCGCGATGGTATAAGCACTGAAATCGGTCAGGCCTTCGCGATTTTCGGTGGACCCCATGCAAACCGCGACGCCGCCGGCCATGGCCGGAGCTGTCATCAGAGCCGCGAAGCCCGCTACTAACAGATATTTCGTCATTGCTGTCATCCTCGCCATTCAACCGGAGACAGCGTGTACACCAAAATGACCGAAAATCCAATCGAAAATCAGTTGGGCAGTGCGGTGTCCGGCACCTTCTCGACCCAATCGGGATAGAAAGTCGGGCTGCGGTTGGACCAGCCCGGCGCCGTGGCCGCCGCCTCGCTGATCGACTGTAACAGATCCTTGCGGCGATCCGGGTGAATATGCGGAAGCGAGGCCGCCGCGCAGAAAGCACCCGGCAGCCAGGGCCGCACATAAGGGCCGAGCAAGCGTTCATAGAGGAACCGATAGGCTGCGAACTCGCGGAGTCTGTCCTGGCCGAGATCGAACGCCGAAATAGTGACGAGAGGCGCAAAAAACGGCTCGACACTGTCGAGGCCGCTATCGTCGGGAATCTGGTCGCGAATGGTATCGAGACGGCGATAGATACGCTGTTGCGCCTTGATGCTGGCGGCTTCGACGATGTCGCGCGACCAGCGCGCAATCGCGTCGCTGCGTTCCAGGCCGATATCCAGGGAGCGCCGGACATAGCGTTGAGTTGCCGAAGAAAATCCGGAAAATTCCTTCATTTCGGCGAGCACGATCGCGCCGCTTTTGGATGCCTTTGCCTTGGTCATCGAACCCCCCGGTTCGTTGTTGATCCATGGGCGAACCATCGCACGCTACCTATTGACAAAGCGTTAACCTTGACCCGCCCGCCGGTTCATGAATCACCAAAATTGCGGCGGATCAAGCGTTTTACGCAATAAAATGGGGATCGAATGCAAAGCGTTGCAAGAAAACAATAGTGCCGGAGTGCCGGAGTGCCGGTTATTCTTCTTCTTCATCGCCCCTATAGCCCGACGATGGCACCGGCTGATCGTGGCCGGGCTGCGTATTGGCGGGCGGATCGGAGGCCGGGAAGGTTTCCTTGAGACCCTGGCTAAGCTCCTCGTCTTCGGACATTTCGCCGTCATCCTCTTTATCGTCCTTGTCGGGATCGGGCGGGGCGACCGACATTTTTTCCATCGCCTTTTCGCCGACAATCTGTTCGTCCTTGTCCGTCATCATGTACCTCCAATAGCTAAACAGACCGGGGGTAGAGTTCGTTCCCGAACGCCACGGAAAACCCGCGAACTTCCAAAACTATCGATAAACCGGCCACGCGCTTCGACTGGTGCTGGGGTGCCGCGAGACGCGTTCGTCATTCTGGGCTAGAAGGTGCCATGAATTCGCGATCTGAATTACGCGTGGCAGAGTCGATGAACTGGCGGCTGGGCTTTGGCTCGATTGCCGGTCTCTGGGCGTTCTATTTTGTCATTATCACCGGTCGCTCCGCGATCATGATCCCCGGCGGGCAGGTCGAAATGCTGTTCTATCGCACGGCAGTCACGATCTTTGCGGTCGGCGTTACATTCCTGCTGTTCGTATTTCTCGAGAGATTCGCGGACCGCCCGCTGCGCTGGCGTATTCCGATAGCCTTTGCCGCCGCCCTGCCGGTTGCCGCACTGATCGCCGGCTTTAATTTCTATCTGTTCGAATATGCCGACCCGATGAATATTTTCGAGCAGGAAGAATGGCAACAAATGCTCGAGCAATATGAAGCCCAGCGCGCGCTCGACCCCTGGATCGATATCAAGGGTTTTGTCGAAGCGGTGATGTCGCGTTATTTCGTCGTTATCGCCTGGGCGCTTCTCTATATGGCGCTCGGCTATGCGCAGATCGTCCGCAAGGCCGAGCGGCGCGCCGCGATATTCGCGCAGGAAGCACAAACCGCACAGCTTCGTGCATTGCGGTATCAGGTCAATCCGCATTTTCTGTTCAACACGCTCAACGTGCTTTCGACGCTCGTCATGCGGGAACGCAAGGACGAGGCGGAGCGCATGATCCTCAATCTCTCGACCTTTTATCGCACCAGCCTGACCGCGGAACCCACCGACGATGTCCCGCTTGCAGAGGAAATCAAGCTCCAGCGACTGTATCTCGATATCGAGGCCGTGCGCTTCCCCGAACGGCTGGTGATCGACATTGCGGTGCCGACCGACCTGGCTTCC
>JBGTHW010000039.1:0-4380 GCA_041746035.1 Parasphingopyxis sp.
ATGCTGAACTCGTTTCAGCATCCATTTATGACTTTGGCACCTGATTTCCGCTAACGCACTGCCGCCACAATTATGCGCCTGACGAGCCGCAGTGCCAAATACGGCAAACTGCGTATGCGGTGGAACATGGATGCTGAAACGAGTTCAGCATGACGATTGCCTGCTTGGCCAGCCCCTTGCGCCGGCATCGCATCATCCCTAAACGCAACCGCTTGTCCGGAACGGCATGCGGAGCGGTGGCAGAGTGGTCGATCGCGCACGCTTGGAAAGCGTGTATAGGGCAACCTATCGAGGGTTCGAATCCCTCTCGCTCCGCCAGCCTTCGCGGAGGCTATGAGGGCTATTCCACCCCGATTTCTTCCGCCAGCCAGCGCGCCGCTTCCGCTGGGCTCACCTTGTCGGTATCGCGGTCGACCATGTAATTCGCCTCGCGCATCGTTTCGACCGGGATGCTGTCCAGCAACGGCTCCAGCGCCGCGAGGAAGCGGGTATCGTCCGCGCGCGACGGCGCGACCATCAGCACCGTGTCGTAATTGGGGATGGCCCCGCGCGGATCGGTCAGCACATGGAGATTGCTCGCGGCGATGCGGCCGTCCGACGAAAACGCCGTGATGATATCCGCCCGCCCGCTTTCGACCGCGCGATACATGAAGGTCGGCTGGTAGGACTGGGTTGCGCCGAACCGCAGGCCATAAGCCGTGCGGATGCTCGCCCATTCGGGGCGGTTGAGAAACTCGAGGTCCGTGCCCATCGTCAGGCGCGGCGCGGCGCGGGCGAGATCGTCGAGGCTTGCGAGGCCGTTTTGCCGCGCGGTTTCCTGCGTCGTCGCGAAGGCGTAGGTGTTCTCGAACCCCAGCCGCCCGAAAAGGCGCACGCCATAGGTCTCGCACACCCAGTCCGACAGTTCGGCGATCATTGTGTCGCGCGGCGGATTGTCCTCGCGCCGCATCGCATTGGTCCAGAGCGTGCCGGTGTAATCGACATAGACATCGATCTCGCCTTGATGCAGCGCGGTGAAGGCGACACTTGAGCCGAGACCTTCGCGATAGCGGACACTGTAGCCCGCCTCTTCCAGCTGCGATCCGATAAGCCGCGCGAGGATATATTGCTCGCTGAACCCCTTGGCCCCGACCACCACCGTGTCGCCGTCGTCGCCGCCGAAAGATATCGCCGGGCCGAGAGCAATCCCGACACCGGTGACCAGCGCCAGCAGACCGCCCCAGATTTTGGGGCGGCTGCGCTGAGCGATGCCCGCCTCGATCAGCCCGAGCAGCGCATCGGCGATCAGCGCTAGCCCGGCGGACGCCGCGCAGCCGACGATCACCAGCAGCCAGCTCTGCGTCTGCAACCCGGCAAAAATCATATCGCCGAGGCTGGGCGCACCGACCGTGGTCGAGAGCGTCGCGAGGCCGATCGTCCAAACCATCGCGGTGCGGATGCCCGCCATCACCACCGGCGCGGCGAGCGGCGCTTCGACCAGCCGCAGCTTCTGGCGCGAGGTCATCCCGACGCCGTCCGCCGCCTCGATAATCGCCGGATCGATGCCGGTGAGGCCGGTGACCGCATTGCGCAGGATCGGCAGCACCGCATAGAGGCCGAGCGCAAGAAGGGCAGGCAGGAAACCGAGGGCGGGCACACGCGCGCCGAGCGGTTCGACAAATCCGTTGAGCGCAAGCAGCAGCGGGTAAAACAGCGCCAGCAGCGCGAGGCCGGGAATGGTCTGGACAAGGCTCGCGACTCCGAGCGCGAAACGGCGCAGCGATGCGTTGCGCGCGGCACCGATGGCGAGCGGAATGGCGATGGCGAGCCCGAGCAGCAGCGCGGACGCGGAGAGGATGACGTGATCGGCCAGCAGGACCGGGACTTGCGCGAGGGCTTCGGCGAGGCGGGGGTTCACGACCGCTCTTCCAGCGTCCGCAGCTTCGCCATCTGCCGTTTCGGCACCGCGATCAGCGCGTTCGCCTCCGCGCCGCCATCGCCCTCCAGCATCCGGTCCGGCGTGGCATCGGCGACGATCCTCCCTTCGCTCATAACCAGAATGCGATCGGCGAGCAGCAGCGCCTCCGCCATGTCGTGCGTCACCATGATCGTGGTCAGGCCCAGCCGGTCATGCAGGTCGCGATAGGCCTCGCCGAGCTGGTCGCGGGTCACCGGGTCGAGCGCGCCGAAGGGTTCGTCCATCAGCATCAGCCCCGGCTCCCCCGCCAGCGCGCGCGCGACACCGACCCGCTGCTGCTGCCCGCCGGAAAGCTGGTCGGGCAGCCGATCCGCGATATCGCGCGGCAGGCCGACAAGATCGAGCAGCTCGTCGGCGCGGGCGGCATCGGTGGCGACAGCCAGACGGGGTATCACCAGAATATTGTCCGCCACCGTCATATGCGGAAACAAACCTATATTCTGAAAAATATAGCCAATATGGCGGCGCAGTTCTACAGGGTGACGGTTCTCATGGCCGTCGCCATCGATGTAAACATGGCCGCTACTTGGCTCAACCAGACGATTGACGGTTTTCAGCAGGGTCGACTTGCCCGAACCGGATTTCCCAACCAGCGCGACGAAACTGCCGCCCTTTATGGTAAGGCTCACATCTTCAGCAGCACGCACCGAACCACCATCGAAACTCTTGGAAATGCCGTTGAAACGGACCTCGGGACCAGTCGCCATTGTCATCCCCGCTAGCATTGCGGGCAAGGCGGTGGCGGTCAACGGCTGTTTCCCTAACTTTGTCATTCCCGCGCAGGCGGGAATCCAGTAACGATGGTTCGAACTGGATTCCCGCCTGCGCGGGAATGACAAGATCGGAAAATGGATATGACCAAAAAAACCATTTTCATCACCGGCGGCGCGTCCGGCATCGGGCGCGCGGTGGCGGTGTATTTCGCGCATATGGGATGGTTTGTCGGGCTGGCCGATATCGACGAAACCGGCCTCGCAGAGACTGCCGCGCTGCTGCCCGGGGGACAGTCCTCGACCCACCGGCTCGATGTCACCGATCGCGCGCAATGGCGCGAGGCCATCGCGACCTTTGGCGAGGCGACCGGCGGGCGGATGGATGTATTGTTCAACAATGCCGGGATCGGCATCGGCGGGCCGCTGGAAGAGATGAGCGACGAGGATATCGACCGGACCATCGCGATCAATTTTACCGGTGTGGTCAACGGCATCCGCGCAGGCTTCGACATGCTGAAGGCGACGCCCGACAGCTGCATCCTCAACACCGGCTCCGCCGCCGGGATATACGGGTCGGCGGGGCTGGTCGTTTACAGCGCGACCAAATTCGCCGTCCGCGCGCTGACCGAGGGGCTGGATATCGAACTGCGCGATCTCGGCATCCGCTCGCGCTCGCTGATGCCCGCCTTTATCGACACGCCGCTGCTCGACGGCCCGGTCACCGGCAGCAACCAGTCGACCCGCGAAAGGATCGCCGATATCGGCATGGAGATCACCCCGGTCGAGGAAGTGGCGGAAGCCGCATGGGACGCCGTGCATCGCGGCAGGCTGCATTATACTGTCGGCAAAACCGCGAAGCGCCTGGCCTTCGCCGCGCGCTGGACACCGGGAAGATTGCGCAAGCAGGTCGCCGCGCTGGTGCGACGGGAGGGGTGACTATCGGGTTTGGCGCGTCTCGATACGAACCATGATTTTGCCGATATATTCATCCTTGGCCCTTGTGTAGGCTTCACGATCTGCCCGGAATTTTAAAGCAAGGTCTTTCTTCAGTTCAGCGTAGCGCACCGACTCATCGGGATGAGACGCCAGATAATCCCGGAATTTGAGTCCTTCCCACATCTCCCCTCCGGGTTCCGAAACATGGACATGGTGTGTTCGACCTTCGCCAAATGGCGGCATGCCCTTCACGAAAAACAGTCGATCCGGCTTAGGGTTTTCCTGCCAAAACACATAATCGAGAGTTTCGAGTTTAGCCCGGAAGCGGGATCGCGCGGTTTCGATACTGGGCACGGCTATGAGAATATCGATAATCGGCTTGGCTGCCAGACCGGCAACCGCCGTGCTGCCGAAATGTTCGATTTTCGAAAATTGCTCTTGGGCCAAAGCCGTTTTCAGCCGTCTTCGCTCGATCCCGAACTGGTTCGGCCAGTCCGGATCATAATCGACAACTTCTATTTCGTCCATTTCTCGACTTATCCCAAGCCGTCGATCGCCTTCGCCATTTTCACATCGCGCTCGCTCAGCCCGTCCGCGTCGTGCGTCGTCAGCGTTATATCGACCTTGTTATAGACATTCGACCATTCGGGGTGATGGTCCATGCTGTCTGCGAGCAACGCCACGCGCGCCATGAAGCCCCAGGCTTCGCTGAAATCCCCGAACTCGAAATGTTTCGAAATCGCGTCGCGCTCGACCGCGTGATCCCAGTCCGAC
>JBGTHW010000040.1:0-11713 GCA_041746035.1 Parasphingopyxis sp.
GAGCAGCAATATCACCCTGTCGCCAATGAAGCAGAAATATAGGCGATAACCCGGTCCATAATCCAGCCGCAATTCGCTGACACCCTCGCCGACGCTTTTCGCGTCACCGAAATTACCAATTTCAAGACGACGAATGCGTCCTAAAATACGTGTCCTGGCGCGCCTGTCCCTGAGCCTGTTCAGCCAGCGCGTGAATTCGTCAGAGCGAAATATCTCAACCGGGCGAACCTCATTCGCCACGTGCCTACAGCCCACCCAAATATTTCTTGATACTCCGCGCCGCCTGCCTGATCCGCTGTTCGTTCTCCACGAGCGCGATCCGCACGAAACCTTCGCCTTCCTCGCCGAAACCGACGCCGGGGGCGACGGCCACACCCGCTTCGCTCAACAGCGCCTTGGAAAATTCCATCGCCGTCAGGTCCGCGCATTGCCCGGGGATCTGGGCCCAAGCGAACATACTGGCTTGCGGCGAGGGGACGTCCCAGCCGGCGCGGGCGAAGCTTTCGACCAGCACATCGCGGCGGTTGCGGTAGAGCGTGCGGTTTTCCTCGATGATATCCTGCGGACCGTTCAGCGCGGCGGTCGCGGCGACCTGGATCGGCGTGAAGGCACCATAATCGAGATAGGATTTCACCCGTGTCAGCGCGCCGATCAGCTTCTCGTTGCCGACCGCGAAGCCGATCCGCCATCCGGCCATGCTGTAGGTCTTGGACATGCTGGTGAATTCCACCGCGACATCTTTCGCCCCCGGCACCTGCAACAGCGAGGGCGTTGGCATGTCGCCATAATAAAGCTCGGCATAGGCGAGATCGCTGATCACCCAGATCTGATGCTCGCGCGCGAATTCGACGACTTTCGTGTAGAAATCGAGATCGGCGACATAGGCGGTCGGGTTGGACGGATAGCCGATGACCAGCACCGAGGGTTTGGGGACGCTATAGGCCAGCGAGTATTTCAGCCGGTCGAAGAATTGCGGCCCCGGCTCGGCAGGGATCGAGCGGATCGCCGCGCCCGCAATAATAAAGCCGAAGGTGTGGATCGGGTACGACGGGTTGGGCGCGAGCACGACATCGCCGGGCGCGGTGATGGCCTGCGCCAGATTGGCGAGGCCCTCCTTGGAGCCGAGCGTCACGATAACCTCGCTATCGGGATCGAGATCGACAGCGAAGCGGCGTTTATAATAGGCAGCCTGTGCCTTGCGCAGGCCGGGAATGCCTTTGGATGCGCTGTAACGATGGGCGGTCGGATCGTTCGCGACTTCGGAGAGCTTGTCGATGACATGCTGAGCGGGCGGCGTATCGGGATTGCCCATGCCGAGGTCTATGATGTCCTCGCCCCGTGCACGCGCCGCCGCCTTCATCGCATTGACTTCGGCGAAGACATAGGGGGGGAGGCGGCGGATGCGGTAGAAATCGTCGTTCATGACGGGGTGCATAACGGCAATTTTTTTCTCCGTCATGCTGAACTTGTTTCAGCATCCATTTCTGCTCATGCGACTCCATTGCAGTTGGGGTGCAGCAGTGTGACCGAGCATATAACGCGACGAAATAGTCTCAGCGGACCATGAGGCACCGGGCTGAAATGGACCCTGAAACAAGTTCAGGGTGACGGGTGTTTTTGATGCGCATTTGGTCTAACCAGAGGCGAACGGAGAATCCCATGCCCGACGATCAAGCTACCACCACCGATACCCCCATTCCGACCCTAGAAGACATGCAGCACTGGACCGGGGTTATCGGTCGCGCGCAGCAGATGATGCTCGAATATACGGCCCGGCAGATGCAGAAGGCGGGCGAGGGGGGGCAGGAGAAGCTGGCGAAAGCGGCTGCGTCGTCGCCCGCGATTGGCGAGATGTTTCCCGGGATGCCGGTGATGAATATGGACCCGGCGGCGCTGGCCGAGGCGACATCGGATTTCTGGAAGGACAGCCTGAAATTATGGGGCCGGTTTCTGGGCACGAATACGGGCGAGGAGCCCGGGCCTGAAATAAACGACCGCCGTTTCGCTGCGCCGCAATGGGCGAGCAATCCGCTCTATGACATGATCCGGCAGAGCTATCTGATGATTTCGGAGCATATGCTGCGCAGTGTCGATGCCATCGACGGGATGGACCCCAAGCAGAAGGAGCAGGCACGGTTTGCCACGCAGGCCTTCGTCGATGCGATGAGCCCGTCGAATTTCGCGCTGACCAACCCGCAGGTGATGGAAAAGGCCATAGAGACCAAAGGCCAAAGCGTTCTCAAGGGGCTGGAGCATATGCTGACGGACCTCGACAGGGGCCAGCTCACCCATACCGATCCCGATGCTTTTACGCTGGGCGAGAATATCGCCTGCACGCCGGGCAAAGTGGTGCATGAAACACCGCTATATCAGCTCGTCCAGTATGAACCGACAACAAAAAAGATCTTTGAAACGCCGCTGATTATCTTCCCGCCCTGGATCAACCGGTTCTATATCCTCGATCTGAACGAGAAGAAGAGCTTCATCCGCTGGGCCGTGGCGCAGGGGATCACGGTGTTTGTGGTGTCCTGGAAGTCCGCCGATGCCTCCATGAGCGAAACCACGCAGGACGACTATGTGATCCGCGGTCAGCTCGATGCTATCGATACGGTGCGCGATCTGCTCGATCTCGAATCTGTCAATTGCATCGGATACTGCGTGGCGGGAACGACGCTGGCGATGACGCTGGCGTATCTGGAGGCGCAGGGCGAGGCGGACAAGGTGGCGAGCGCGACCTTCTTTACCGCACAGGTGGATTTCGAACTCGCGGGCGATCTGTTGATGTTCACCGACGATGTGCAGAGCAAGCTGGCGCAGCAGCTGGGGGGAAATCAGGGCTATCTCGATGGCCGCTATATGGCCGCGACCTTCAACCTGCTGCGCGGGCGTGATCTGATCTGGAACTATGTCGTCAATAATTACCTGCTGGGCGAGGATTATCCGGCGTTCGACCTCCTCCACTGGAACGGAGACACGACGAACCTGCCCGCCAAATGGCACAAGCATTATCTCCAGGATTTTTATCGCGACAACAAGCTGGTCCGGCCCGGCGCGCTGAGCGTCGATGGCGTGCCAATCGATCTCACCAAGGTGGAAACGCCATCCTATGTCCAGGCCGGGCGGGAAGACCATATCGCACCGCCCGAAAGCGTCTGGAAGATCAAACAGCATTTCAGAGGACCGATAAAATTCGTGCTGGCGGGATCGGGGCATATTGCCGGGGTGGTCAATCCGCCCGATGCGCGGAAATACCAGTATTGGACCAATGACGCCGATCCCGGGTCGCTCGAAGACTTTGTCGCGGGTGCGACAGAGACGGCGGGGAGCTGGTGGCCGAACTGGCTGGAATGGCTGTCCGGGCATTCGGGCAAGAAAACCGGGGCCGTCAAGGCGCGTATTCCCGGCAACGGCAAGCTGGAGGCGCTGGAAGAAGCCCCGGGGAGCTATGTCAAGAGTCGCTAAATTGCGAAACATCGCTCGAATTGGGCAGAAAATTGCCAATATTGTCTTTAGAGATCTATTTCCCGATATTTTTTGTGCACCGCACAAAAAGTTCTTGCAATGGCGGCGAATCTCCTATATTGTGCACTGCAACATAGAGATCGAAGGAAGCCCATTCGGCTTCCGGCGAAAACAGGCTTCGGCTGAAATTGTCCGATGCCACCACACCAAAGAAGGACTGAAGACAATGGCTACCAAGAAAACCACAAAAACCGCAGACAAGGTTGCACAGAACGCCAAGGCGACCAACACCAAGACCGCCAACCGCGTCGAAGATGCGATGGAAAACGCATCTGCTCGCGTACAGGAAACCGCCGACAAGGCTCGCGAGAGCGTCGAGGGTTTCGTTTCGCAGGCTCAGGATCGCGTCAAGGAAACGTCCGAGAAGGCCATGGAAATGGGCACCAAGACCGTCGAATTCCACAAGGCCAACATCGAAGCGATGATCGAGAGCGGCAAAATCACCGCCAAGGGCATCCAGGATCTCGCCAAGCAGAATGCCGAATACACCCGCGAGAATCTCGAAAATGCCAGCAACGCCATGCAGGGTTTCGCGTCGATCAAGTCGCCGCGCGATTTCATGGAAATGCAGAATGAGCGTGCCCGTTCGGGTTTCGACACGATGGTCTCGCAGGCTTCGAAGAACACCGAAGCAATGATGAAGCTGATGGGCGAAGCCTTCCAGCCGATTTCCGAGCGCATGTCCTCGGCTGCCGAGAATTTCCGCAAGGCTGCCTGACTTCCAGGCGCTTTACGAAGCAAAAGAATTGGGGCTGCTCCGGAAACGGGGCGGCCCTTTTCTTTGGGCGTTCGTTCGGCGTCGGGCTTTTATCGCACCCTAACCCTGTTTCGGGCGATTGCCCCCTTGCGCCCCGCCGTCCGGTTACGATATTCTGCACACCATGCTGAACAGCTTTGCAATTACCGCGGCGGACGATCGCGACGAAGATGAAGGGCCACGCGATGGCGGGATCGGCGTTGCGACCCAGACGCGCACGCGGACCAAAAAACCCTCGCCCTATAAAGTCCTGATGATGAATGACGATTACACGCCGATGGAGTTCGTCGTGCTCTGTCTCCAGCGGTTCTTCAGCATGGGGATGGACGATGCGACGCGGGTGATGCTGCATGTTCACCAGCGCGGCGTGGGTGTGTGCGGGGTGTTCAGCTACGAGGTCGCCGAAACCAAGGTCAACCAGGTGATGGATTTCGCGCGCGAAAATCAGCACCCGCTGCAATGCACGCTGGAAAAGGCCTGAGCGTCCGCACGACCACCGGCATTTTTTGCATTGTCGGCAACTGCCGCTAGAAGCCGGTCATGGACAGTATTCTCATTCGTGGCGGCAACCGCCTTTCCGGCACCATCCAGATTTCCGGCGCGAAAAACGCGGTATTGACGCTGATGCCCTGCGCGCTGTTGACCGACGAGCCGCTGACGCTGGAAAACCTGCCACGCCTCGCCGATGTCGACAATTTCATGCACCTTCTCAATCAGCATGGCGCGTCGACGACGCTCGCGGGTGCGGGAAACGGCGGCTATGGGCGGCAGATGACGATGCAGACGGAGCGGATCGCCTCGACCGTCGCGCCCTATGATTTCGTCCGCAAAATGCGGGCGTCGATACTCGTGCTCGGCCCGCTGGTGGCGCGGGCAGGGGAGGCGAAGGTGTCGATGCCGGGCGGCTGCGCCATCGGCAACCGCCCCGTCGATCTGCATCTGAAAGCGCTGGAGGCGCTGGGCGCGGAGATCGAGCTGTCATCCGGTTATGTCGAAGCGCGGGCACCGGATGGCGGACTGAAGGGCGGACTTATTTCCTTCCCGATGGTATCGGTCGGTGCGACAGAGAATGCGCTGATGGCGGCGGTGCTCGCCAGCGGCGAGACGGTGATCGAGAATGCCGCGCGCGAGCCGGAGATCGTCGATCTGTGCAACTGCCTGGTCGCGATGGGCGCGGAAATCGAGGCGATTGGCAGCGACCGGCTGGTCGTGCATGGCAAGGAACGGCTGCACGGCGCGACCTATCGCGTGATGCCCGACCGGATCGAGGCGGGCAGCTATGCCTGCGCGGCGGCGATTGCCGGTGGCGAGGTGACGCTGGATGGCGCGCGCGCGGAGGATATGCACCCGATCGTCGCCGGTCTGCGCAGCGCCGGTCTGGAAGTCGACGAGCGCGAGGATGGTATCGGTATCGCGACCAATGGCAAGCTGCAACCCGTCACCATTTCCACCGCGCCTTATCCGGGTTTCCCGACCGATATGCAGGCGCAATTCATGTCGATGCTGGCGCTGGCCGAGGGCACCAGCATGCTCACCGAGACGATTTTTGAAAACCGCTATATGCATGTGCCCGAGCTTTCGCGGATGGGCGCGGAGATCGAGGTGCGCGGGAGGACGGCGGTGGTGAAGGGCGTCGGGGGACTGACCGGCGCGAATGTTATGGCGACGGATTTGCGCGCCTCGATGAGCCTGGTGCTGGCCGGGCTCGCGGCGCAGGGCGAAACGCAGGTGCTGCGTGTTTATCATCTCGATCGTGGTTATGAACGGCTCGAAGAGAAACTCAGCGCAGTCGGGGCGGATATCGAGCGCGTCAGCGAGGGTTAGACTGCGGTCAGAGCGTAGCGCATCACCTCTTCGCCCTTGTAGCTGGCCATGCCGATGGTCTCGAAACCGAGCTTCGCGGCTATCGCCTGCGAGGAGGCGTTTTCGGGTGCGATGATCGCGACGATCCGTTCGAGACCGATATCCTCGACGGCCCAGCGGATAATTTCCGTCATCGCCTCGCTGGCATAGCCCTTGCCCCAGTGGGCTTCTTCGAGAACCCAGCCCGCTTCGGGATACGGATCGAAATCCTCGCCGAGCCCACGCACACCGCGAAACAGACCGCACTGGCCGACGAACCCGCCGTCCTCGCGCGTCTCGACCACCATCGGACCATAGCCGAAGAGCGACCAGCATCCTTCATTGCGCAGGAAGCGCGCGAAACTCTCTTCGCGGCTTTGCCGACCGCCCAAAAACCGGTTGACGGTATCGGCTTCGATCATGCGATGGATGGTATCCAGATCGTCCGGCACCGGTTTGCGCAGCAGCAGGCGGGCGGTTTTCAGCATCGCCCGCCGCTACACCAGAATAACAATCGTGTGAATAATCAGGCCGACCAGTCCGCCGACCATTGTGCCGTTGATACGGATATATTGCAGATCGCGCCCGACGGCGTTTTCGACCCGCCCGGTGATCGTCTGCGCATCCCAGCCGCGCACGGTTTCGGAGATCAGCGTCACCATGCTGTCGCCATAATCGGCGACCCCGCCGACCACCGCACGGCGGGCGAATGTATTGATCGCGCGTTTGAGTTTCTGGTCGGTTTGCAGCGTTTGCCCGAGATCGCGCAGGGCATCGCCGAACGCGCCTGCCATCAGCCGGTCGGGATCGCGGGCGGCGCGGAGGAGGGCTTCGCGCGCGCTCTGCCATAGCCCGTCCAGCCAGTCGGTAATCGCCGGATTATCGATAATCTCGCGCTTGATCTGCTCTACGCGCTCGCGGGTTTTCGGATCGTGCTGGAGATCGAAGGCGAGCCTGACAAACCCCTCATTCGCCCGGCCGCGCAGCTTGTGATGAGGATCGGCCTCCATTTCGATCATCAGCTTTCTGAGGCCGTTGATGATCGCATCGGCGATCCGGTCGTCGATGGCCAGCCAGCGCATCAGGTTGTTGGCACGCTCATACATCATCGCGCGGACCAGTTCCTCGTTGGAATCGAGGATATTGGCGGCGGACCGGATCAGGCTGTCGATCACCGGGACATGGCGGTTGTCCTCGATGGCGGCGGCCAGCGCCTGGCCGGCCAGCGGCGAGATTTCGAGCTTGCGCAGCCGGTGGGCGATCATCGCCTTGGTCGTGCCGCCGAGCCGCTCGTCATCGAGATTTTCGAGGATCATCGTGATCAGGCGGGAGGCGCCGTCGCGAATGCGGCCCTCGCCATGCTGGGGGTTCGTCAGGAACTTGCCGACCGCGCCCGCGACATCGAGCCGCCGCATCCGGCGGGCGACGACGGCGGGGGTCAGAAAATTGTCCTTGAGGAACACCGCCAGCGTATCGCCGATACGGTCTTTATTGTTCGGCACGATGGCGGTATGCGGGATCGGGATGCCGAGCGGATGGCGGAACAGGGCGGTGACCGCAAACCAGTCCGCCAGCCCGCCGACCATCGCCGCCTCCGCGAATGCCGCGACGAAGCCCCAGGCCATATGGCGATCTTCCATCGCATGGGCGAAAATGAAGACGCCCGCCATCAGCACAAGCAACAGCGTTGCATTGCGGCGCATGGTTCTGGCGCGGTCTTCAGTCAGGTCGAGGCGGATGGAGTCGGCGTTCATTGAAATACTATAGCGTCATTGCGAGCGCAGCGAAGCAATCCAGTGCGGTGCGCATAACTCTGGATTGCTTCGCTGCGCTCGCAATGACGAATGAATTTAGGTCTGCGTTGCTTACTGCTCCAATAACATGCCCCCTCACTCTGCGGGCTGGATCGCCGCATCCCGCTCGTCTTCGGGCGGTTTGGTGATCAGGCGCCCGCCCTTCTTGCGGAACCATTGTTCGATGCTGTCGGCGATGGAGAAGCTGGCGGGGACGATCACCAGCGTCAGCACGGTCGACAGGATCAGCCCGCCGATCACCGTCCAGCCCATCGGCGAACGGAACGCGCCGTCTCCGGTCAGCGCCAGCGCCGTCGGCACCATGCCGGCGACCATCGCGACGGTGGTCATCACGATAGGCTGGGCGCGTTTGTGACCGGCATCGATGATCGCGGTATCTTTGTCGACGCCCTTATCCATTTCCTCGATGGCGAAATCGACCAGCAGGATCGAGTTTTTGGCGACAATGCCGAGCAGCATGAGGAGGCCGATGAACACCGGCAGGGAGACCGCAGCGCCGACCAGCCAAAGCGCGATACCGCTACCAAGCGGTGCGAGGATCAGCGAACCCATATTGACCAGCGGTGCCATGATTCTGCGATAGAGCAGCACAAGAACCGCAAAGACAAGCAAGACACCCGAAATAACGGCAATGATAAAGCTTTGCAGCATTTCCGCCTGCCATTCTTCAGAACCGGCCAAAACGCGGTCCACACCTTGCGGAAGGTTATCCCAGATCGGTAACGCGTCAATTTGCTCGGAGGCCGAAATAACACCCGGTGCGAAATCTGCCCCAATAACAATACGGCGCTGCTGATTGTAGCGCTGGATTTCTGTCGGACCCGATCCGAAACCGATGTCGGCAACAAGACTGAGCGGGACCGAACCGCCAGTCGATGTCGGAACGGCAAGATTTTCGATGGTCGAAAGATCACGCCGGGATTCTTCGGACAGTGCGACGCGGATGGGTATTTGCCGGTTGTTGAGCGAGAAACGCGCGGCGCTCTGGTCGATTTCGCCGATAGTCGCAACGCGAATCGCCTGGCTGAGCGCGGCGGTCGTCACGCCAAGATCGGCGGCAAGATCGAGCCGCGGGGTGATGGTAATTTCGGGGCGACGCAGCCCGCCATCGACACGCGGCGCGACGATGGCATTGATACCGCGCATCTGCTCCACAATTGCCTCGGCGGCCTCATCTAATGTATCAGGATCGCTGCCACCAATGGTAAGCGAAATATCTCGCCCGCTAAAACCGCTATTTTGCGCCTGGAACGTCACACGGGCGTCCGCGATCTGACGCAATTGTGGCGCTACCGCCCGTTCAAATTCGACGCTGGTTCGTTCGCGATCATGGTCCAGTGTGATGAAGATACGGCCACTGCCCGGGTCGATGCGCTGGAATGCGGTTATGACATCGGGTTGTTCGCGAATGATCCGCGCCGCTTCGTCCGAAACGCGCCTTGTCTGTTCGAGGGTGGTTCCCGGCACCATCTCGATACTAACCCGGCTAAAGTCAGCGTTTTCGGTTGGCATGAACACGGTGGGTAACTGACTGAACACCAATACTGTTGCAACCAGTGCGCCGCCACCGCCGATCAAGGCGGTTTTCCAGCGGTGAACGAGCGACCAGCGCAGCAGACTCATATAGCGATTCATGGCCCAGCCGCCGCCATGTTCCTTCACGCCTTCAGCTTTCATGAAATAAGCCGACAACATCGGTGTCAACAGCCGCGCAACCGCAAGGCTCATCAATACCGCGATAACCACAGTGACGCCGAACTGGATGAAGAACTGCCCCGAAATACCCGGCATGAAGCCGACCGGCAGAAACACCGCGACAATCGCGCTCGTCGTCGCCAGCACGGCGAGGCTGATCTCCTCGGCGGCGTCGATGGAGGCCTGATAGGAGGATTTGCCCATCCGCATATGACGGACGATATTCTCGATCTCGACAATGGCATCATCGACAAGGACGCCGGCCACCAGACTCAGCGCGAGCAGGCTGATGAAGTTCAGTGTAAAGCCCATCAGATCCATGAACCAGAAGGTCGGGATGGCCGAGAGCGGAATGGCGATTGCGGCGATCAAAGTCGCGCGCCAGTCCCGCAGGAAAATAAACACTACGATGACCGCCAGAACTGCGCCTTCAACAAGCGCTTCCATCGCGGCATCGTAATTTTCAATGGTATAATTGACCGATGTGAAGAGCGGCGTAAATTCGAGGCCCGGATTCTCTGCCTCGATTTCCTCGAGCATTGCGAGCGTGTCTTGATATACAGTAACGTCGGACGCGCCCTTGGCGCGCTCGATACCGAAGCTCAACACCTGACGGCCATTAAGGCGACCCAGCGAACGCTGCTCGCCATAGAGATCGCGTACGTCTGCGATATCGGACAATTTTACCGTTCGCCCACCACCCAGTGCGATCTGCGTTTCTCCCAGATCATAGGCGGTGTCGGCATTGCCGAGGACGCGAAGCGCCTGTTCCGAACCCGCCACTTCGGCACGACCTCCAGTCGCATCGACATTGGTCTGGCGCAGCTGTGCATTGACTTGGGCAGCCGTAATGCCGAGCGCTTCAAGCTGTGCCGGATCGAGAATAACGCGGATTTCACGATCGACACCACCGCCGCGGCTGACCGCCGCCATGCCTTCGACTCCAAGCAGCCGACGCGCAACGGTGTCATCGACGAACCAGCTTAGCTCTTCGAGCGTCATATCGACATTCTCGACCGCGAAATAGGCTATCGCTCCGCCGCTATTGATCTCGACACGAACAACCTGCGGTTCGAGAATACCCTCCGGGAGATCGCCCCGAATCTGCGCTATGGAATTTCGAACATCGTTCACCGAGCGATCGACATCGCTGCCAATGTTGAACTGTATGAAAGTGCGTGAATTGCCTTCGGATACCGTGGACTGGATTTCATCGACACCGGTGATGTTGCGCACCGCTGCTTCGACACGCTGGGTAACCTGGGTTTCCATCTCCGTCGGGGCTGCACCGGGCTGGGCGACGATGACTTGAACCGCAGGAAACTCGACCTCGGGGCTATCGGTGACATCAAGCTGGTTGAAACTCATTATGCCCACAAGCATAAGCGCCAAGAACAGCACCAGCGACGGTGTCGGGTTTTTGATTGCCCAGGTCGAGATCGTGCGGAAACTCATGAATACGGCCTAATTTGCATTGTCACGGGTCATGCGGCGCGGAATAACCTCGTCGCCGACATTGATGAAGGCACCCGCCGACTGCACGATACGCTCATTGCCGCGCAGGCCTTCGCGGATCGTGATCCCGGCATTGGAGACCTCACCGATAGTCACATTGCGGCGCACCACCTTGTTCTCGCCATCGATAATATAGACATAATTGCCCCGATCGTCGCTCAATACCGCCGATTCGGGCAGCTGCGGCGCATCCACCGCACCGCTGACGATAATCGCGCTGGCGAAGCCGCCGGGGCGCAGCGCGCGATCATAGCTGAGCGCGATGCTGGCCGTGCCCTGACGGCTGGTCGCATCGATGGTCGGGGAAAGCTGCCAGATCTGGCCTTCGAAAGCCTCGCTGGTGCCGACCGGGATCACCCGCGCCTGCTGGCCGACCGAAAGCCGCCTGAGGTCCGCTTCGGAAACCCGTGCATTCATCTCCATCTCGCCGCCGCTCGCCATTGTGAACAGCGCGCCGGAACCGGCGCTGACCACCTGGCCCGGTTCGACCATCCGCGACAGGATAAGGCCGCCGGCGGGCGCGCGGATGGCCAGCCTGCCGAGCCGAGCCTGCATCTCGCTCGCTTGC
>JBGTHW010000041.1:0-32371 GCA_041746035.1 Parasphingopyxis sp.
GTATCATCGCGTAACTCGTAAACAGGCTACCCGGCGTTGCCGGTTCGGCATCGATCTTCGCCCATTCCGTCTTGGGCGAAAGCAGTATCCTTTGTGCGCGATCAACGAGACTCATCGAATTTCCCCTTTTTGCGATATTCAACTTTTGGACGATTCCCAACGTTTCGTAAAGCACAGACGCGTCTGATTGTGTGACGTAGATCATATGCCAGAGGGCCTGTAAGCCGGGTTCTGTCCGGCGGATTGCTCCGCCTGGGCGACCATTCCTCTAGGATCGCAATTGCTTGCGACCTCCAGCAACCAACCCGGGCGGCTGGCCGGACCCGGGCCATGCGCCACCCCTATTCGGTCTTGCTCCCGGTGGGGTTTGCCGTGCCGCGATTGTTGCCAATGCGCGCGGTGCGCTCTTACCGCACCCTTTCACCCTTGCCTGCCTTCGCCGAAACTTGGGCGGGCGGTTTGCTCTCTGTGGCACTTTCCCTGACCTTCGCCTGAGCGAGGGCCGCCGGACGTTATCCGGCACCGCGGGTCCATGGAGCCCGGACTTTCCTCGCCCCCCGCTTTCGCGAGGGCCGCGGCCGCCCAGCCCTCTGGCGCTTCCTATCTAGCCGGTTCGGCCTCGCGTTCCAAGAGCAGCTGAAAAAGGATCGCACGGCACTGCCCGTCGATCTCGCCATCGAGAATTTCCGGGCGGAAGCGCCGCTGGAAGGCGTGCACCGCCGCCATTTTGTTTTCAATAGTATAGCCGTAACGTTCGAGCGCGATCAGGAAAGCACTGTCCGACCAGCCGGGATCGGTCGTCGCATTGTCCGGTCTCGGTGTGGCAAGACCCAGCCGTGCGAGTTTTTCCCAGGGAAACAGTTCGCCCGGATCCTGCTTGCGCGCCGGCGCAATATCCGAATGACCAACCACATTGGCAATCGGGATATCGTGGCGCTTCAGAATATCCGCGGTCAGCCGCACGACAGCCCCGACCTGATCGCCGGGAAACGGACGGTAGCCGAATTCATGGCCCGGATTGACGATCTCGATACCGATACTCGCCGAATTTACATCGGTGATGCCGCGCCAGTAGGACGCACCGGCATGCCAGGCCCGCTTGCCTTCATCGACAAGCCGCATGATCAGCCCGTCCTCATGGACAATATAGTGCGAGGAAACACCGCCTTCCTCGGTGGTCAGCAACCGGACAGCCTCCTCCGCTTTTTCGGTACCGGTATAGTGCATCACGAGCATGGTGATCGGCAATTCGCGATCGTTGAAATTGGGCGAAGGCGTATCGACGACATTCATATCGATCTCGCTGCGCAGAATTGGTCGGGCCGATGCATGGCACCGATACCGCCCAATTTACGGGCGGACGTCAAGCAAAATGCTAACCGGTGGCGCGAAACTCGGTATCCTGCGCGGATTTTTTCAGCCGGTAACAGCCGGCGGCTTCCGGTATCGGCTCGAGCCGGTCGCTATAGGCGATCGCCGTTTCTCCGGCCCCCAGCATCAGCACACCGTCGGGCACCAGCGATCCGGCAAGATTGCTCAGCACCCGGCGGCGCGTTTCAATCGGGAAATAAAGCAGCACATTGCGGCACAGGATCGCATCGAACCTGCCCGCTGGCGGGGCATGAAGTATATTATGCTGACGGAATTCCACCATGTCCTTAAGCGTATCCCGGACACGCCAGTTATCGCCTTCCTGCTCGAACCAGCGCAGCATCAGCCGGACGGGCAGACCGCGCTGGATCTCGAAACTGGAATAAACGCCCTGTTTCGCGCGCAAGAGCGCCTTTTGCGAAATATCCGTACCCAGCAGCTCGAGAGTCCAGCTGTCCCGGAAAGACCCGGCATCTGCCATGCCCATGGCCAGCGAATAAAGTTCCTGCCCGGTCGAACACCCGGCGCTCCAGACGCGCAACCGGCTCCCTTGCGGGCGATTGCCAGCCATAGCTTCCAGAATATCCGCCGCGATAGTCCGCATACCTCTGCCGTCGCGGAAAAAACAGGTTTCGTTATTCAGCAGCGCATCGACGGTTTCGTCGGCAAGGCGGTGCGATGCCGGCTCCGGCAACAACGCTGCCAGTTCATCGGGCGATTGCAGACAATGCGCTGCCAGCAGGGGCCGCAAGGCCGCGCCCATCCGCCATTCGCTTCCCGGCCCTGCCCGCTGGCCGGTGCGTGCTTCGAGAAACTCGGTGAGTATCGCGCGGGTCTGGGGCTTCATTTCCATCCGAACGCCTTCGCCCGTCTGACCACATAGTCCGCCAGCTTCTCCGGTTTCGCAACAAGATGCGCATGGCCCGCGCGGGCCACCGATCCGGGCATGCCCCAGATTACTGCGCTATCCCGATCCTGGACCATAAGCTCGCCGCCCGCCCGGGCAAGTTTAGCAGCCCCGTCTGCGCCATCCCTGCCCATGCCGCTCAAAATAACCCCAATTGCATCCTGCCCGTAAATTTCGGCGGCGCTTGCGAACATCGGGTCCGCAGAGGGACGGAACCCCGATTGCGCCGGTGCGCGCGAGAGCGCGATCACGGCATTGCCGGCGTTTCCGGCTATTTCGATATGGGCGTCGCCGGGGGCCACGAACACCGTCCCGCGCCCGAGCGATTGCCGATCGCGCGCAACCGCAACCTTTCGACCCGTCAGCAACTCCATCTGGTTGGCGAAATAGGGCATGAAATCGTCCGGCAGATGCTGGGTGATCAGCATCGGCATGTCGATCTCGCGCGGCAGCGTGGTCAGGAAAGCGGCCAATGCGTGAAGACCGCCGGTCGATGCCGCCAGCGCAAGGCACCGAACGGGTCTGAAGAGTCCGTGCGGCGCTGGATTTTCCCTATCCGGTGCCGCCGCTTTCGATGCCAGCGGCGAACGGTTGGCGGATATGCGGAGCATCGTCGATTCGAGCTGTCTGGCAAAGGCTGCCGCTGCGTGGCCCGCGGCCGGTTTCAACAGGATATCGGCAGCACCCATGGTCATGGCTTTGATGGACGCTTCCGCATTCGCAGAGCATTGCGAGGACACGATCAGAATTTCTGCACCCGAGCTCCGTTTTTTCAGAAGCGGAATGGCTGTTATTCCGTTCATGCCGGGCATTTCGATATCGAGCAGGATGATATCGACGCAAAGATGGGCCAGCATCTCCAGCGCCTCGCCTGCACTGGCCGCCTGACCCACGAGCGCGAATTGCCGGGAATCATTGACGATCCGCCGGGCAATCAACCGGGCGACAGCAGAATCATCGACAACCAGTACGCGGCACCGGCTTTCTGGCTGCAGGGGCGGGTTCGGCCTGCTGGCCATCTTCACTACCGTACGCCGACGATTTCGAGTTTGCTCTCCAGCGTATCGCGATCGAACGGCTTCATGATATATTCGTCGGCACCGGCATCTATCGCCTCGCGAATGTGGCTACTGGCATTTTCGGTCGTGCAGAAAATGACTTTCGGACGATTATCGAACTCCATCGTGCGGAGTTTTTTGAGGAATTCCATGCCGCCCATAACCGGCATGTTCCAGTCCAGGAGAATGACGTCGGGAACATCCGAACGGACCTTGTCCAGCGCGACCTTGCCGTCTTCTGCTTCGCCGATTTCAAAATCGAGGGTTTCGAGGATATGGCGAACCACCTTGCGGATCACCTTGGAATCATCGACGACGAGGCACTTTTTCACAAGAACTCTCCAAAAAACGCGGAAGAACATCGAAAACGGATGTAAATGAAAGACGTAAGGGTGGCGTTAACGCGTTCCTGAAAAGTGCCGGTCATGCTGCGAGGCTCTCATCGGTGGCGAGCAGGGCTGCGGGATCGATAACCACGATGGCCTGTCCGGATATTTCGATGATGCCCGTGGAGACGCGTTTCCATCCCGCTTCGAAGGATGCGCAGACGGGCTGTTGCGCATCGGAACAGGGTACGACATCGTCTGCATCGTCGACCTGAAGGCCAAACAGATGACCGTCGATTTTAACGACCACGATGGTTTGTTCCTCCATCGCATTGGCCCGTCCGCCTTCGATCGCTGCCATCGTATCGATAAGTGTGATGATGCGGCTGCGCAGAGCGCACAGTCCTGCGATATAGGGAGCGGACAGCGCAACGGGGACGATCTCGCCGCCCGACGCAACCGAATCGACATGACGGGCATCGATAGCGAACCGCGTATCGCCTATATGCGCGACCAGATACAGCCTGTCGTTCATGACCGGCCTCCTGCCGCGAGCTTTTCTTTCAAGGCCGCGTAGATGCCTCTCCGGTCATAGCGGTATATCCCGCCGGATTGCGAACCGGGAAGTGGTTCGAGCCGGACGACATTGACGGCATCTTCGATGCTCTGACCGCCCCCGCCATCCGCTTCGATCACGACGTCCATTGCCCTTGGATCGGTCGTTTCATCGAACGATACCGCATAGCCGGCCATTTCGACAAGCGGACCCAGCACTTCCGTGTTCCACCTTCTGTCACCGCCAAGGATAAGGCAGGACGGCTTTTCGCCATCCGGGATATCGTCTCGCCGATGTCCGGCAAACAGACGATGGGCATCGAGCAGCTCGACCGGCAAGCCGTCGACCAGCACGACACCTGCGATATGGCCGGGCCCGCCGGGAGCTTCGATCCGGTCGGGCAGGGTCACGACGTCCACTTCGCCGGCAATCGGATAGACTATCGCCGTTCCGCCATCGCTGAGCCGCAGGACACGCAGCGTACCGCTTTCGGGCACCGTTCCGCTGGCAAGAACAGGCAGGATTTCATTGTCCAGAACAAGGCAGGTAACACCGGCACTTTCGCTGATCGCACGGGCATCGGTATCGATAATCCGTTCGACAATCCCCATCCGCACGGCGCGCCGTTTGCCGTCAAGATCGTCAAAAACAAGCGCGGCGATGCCCTGCTTCTGTGCGGGTTCCGGTTCATGCATCCGATCCTGCCGCGCCATGGAAAGCCTCAGCCCCGCGCGGTCGGCGATACCGGCAACGTCGAGCAACAAGAGCGGTCGGCCATTATCGGGGAGCGCGGTTCCGGCATAAATGCCCGATTGCATGATACCGGCGGGGGCCGGCCTGACGACCAGTTCCTCATGATCCATGACCTCGGATACCGTCAGCGCGAACCGCTCGCTGCGTGTGGCGCGGAGAATGATGGCGATCCGGTCGCCCGATCCGTCGGTGTCTCTTTCCAAAAGTTTGCCGAGACGCGCTACCGGGATCCTTTCGCCCCGTATGGCGGCGATTTCCGTGCCGCCGATTGCCTCCAGTCGAACCGAGCCTTTTGTCAGCGATATGATTTCCTCGATTGCCGCGCGTGGCAGGGCAAACATCTCGTTGCCGACGGCAACGACGAGCGCCGGGATGATGGTGAGCGTCAGCGGCACCCGCAATATAAAGCTGGTTCCCTCGCCGCTTGCGCTCTCGATATCGATAGACCCGCCGATCCGCTCGACATTGGAACGAACGACATCCATCCCGACACCCCGGCCGGATACCGCACTCACTTCCTCGACCGTCGACAGGCCCGGATGGAACACCAGGTCGAGCGTGTCACGTTCGTCCAGGCTTGAAACCTGCGACGCGTCGATCGCACCTTCCGAAACAGCTTTGGCGATCAGCCGCCCGGTGTCGATACCGCATCCGTCATCGGCGATCGCAACCAGGATTTGGTTGCCCGACTGGCGCGCGGAAATGCTCAGCGTCCCGATGGCCGGTTTGCCGTCGGCAACCCGCTGTTCCGGCTTCGCAATACCGTGATCGACCGCGTTGCGCACGATATGGATGAGCGGATCGCGCAGCATTTCGATCATTTCGCGATCCAGTTCGACATCGTCGCCGTCTATCTCCAGCGCCACCTGCTTGCCGAGTTCGGCAGAGATATCGCGGACAATGCGCGGCAGCGAGGCAAACAGGGCTTCGATGCGCTGCATTCGTGCCCAGGTGATGGTTTCGCGCATTTCGGCAACGCAATTGGTAACCCGGTCGAACGCACCATCGATTTCCCTGTCTCCGGACGAACGGCGCAGTTGCCGGGCCAGTTCGTTGCGCGCCAGCACAAGGTCCGAAACCCCGCCCATTAGCCGGTCGAGCAGTTCGACGGGTACGCGAATACTGCGTGCGGGCGTAGACCGCGCTGCGGTTTTACGCCCGGGCGCGATTTCATCGCCCTTCCGCGACGCGTCTTCCGCCAGTGCGGCGATCAGGGCTTCGTCGCCCTCATGATCGATATCTTCGCCCGCCTCGAGTGCGTTCATCGTTTCGCCGATCCGATCGACGATGGCGAGGATGGCGTCGATTAGCGCCGGATCGGGAACACGCTTGCCATCGCGCAGATCGGAAAGCGCGGTCTCAGCCTCATGGCTCAGGTGCTGCAATTGGGGAAGCTCGAGAAATCCGGCGCTGCCTTTTACCGTATGGACGAAACGGAAAATCGCGTCGAGCCGGGTCCGATCCTGCGGCTGCGTTTCCCACACAACGATTTCGCTGGCAATCGTTTCCAGCGTTTCGCGCGTTTCGGCAATGAATTCAGCCAGTAAATCGTCCATCCACCTCGTCCAAGACAGCGGTTCATCTGCCTTGGTGACGCCAGATGGTTAAGATGGCGTTTACCGCACGGTTTATCCGGCGAAAGAGACCCCGAAAAGCAGGACATTTTCTTCCGGCTCGGAAACCTGCATTTCGCCATCGCCTTGGCCGATGAGAATATGGACCAGCCATGCCGCGGCCGATCGGGGCGTCAAGGCGTCCTCGTCGGTCTGGCCGAGCAGCGCCTTTTTGAGCTCGGGATCGAGAACCAGCCGTTCGCCTTCCGCCCGCACGACGATCTCGCCTTGTTCCGCACCGACAAGCAGCGTGCCGCCGCGCACCAGGGCATCCGCTGCGATCAGCGCCAGATTGAGCAGGATCTTGATCTTCGCTTTGGGCATGGAGGCTTCATCCACCATCCATTGCAGCCCGACCCGGCCCTTCGTTCCGACAAGCCCTTCAATCGCCGTTCTGGCTTCGCGCGTATCGATATCGTCCTCGAACCCGCCAGCCGCGCCGAAAGCGAGCCGGAAGAATTTGAGCTTCGCTGCCGATGTCCGTGCGCTTTCCGCCAAAAGTTCCATGCACCGTTCCCGCATTTCCGGATCATGCTCGTCGGCCAGCAGTTCGACACCATTATTGAGCGCGCCGATCGGGCTGAGCAAGTCATGGCAAAGCCGGGACGCGAGAAGGCTCGCAAATTCGACGCTTTTTTCGTCCATGGACTTCGGAATCCTTGTGTGTTTGCAATGCGTCTCTATTGGCGTTCGGGACCATCGCTTTCAAGTGCAAGCTCCACAGCTTCGAAGACGCCGGGGGCGCAAACACGCCAGAGTTTAAGCCCGTCCGCGCCAATAATCAGCCAGAGCCGCTCGCGATCCAGTGCCATAGCCTCGTCGCGAGAGGATGGTATGGCCGCTCCGCTTGGATGCGAATGATAATAGCCGGTAAGAGCAGGGCCACCCAACCGCTCGCTGCGGACGGCCGCGAAAAGCGCCTGGGGATCGATTTCGAAACTGTCGCGTGGATGGGCTGCGATATTGGGGGCCGGCTCAAACCAATCGATCCGCTCCGTCGTGCCGAACAGCAAGCCGCATATTTCTGCATCGGGCGACGCGCTGGCTTTGGCCTGCAACCGTATTGTGTCCGCTCTTGATATCGTCACCCGCACCCCCGATTTATAACGGGATGACGGGGGTCTTGTCGATACTGGAAGCACGCATTCCTGCCGAAGCCGATGGCTGGAGGCTGGATCGCGCGCTCGCGCTGGCTCTGCCGGACGTTTCCCGCGAACGCCTGAAAAAGCTGATTTCCATCGGCAATGTCCGCGATTCGGAATGCCGGTTATGGCGCGATGTGAAAGCACCGGCGCAGGCGGACAGCGTGTTTTTCGTCGAATTGCCCGCACCGGTCGCCGCAAAAGCCAAACCGCAAAATATCCCGCTTAGCGTGGTTTTCGAGGACGATTATTTGATCGTCATCGACAAGCCCGCCGGTCTCGTCGTGCATCCTGCTGCCGGAAATGCCGACGGAACCCTCGTCAACGCGCTGCTGCATCATTGCGCGAGGCGGCTTTCCGGGGTCGGCGGCATCGCGCGGCCCGGCATCGTCCACCGGATCGACAAGGACACCTCCGGGTTGATCGTGGCGGCCAAGACCGACAAGGCGCATGAAGGCCTTTCCCGGCAATTTGCCGCGCACAGTATCAATCGTGTTTACAAGGCAATAGGCCAGGGTATTATGACGGAATCACAAAGCACGATAACAACGAATCTGGCGCGGTCTTCGCATAATCGCCAGAAGATGGCGGTCGTCGAACCGCCCAAAGGCAAGCAGGCCGTGACCCACTTTCGCCGCATTTCCGCGCTAGACACTGCCACGCTCGTCGAATGTCGGCTCGAAACCGGGCGCACCCATCAGGTTCGTGTTCATATGGCGCATATCGGCCATGCTTTGCTGGGCGATCCGGTTTACGGACGGACGAAGGCGGTTCATCGAACGCTGTTGGACAGGCTGGACTTTCGGCGGCAGGCATTGCATGCGGCGCGGCTCGGTTTCGTCCATCCGGTGACAAGTAACCCTTTAGCGTTCGATAGCGAATTACCGGTCGACATACAGGAACTGTTAAGCGAATTAAGCGTATAGATAATACAAGATTTTACGGGACAAATTCCCGGAAAAACAAGGTTCAAGGAGCAAATACCCGAAATGGCAAATGCTATAGCCACAATCCCGGCCCTTGGCGGCGAGCTAGGCCTCAACCGCTATATGACCGAAATCAAGAAATTCCCGATTCTGTCGCAGGAGGAGGAATATATGCTCGCCAAGCGGTTCGAGGAGCATGAGGACCGTGAGGCGGCGCAAAAGCTGATTACCTCGCATCTGCGTCTCGTCGCGAAAATCGCGATGGGCTATCGCGGCTATGGCCTGCCGGTGTCAGAACTGATTTCGGAAGGCAATGTCGGCCTGATGCAGGGCGTCAAGAAATTCGAAGCCGATCGCGGCTTCCGCCTCGCCACCTATGCGATGTGGTGGATCCGCGCTTCGATCCAGGAATATATCCTGCGGTCCTGGAGCCTTGTCAAAATGGGCACGACGGCGGCGCAGAAAAAGCTGTTCTTCAACCTCCGCAAGATGAAATCGCGCCTTAATGCCTTCGAGGATGGCGATCTCAAGCCGGAGGATGTCGAAACTATCGCCACCGATCTCGGTGTGACACACGATGAGGTGGTCAGCATGAACCGCCGCATGGCGATGGGCGGCGATACATCGCTGAACGTTCCGATGCGCGAGGATGGCGACGGGCAATGGCAGGACTGGCTGGAAGCCAGCGATCCGCTCCAGGACCAAATCGTCGCCGAGGAACAGGAAGCGACGCAGCGCAACCAGATGCTGAGGGAGGCGATGGGCGAACTCAACGAGCGCGAGCAGCATATTCTCACCGAGCGCAAACTGACCGACGATCCGCAGACGCTGGAAGAACTCAGCAAGGTCTATGGCGTATCGCGCGAACGCATCCGCCAGATCGAGGTGCGGGCGTTCGAGAAGCTGCAAAAGGCGATGATCCGCATCGCCGACGACAGGAAGCTGCTCCCCGCGATCTAATTCGCTGAAAAATTTGAACCGATCGTCATTGCGAGAAGCGAAGCGACGAAGCAATCCAGTACCGCTAGCAGTATGGTCTGCGGCTCCGGATTGGTTGACCTGCGGTCGCCTGCGGCACGCTGCGCTCGCAATGACGACTTTAGTCGAGCAAGTTGTTTATAGTCTTATTCGCTTTCGCTAACCCACCGGTAAAGCTAGAAGGCGCGCATGCGGCGCGTCTTCGGGTTCCTGTTGAAAACTGTTTTCTGGTTCCTGCTGGTTACTGTCGCCTGGGTGTTGCTGATGCGGTTCGTGCCTCCGCCAATAACCATGACGATGCTGCTCGACGAGAATGGCGCGAACCGGGACTGGATGAGCCTGTCGGAGATCGATCCCGACATGGCCATCGCCGCCATCGCCTCCGAGGATGGCAATTTCTGCAGCCACAACGGTTTCGATTATGGCGCGATCCGCGAGGCCTGGGAGGAAAGGCAGACCGGACGGCGCGAGCGTGGCGGCTCCACCATCAGCCAGCAGACCGCGAAAAACGTCTTTCTCTGGCAGGGCGGCGGCTGGTTCCGCAAGGGACTGGAGTCCTATTTTACCGCGCTGATCGAACTGCTCTGGCCGAAAGAGCGGATCATGGAGATGTATCTCAATGTCGCGGAGACCGGCATCGGCACATACGGGGTCAATGCCGGAGCCGCCCGCTATTTTGATCACAATGCCGACACCTTGAGCGACATGGAAGCGGCCCGCATCGCTGCCGTGCTACCCTCCCCAAAGCGCCGCGCCGGCCGCAACCCGAGCGGCTGGACCGCGCGTTACGGGAATATCATCGCCAGACGCATGGGTCAGATACGCGGCAGCGAACTCGTCGGCTGCATCAGCTAGTTGCCGGGGTCGAGATTCTCGGCGGCATCCTGAGCCGCGTCCCCGACATTCTGCGCGGCATCGCCAACATCGCCCGCAGCACCGGTGATAGCTTCGGTCTCCACCGCTTCGCGGTCATTGCTCTGGGTAAGAAAATAGATAGCAACGCCAACTCCAACCAGCAGAATGATCGCAATTACCCAGCCCGCACCGCCGCCGGTCCTTTCGACAACGGTTGTATGCGAGGCGTCGTCGCTAGTTTCTACGGTGCGCTCCCTGGTTACGCCATCGTCGCGCTCGGTAATCTTCTCTTCCGTCATTTCAAACTCTCCTGCTATTCCGCCAATAACGGGACTGAAGGAGAATTGTTCCGAAACCGGAATGAGGGGAGCCTATTCGCGTAAGGCACATTCACCAATAATGGCGACGATCTGCGCGGTGCGTTGCCTCCCTGCCGATGAAGCAAGAGCGTCGGTCGCCTTGTAACCTTCATCTCGCTTCGGGCGAAGCATTGGCCGAGAGCAGGTCGGCCAATGCGGAGCCGCCCCCATTTTGCAAGAGGCAAGAGGTATGCCGAACATGTTTACCCGCTATGCCGCTGCTGCGGCGCTTTTCCTTTCGAATACAGCGGTCTGGGCAGAAGTCGATCATTCGGCCTGGACCGAATTGCTCCAGAGCCATGTCGAGATCGATGCGCAGGGTTCCGTATCGACCGTCGATTATCGGGGCTTCGAGACCGATCGCGCTGCTCTCGACAGCTATCTCGATGTGCTCGCATCGGTCGAAACCCGGGAATTCGATAGCTGGTCCATCGCCGATCAGCTCGCTTTCCTGATCAATGCCTATAATGCCTGGACGGTCGAATTGATTCTCACCGGCTATCCCGAACTCAACTCCATCCGCGAACTGGGGACCGTCACCGAGTCTCCCTGGCAGCGCCGGTTCATTCCGCTGCTGGGCGAAGAACGCACGCTGGACGAGATCGAGCATGGCATGATTCGCGAGAGCGGACGTTACAACGATCCACGGATTCATTTCGCGGTAAACTGCGCGAGCATCGGCTGTCCCGCGCTGCGTGACGAAGCGTTCACCGGGGCGCGGCTGGAAGACCAGCTGGAGGCCGGCACGACCGGGTTTCTCTCCGATACTGCACGCAACCGGATGGAGGATGGCGGACTCGCGGTATCGAGCATCTTCAGCTGGTATCGCGGGGATTTCGAACAGGGCTGGCGCGGCACGGAAACCCTCGGCGCATTCCTTGCGCGCTATTCCGACAGCCTCGGGCTTACCGCCGAACAAGCCGGGGCCTTGCGCTCGGGCGCAATGGACATCCGCTTCCTTGAATATGACTGGCGGCTCAATGATACCGATGTGCCGCCTGCCGATGCCGGTACGGGTTATGTCTCGCCGATCTGGCTGATCCGTTCCTTCCCGGAATATGCCGCAATGGCAGGCGCGATGCTGATTATCGTTCTCGGCGGCGGAATCTATCTTATCCGCCGCCACCGGAAACGCCGCACCACCTAGCGCACAAAAGCTTCCCGACCGATCACCCAGAGTATTTTAGTGCCTGCGGCAAAAACGCCGCGCACGGTTCCGGAAATTTTCGACACCCCGACCCGCTTGCGATAAGCGGCCGGTTTTTCGATAATTGCCATATTTTGCCGAACCGCCTTGACCTGCATCTCGACCGTCCAGCCAAAATCGCGATCCGCCATATCCAACCGCATCAGGCTGTCGCGACGGATTGCGCGGAACGGACCCAGATCGGTCATCCGGCCGCCCCAGACAAGCCGGACAAGACGGGTCGCAAGCCAGTTGCCGAACAGTTGCGGCACCGTCATCGAACCCTTTTGCCGATCGCCCAATATACGCGATCCGATAACCAGGTCCGCCTTTCCGGCGATGATCGGTGCGACGAGGGCCGGCGCTTCCGCCGGCACGTCCGAGCCATCGGCATCGAGGAAGACGACAATCGAAGCATTTTCCGGCAATGCGGCTATTCCGGCGAGGCAGGCACTGCCATACCCTTTGCGCGGCTCTTCGATCACTGTTGCTCCGGCGGCTAGCGCCAGCGCGGCGGTCCGGTCGCTCGATCCGTTGTCGATCACGAATATTACTGGCGGACGAGGCCATCTCGCCGCACGAATCCCTGCGACAACGTTACCAATTGACTGTTCTTCATCGAATGCGGGGATAAGAACGCCGATATGCGGTTCGTTAATCGGCGGAAGCATGACGGACCCAATCACTGCACTATGCCGTTCACGCAGCCAGCGCCGGGCATCGAAAGCAAGTGCCGCGAGCAATAGAACGATTTCCGTCCACCAGGCGAGCGGATGAACCTGAAACGCCTCAAGGCTGGTGTCGTCAAGGTTGATCCCGGTCAGATAGCTCAGCGGCAACGCCACGACGAGAGCGAATGGCCACACCGCGCGGCTCGCCACGGCAAAGGGCAATATCCAGAGCATGTACCAGGCATTGACCGCCGGCGCGAAAAGCAGGACCGCGCCGAATATGGGTGCAAGCGGCGGCTGCTCCAACCCGCGCGTTCGAGCGTGAAACAGCAGGATAAGCATCATGCCAAGCAGACCCGCCGCAAATCTGGCCGCTCCCTGTGGCAAGAATTGTGAAAGCGCCGCAAAGCCGAGCGGATTGAAATACCACTCGCGCGCGAAGACTTCGGTCGACTCACACCCAACACCCTGCCCTTGCACCAGGAATAGCAGATACAGCAGCACCAGAGCAGCGATGGCAGCGATCGGCGCACGTCTCTCCATCCGCAAAAGCAGCGGCCAGGCGGCGAGGGCAACGATCTTGACCCCCGCAGCCATTCCAAAGGCTATCCCGGCGAGTAAAGGGCGAGAGCGGACGAGGACGAGCCCGGCGAGCAGCGGCAAGACCATGATCGCATCGGGGTGGAGGTGGATAACGACCTCGGCGATGACCAGCGGGCACCAGCCATATAGCGCCGCGCCTTTTGGCCCGGCCACGCGTAGAAGCAGAGCAACAATCGCCAGGTTGAGCACGGCGAAGACGATGCGGAGCACCAGCGGATCGGCACCGCCGAGCCAATAAACCGCAGCAAAAACGAGCTGAAGCATTGGCCCGTATATCGTTTTGAGATCAGCATTATTGATGCCGTCCAGCGCCCGTGAGAGGCCGGGATTCGGCAGTTCCTGGCCGTAATAGTCGCTCGGCACCACGCCATAGGGTGTACCGGTAGCGACCGTTTGCCAGCCATCCCAGAGGAAGCGAAAATAGTCATTCTCGAACGCTGCGAAACCGGCCAGCGCGATGGCATGGACAAATATGGCGACACCGAGAACGAAACGCGATCCGGGCGGGCCTGCGCGCCGCAGCAGGATAAAAATGGTTGCACTGCCCAGCGAGAGCAGCGCCACATAGGGGAGAATGAGAACCGACGCGCTGCGCGAATATAAAGTCAGCGCGGCAACAACCGCAACGGCGATTGCTGCTGCTAACCAACCGCGTCTGTTATGGACCTCCGAACGGTCTGCGTTCGAAGGCATGGTGTATATTTACCGGGTTCGTCCGTAGCGATCGGCAATGAAGACCATCAGCGCATCGCGGTGACGGCGCGGAATCTCTATTTCGCCACCTTGCACCTGACGCACAACTTCGTTCGCGGTGCTCCGGTCGTTCACGCCTTGGGAAAAGGGACAGGAGCCGCACGTGATATATCGCGACAAAGCCCGTTGGCCCTGGCGTAGCTGATCTCTGCCGGGATTGCCCGGAATCGAGTTCGTTATACTGTGATTCCGGGTATCGCTGGCTGCGGCCATTTGCGGGCTGGCGGCAAGCATGACGGCCATTGCAGTGCCCACTATCGTCAAGGTTTTCATTGATACCTCCTTTGCCAAATTCTTCTTGCGCTGAATATTTCGCGGCGCAACGCGAGAAAGTTACAACCCTCGCGCGCACAGCATGGATCGCCGGGTTAAAACGGCAGCTTGAAACCGGGCGGGAGCGGCAGGCCACTGGTCATCTTGCTCATCTCTTCCTGGCTTTTCGCATCGGCCTTGGTGCGGGCATCGTTGAACGCGGCTATCACCAGGTCTTCGAGCATCTGTTTCTCTTCCGGCTTGAGCAAAGATTCATCGATCTCGACGCCCTTAATCGTGCCCTTGGCACTCGCCGTCACCTTGACGAGGCCACCCCCGGACGCGCCTTCGACCATTACATTTTCAAGATTTTCCTGCGCTTTTTGCAGTTCCTCCTGCACATTCTGCGCAGCCTTCATGATTTCATCGAGATTTTTCACGCGTCAGGCGCTCCTTCTAATATTGCCAAGTGTATAATCGATCAGTTCGGCGTCGGGAAAGGCTTCCATCGCCGCCTTGACCATCGGCGATTGAAGGACGCGCTCGCGCTCGGCCTGCTCGGCGGCTTTTTCCGCTTCCCTGAGCGAAGGCTGCGCGTCGCTTTCCCCGGTCTTCACCGTCCAGTGTTCTCCAGTCGCCGTTTTCAAGGCCGCTGCCATGCTTCGCAGATCATCGCCGCCTATCGGCTGGTGAGGCTTGATAACAAGTTCGGGCGGCGCATAATCGACCAATCCCACTTGGTCGTGAAGCATTAGCGCCAGCATCCGCTCGCCATTCTTTTCAAGCGCAGCAACGAGCGCCGCGAAGCTGCCGGGATAATTGGAGACATCTCCGGCATCGATACTCTCGCCCGATGATGACGGCGCCGGCGTCGACACAACGAGTTTACCTTCGGACAGTTTGCGCGCCAGCTCGCCCGGATCGGGCAGTCCGGCGGCGTGAACAATCCGGAGCAGCGCCATTTCGGCGGCTTCCAGCGGGATCGGTGCGGTTTCGACCTCCTGCAATCCCTTCAGCAGCAACTGCCAGATGCGATGCAGCGGCGCAAAACCGAGGCGGCTGGCCCAGTCGGCGAAAGCCTCGCGTTCCTCGGCGGACAGCGCCGGGTCGTCGCCTCCGCCGACCTTGGTTCGCGTAATGCCATGCGCTGTTTCAAGCAGACCGCGAAACAGCGCCGCCGGATCGACGCCGAGATCGTGCTGCTCGCCGACCGTTTTCAGAACCGCCCGCGCATCGCCCTCCAGCAACTGACCGAACAGTGTGCGTACAACTCCCCTGTCTGAAAGACCGAGCATCTCGCGCACCTGCGCTGCACTCACGACATCCTGTCCATGGGCAATCGCCTGGTCGAGAATGGAAAGACCGTCGCGTACCGACCCTTCCGCCGCCCGTGCAATCAGCGCCAATGCCTCGGGGTCGGCTTCGGCTTCCTCTTGTTCCGTGATCCAGCGAAAATGTTCGGTCAGCCGTTCCGCTGTCACCCGGCGCAGATCGAAACGCTGGCAGCGCGAGAGCACCGTCACCGGCACCTTGTTGACTTCGGTTGTCGCGAACAGGAATTTGACGTGCAGCGGCGGCTCTTCGAGGGTTTTGAGCAGGCCGTTAAACGCCTGCTTCGAAAGCATATGAACCTCGTCGATGATGTAAATCTTGTAGCGTGCCGAAACCGCGGAATAGCGCACGGCGTCGATAATTTCGCGGACATCGTCGATGCCGGTGTGAGAGGCGGCATCCATTTCGACGACATCGATATGGCGACCTTCTGCAATCGCCTTGCACGGCTCGCACACCCCGCACGGATCGATGGTCGGCCCGCCTTCTTCGTCCGGTCCGATGCAGTTCAGCGCCTTGGCGATGAGCCGCGCCGTCGATGTCTTGCCAACGCCGCGCACGCCGGTCAGCAGGAAGGCATGGGCAAGCCGGTCGCGCTTGATCGCATTGGCGAGTGTCTGCACCATCGCGTCCTGGCCGATCAGCGCATCGAAACTCTGCGGGCGATATTTGCGGGCGAGTACGCGATAGGGTTGCGCGGTTTCAGGTGGATCGGGCTGCGCCGGTTCGTCGAGTCCAAGGCCGGGTCCGGCGTCTATTTCCTCAGTCATCGTATCGGGGGAATCGGACATGATAGGAGACTAGCGATAACGCGGCCTCATGTCGAAGCTGTTATGAGAAAAGGTGGGAGCCGGAACGACCCGTCGCGAAATCGTTACGGCTGCTTCCTTCCGGACCTGACCGGGTTGGCGAATGCAACGTCCGCCCGACTCCCGGGGTTGATATGGCGACATCCGGATTGAAATTCAATGGAAGACGTTACTCGTCAATCTTGGCGGGTAGATCGGATTGTTCATGAACGACGCGAATAATGGCCAACATGCCCGCCTGTTCGCGATAGACAATGAAGTGCCTGCCGCAACGCCATCGTCGATACCGCGTGCCTTCGTGAAGAAACATAGGTCCAAGAGCGGGCAATTCTGCCAGTCTGTCTATCGCGTCATTTATTTGACGCTTATATTGCTCCGCCTGCTCGATGCCCCATCGCCGAGCCGTGAAAAGCCATATGTCGCGCAGATCCTCAAAGGCACGCTGCCTTAATTTTATTCGGAGCGGAATTGTCGTTTCGCTTCGGCAAATGCCTGTCTCGGCGTCTTGTCGCTCCAGCCGCTTGCCTCACCTTCATCGATAAGCGCGCGGAGACGATCGATTTCGCCTTGATCGCGACGGACCAGCGCCCGCATATAATCGCTGACATTGGCAAATCGCCCGGTCGCCACTTGCGCTTCGACATGGGCTTTCATTTCATCGGGAAGAGAGATGTTCATCGTTGCCATGAGAAGAAGCTAAAAAGCGTGGCAATCTTTGTCAACGTCCTTGCATATTGCGGGCGCTGCGCGGCATCCGGACGGTCAGGCTACCCAGGCTTTCATCGATCAATATCTGGCAGGCGAGACGACTGTAACGACCGACATCGGCGGCAAGATCGAGCATATCGTCTTCCATCTCTTCGGCCGGGGGCAGTTTCGCAAAATCTTCGGGATCGACATGAACATGGCAGGTCGAGCACGCCATCTGCCCTTCGCAGGTTCCCTCCAGCGGCTGGCCGTCGGCCTGCGCAATATCGAGCAGGCATTCGCCCGCCTTGCCCTCGACTTCGCTTGTCGATTCTCCATCGGCCGAAATGAACCGGATGCGTATCACGCAGAAACGCTCTCTTGCCGTTCGACACCGGCGAGGATCAGGTCAAGCGCGTCGCCCAATTCATCGCCACTTGTATAACGCCCGAAACCGAGACGGATACTCGAACGCGCCTCGGCAACGGAAAGCCCCAGTGCGGCGAGGACATGGCTCGACCGCCCCGATCCGCTGGCACAGGCCGATCCTGCCGAGAACGCAACCCCGCGCACCTCCGAAATCAGCCGCGCCGCATCCAGTCCTTTGCGGCGGATATTGAGATTGCCCGGGTAGCGCGCGCAATCCGAACCATTGATGCTCCAGCTATCGTCCAGTTTCTCCTTCGCCAGCGCCCAGAGGGCTTCGACATGCGCCATATCGTCATCGCGTCGCACGTCGGCGAGCGCCGCCGCCGCGCCAAAGCCGGCACAAAGCGCCGGGGCCAGAGTGCCCGAACGCAAATCGCGCTCCTGTCCGCCACCATGGAGCAACGGGGTCGGTGCGACGCCATCGGTCAGCCACAGCGCACCGATTCCCTTGGGTCCATGTATCTTGTGCGCCGACAGGGCGATCATGTCGCACTGCTCCCACGGCACCGAAATCCGGCCAAAGCCCTGCACGGCATCGCAAAACATCAGCGCTCCGCACGCACGCACCTGCATGCCGATCTGCTCGATCTTCTGGATCGCGCCAATCTCGTTATTTACCAGCATCACCGCTACGAGCGCGACATCCTCGTCCAGCGCTTCGCCGAATGTTAACGGATCGACCACACCTCCTTCCGGGACGCCGATGACGGTGACTTCGCTGCCGATGCTTTCGCAATAACGCGCCGTATCGAGGACGCAGGCATGTTCCGTACCGACCGTCACAATGCGCTTGCGATGCTCCGGTGCGTTCGCAAGCGCACCCTTGATCGCCCAGTTCGCGGCTTCCGTCGCGCCCGATGTAAACACAATCTGTCCATTGTTGGCACCAAGACAGTCCTGAACCTGCTCGCGAGCAATTTCGACTATCGCAGCGGCTTCGCGCCCCATTCTGTGCGGCGAATGCGGGTTGCCGAAGCGGTCGTCTATGAACGGCGCCATCGCCTCGCGGGCCTCCGGAGCGAGCGGCGTCGTCGCCTGATAATCCAGATAGATCGGACGACTCACGCGTTACGCTCCCGCGCCTCTTCAGCAAGCCGGTTCCAGATCTCGACAAAGCGATAAATATCGGCGCGCTTGGTTTGCGGCCCGAAACTGACGCGAATGACTTCGCTGGCCTCCGCCTCATCCCAGCCCATCGCCTCCAGCACATGGCTCGATTTCAGGCTTCCCGACGAGCACGCACTGCCTGCCGAAATCGCAATGCCCGCCATGTCGAGCTGGATCAGCTGCGCGGTCGCCGGCATGCCGGGCAGGCGATAGGCGCCGATGGTCGGGATGCGGTCAGCTTCCCTGGCAACCACCATCCCGCCGCCCTGCTCGATGGCCTTGTCGAGATGATCGCGCAGCTGTTCGGTCGTCGAAAACCAGTTTTTCGGCGCTTCCAGGGCTGCCGCCATGCCCAGCACAGCGGGTACATTCTCGGTGCCGGGGCGGTATCCCCTCTCCTGCCCGCCCAGCGGATGGAGCATCGCCAGGTCTTTCGCCAGCAAAGCCCCCACCCCCGGCGGCCCGCCGAATTTATGCGCCGATAGCGAAATCAGATCGGCATCGGGAAGTGGCAGTTTACCCGCCGACTGACTGCAATCGGCAAACAGCAGATTACCTCCAACCCTGATACGCTGACCGATATCTTCCAGATCCTGGATTACCCCAGTCTCGTTATTGACCGACTGGATGGCGACGATGGCGACAGGCTCCTTGCCCGCCAGCATCCAGTTCAGCTTCGCACCGTCGACGCGACCATTATCGTCGACCGGGATTCGCTCCGCATCGCCCGCCGCGCGCAAAACCGCATCGTGCTCGACGGCGCTGACGATGATCCGTTCTACCCTGGCGCAGGCGAGACCGATGGCGATCGCTTCGCTCGCGCCGCTGGTAAAGATCAGTTCATGGTTCCAATCGAGCGCCGCCCTGATTCGTTCGCGCGCATCTTCCAGTGCGGCCTTCGCGCCGCGCCCCTCGCCATGCGGAGACGAGGGATTCGCCCAGTCGGTCATCGCCGCCGTCATCGCCTCGCGCGCTTCGGCGAGCATCGGCGTGGTTGCGGCATGATCTAAATAAAGACGATTGTTCAATTGTTTACCCGGTTTTTGTTGCTTGGAGCCTGTGCTCCGCCTATATAATACAGCATCGCTTATCCCGCATAAGCCCGATTCACCCTCCTTTCCAGCCAAGGCCGCACACACCACCATGCCCGAAGTTATTTTTCCCGGTCCCGACGGTCGCCTCGAAGGCCGTTTTTCTCCGCCGCCGCGCCCGCGCGCGCCGGTCGCGATGATCCTCCATCCGCATCCGCAAGGCGGCGGCACGATGAACAACGCCATCGTCCAGGCGCTCTACAAGACTTTCGTGCGCCGCGGTTTCGCAACGCTGCGTTTCAATTTTCGCGGCGTCGGCAAGAGCCAGGGCGAGTTCGACAATGGCGTCGGCGAACTGTCGGATGCGGCCTCCGCCCTCGATTGGGTTCAGAGCTTGCATCCCGAAGCTGAGACGACCTGGGTTGCCGGGTTCAGTTTCGGCTCACTGATCGGCATGCAGCTGCTGATGCGACGCCCGGAAGCACGCGGCTTTATCAGCATCGCCCCGCCTGCCAATATGTACGATTTCAGCTTCCTCGCGCCCTGCCCCGCCTCCGGCGTTATCATCCAGGGCGACGAGGACGAGGTCGCCACGCCCAGCGGTACCCAGAAACTGGTCGATAAATTGCGCACCCAGAAACACATCACGATCCAGCATGACGTGATTCCCGGAGCCAACCATTTTTTCGAAAGGGAAATGCCGTCGCTGATGCAATCGGTCGACGATTATCTCGATATGCGGCTCGATCCGGATTGCCCGATCAAATAACGGATTTCCGCTCTAACCATCGTAACCCAGTATAACCTTCCAGCGTTACGAAGGATTCGGAACTGTCCAGATCAGGACATTCACAAGGATGACAAGGGCGGCGGCGAGCATCAGCAACCCGCGTTGCCTGTCGCCGCGTTTTGTCCAGAGATAAATGCCGCCCGCCGCCAGCGCGAAAACCGCGACCATGGCAATCGACAGCGCGATATTGGCGATCATCAGCATCGGGCGAGCCTAGCCCTGAATAATCGCGGCGAAAACCGCCGGATCGACATTGCCGCCGGAGAGCGTCACGAATGTGCGCTCCGTCGGCTCGACCTTGCCCGCCAGCACCGCCGCCAGCGCCACCGCACCGCCCGGTTCGACGACTAGCTGCAACCGCGAATAGGCAACGCGCATCGCATGGGCGACCTCTTCCTCGCTGACAGCAACCCCCGAAGCGCCGTGATCGTGCAGAATGCTGAAGGTCAGCGGCGATACGCGCAAGGTTTGCAGCGCATCACAGCGCGTTTCCGGCGGATTCTCGCCGACCGGCTCGATTGCGCCGTTCGCGAGCGACCGCGCCATATCGTCCCAGCCCTCCGGCTCCACAATCGTGATCGGAACGTCCGGCATAGCCAGCGCCGAACCCGACGCCAGCCCGCCCCCGCCGCAGCAAATTACCGCACTATCGGGAGGCCCGCCCGCGAGGTGCTCCATCTGCCCGGCCGCTTCCAGCGCCGCCGTCCCCTGCCCTTCGACAATCCACGGATCGTCGAAGCTCGGCACCAGTGTCGCGCCGCGCTCCTCCGCCAGCGCCGCCGCGATATGCTCCCGGTTTTCGGTCATGCGATCATAGATGACGATCTCGGCGCCCATCTCGCGGGTCGCGTCCATCTTCGCGGCGGGTGCATCGGACGGCATGACAATGGCGGCATCCATCCGCAGCGCCCGCGCGGCATAGGCGACCCCCTGCGCATGATTGCCCGAGGAAAAAGCGACAACACCCGCAGCACGCTCTTCGGTGCCGAGCGATACCAGGCGGTGATAGGCCCCGCGTATCTTGAACGCACCAATCGGCTGAAGATTTTCGCATTTCACCCAGATGCGGCCATAGTCCGTATCGAGCGGCAGCAGCGGCGTTTTCGTCGCCACGCCCGCAATGTTCGTGAGCGCCTTTTTGACGCCGTCGAGTGTCGGGGTTCGTGTCATTGCGTTTGGCTACCGAAATTGGGCTTGTCGCGCAATCCTGACATCGGGTGGTATTTCGACCTCAAGTGCAGCTTTCGCCCCGATTGCGGATATTTCTCTATTAGACCTCAGACCTGTTAATGAAGTCCGTCACTTTGTCCGCGATCTCCGTCAACGACGCAGCGACCCTGTTCAGCTCTGAAACTGTCGCTGCCGCCGGATCATAGCGGGAGGTCAGATATTCGCGCGTGTCTGAAAGATTCTCCAGATGGGTCGACGTGCGCTTACGCAGGCTAAGCCCTAAGCTTATCGCGAGCTTAGCGCGCGCGGCCAAATTATGGTGCAGGCTTCTTAGCGAGGCAGACGAATGCCCTGACGCTAGGAGAAATGCGTTCAGATAAAGTTCGACTGCATGGATCGCAATGAGGCGGTATGACCGGCTGACCACGGCGACCGGTCGGTAGTAATACGGCTGCTGCGCGACGGTATTCGCTCGCCAGAGCGACGATTTGCCGGGGTGTCATTGCGCCCGGATAGAATTTCTGCCCCTCGATTGACATAGAGCCAGTTTAGCTGAGGTCGGGTAAAAGTTTGTTAACACCGACTTCACCCAACTACCGACATTCAACCCCCGGCCACGCACATCGCGTTGCAATTGACAACCGAACGCCGCATCGTCACCTTCCTGACACGTAATAATGAGGGTCGATATGAACAGCGCCATTCTCGCGCCCGCCGCCGTATTGGTGGTCTGGACGCTTATCATCCTAGCCTGGATGGCGCTCACGCGGTTTCCGGCGATGGCCAAGGCGGGCATCGATCTCAGCCAGAATATCGGCGGGCGCGGGCAGGATATCGAGCCGAACATCCCGGATCGCGTCAACTGGAAATCGCACAATTACACGCATCTGATGGAGCAGCCGACGATATTCTATGCGGCGGTGTTTATTATCGCGCTGACCGGCACCGGCGATGTCTGGCTGAATGTCTGGCTCGCCTGGGCCTATGTCGGTCTGCGGATTGCGCATAGTCTGGTGCAGGTGCTCTGGAATCGCGTCGTGGTGCGGTTCGCGCTGTTTCTGCTATCGACACTGGCGCTGCTTGGCCTGGCCCTGCACGGCCTCGCAGCCGCGCTTCACTAGGAGGTTCTTATGGAAAACAACGCCCCGATCCTCGCGCCTGTCATCGCGCTCGTTCTCTGGACGATGCTGATCTGGCTCTGGATGTATGTCACGCGCATTCCGGCGATGCAGAAAGCGGATATTCCAGCGGATCGCATGACCGGCATGACGCCCAACTATCTCGACGAGATTCTCCCGGCGAACATCCAGTGGAAGGCGCATAATTACAATCACCTGATGGAGCAGCCGACGCTGTTTTATGCGGTCGCGCTGACGCTGGCGCTGATCGGCACGGGCGATGGCCTCAATCTCATCCTTGCCTGGGCCTATGTCGGAATCAGGGTCGTCCACAGCCTTGTGCAGGTGACCATCAACAAGGTGATGGTGCGCTTTCTGCTGTTCCTGATCGCCAGCATCGTGCTGATCTGGCTGACGATTAACGCGGCATTGCTTGTCTTCTGATGGGCGTTTTGAAGGCGGCGATCATTCAGGCCGAACCGCTGCCGCTGGATATTAGCGGCGGCATCGAAGGGCTGATCGCGCATGTAAACGAAGCTGCGGATGGCGGCGCGGAGCTGATCGCCTTCGGCGAGACATTTCTCGGCGGCTATCCGATCTGGCTGGACGAGGCACCCGGCACCGCGCTCTGGGATCACTCGGGCAGCAAGGCGCTGCACCGGATATTGCTGGAACAGGCGGTAACGGAGAATGATCCGCGACTGGGGCCGCTACAGGAGCTAATCGATACGCGCGACTTGCTGGTGTCGGTAGGTGCGCATGAAAGGGTGCGCTCCAGCCTCACCAACACGCAATATCTGTTCCGCCCGAACGCGCCGCCACTGAAGCACCGCAAACTGGTGCCGACGCATGGCGAAAGGCTGATCTGGGGACGCGGCGATGGCTCGACGCTGGGCGTCCATCAAAGCGAATATGGTGCGATCGGCAGCCTGATATGCTGGGAACACTGGATGCCGCTGGCCCGCGCCACGATGCATAATCGGGGCGAGACAGTGCATGTCGCGGCGTGGCCGACTGTGCGCGAGACATACGACATCGCGGCGCGGCACTATGCGTTCGAGGGGCGATGCTTCGTTCTCTCGGCGGGCACGGTGCTGCATCGCGATGCGCTTTTCGAGGGCCTGGAGCGCTGTGGGGGCAACGAAGGAGCCCATGCCCTGATCGACGCCATGCCGGACAGGCAGCTTCAATCTGGCGGCAGCTCCATTATTGCGCCTAATGCCGATATCCTCGCGCAGGCTGGCGATCAATGCGAAATTATCCACGCCGAACTCGACCTCGATCGGATCGGCGAAGGGCTGGCCGCGCTCGATACCGATGGCCATTATTCGCGGCCCGACATATTCGACTTGACCGTAAACACTTCGGAGCAGCCAGGCGTATCTTTCAGCAACAAGAATTAGCGCTGAAGGCAGCGCCGCATCGTGCCGGGCAAGGCCGCGATCAAATCGTCCGCAATCAGAAACGGGCCCGCTCGCCGCGCCGCTTCGGCATGGAGCCAGACGGCCTCGCACGCCGCCTCCAACGGATCGCTATTCCGGGCGTAGCGCGCCGCGACGATACCCGTCAGTACATCTCCTGTCCCCGCCGTCGCCAGCCATCCGGGCGAAGGAGGCGCAATCGCGGCGCGACCGTCTGGCGCAGCGATCACCGTGTCCCCGCCTTTGAAGATAACGACCGATCCGCTGCGTTCCGCAGCAGCGCGCGTTCTTCCTACCTTGCTGCCTTCACTGTCTCCAAACAGGCGCGCAAACTCGCCTGCATGGGGTGTCAGGATCGGCGTCGCCGCACAGCCGGTCAGCCGCTCCGGCCCATCGCCTTTCGCCAGGAGTGTCAGCGCATCGGCATCGATGACCAGTCTGCGGTTCGCGCCGAGCACGACATCGAGCCGCGCCTTCGCCTTCTTTTCCAGCCCCAGCCCCGGCCCGACCACCGCAACATCGATCCGGCCATCTTCCAGCAGCTTGCCGAGCGTCTTGGGTTCCGCCGCCTGCTTCATGATCAGCGCTTGGGGCCCTTCGCCGCGCTCCGGCCCGGCCATGACGACATAACCCGCGCCCGTCCGCATCGCGGCTTGCGCAGCCAGGCTGGCCGCGCCCGCCATCGGGCCTTCCGCCACGAACACATAGCCGCGCGTATATTTGTGATCCTCCGGGCCAGGTGCAACGAGACGGGGTCGTGCGATTTCATGGAGATTGCTCTTGGCTGCGATGCCGATTTCACCGACTGCAATATGCCCGCAATGCCGCGCGGATGGCTGAAGAAGATGGGCGGGCTTCAGCGAGCCCAGTGCCACCGTCGCATCGAAATTGAGAACGGGCGACAGCAGTTTCCCGGTATCGGTTTCGATACCGCTCGGCAGATCGACAGCGACGCTATGGGTCGCGCGCGCAACGAGATCGCCGAGTTTTTCGGCCAGTTCGCTGTCCAGCGGTCGCTTGAGGCCCGTCCCGAACAGCGCATCGATCACCAGCGATGCCGGTTCCGCATTCGCAATCGCACCTGTCTTGCCCGTCCATTCCATCCGCGTCTTGCGCGCCGCATCCGCCCCCGGCTCGGTCAGCGCCGCGACCCGCACATCGACGCCTCGCTCCGCCAGCAGGCGCGCAACGACATACCCGTCACCGCCATTATTGCCGGGGCCGCACAGGATCAAGGCCGATGTTCTGCCCGCCATCCGCCAGGCAATATCGGCGACGGCACGGCCCGCGCGCTCCATCAGAGCATCGACAGACGTCCCCGCCTCGATGGTTCGTTCTTCCGCCGCCTGCATTTCGGCACCGGTGAGGATGGCGCGCCCGATCACGGGCGCACGGTGGCGGGAAGGCGATAGCGGTCTCCGGCAATGGCGACTTCGATTTCCGCTGCGGATATCGGAGACACCTCGGCCTGCTCGGCTCCATCGGCTGCGATCACACCACGACCGTCATCCGTGACGAGCAGGCGCCGGAATCCGCCATCGGCATGGCGCAATGTCAGGATCAGCCCGTCCTGTCCTTGCGTCCGTTCTATCGTGCATTCCCTGCGAAAACCTTCCTCGCCATCGATCGCGCAAACAATCGTTCCACTGTCCGCAAGCCGCGCCCGCGCCTCGGCTTCCGCCTCCAGCAGGGGATCGACCGGCTCCCGCTCTGTCTCCGCGCCGCCGCAGGCCACGAGTGCCAGCAGCGCGATTGCCCCGCTAAATATCCGCATAGATATGGGTCTCCGCTTTGGCCCCGGGATGCGTGACCGCTCCGTCCCTGGCCGGGCCGACATTTTGTGCATACCGCCACAATGTGCCGGATTGATAATCGTGTTCGCGAGGCTTCCAGCGGGCGCGGCGCGAAGCGAGAACATCGCCGGCAACATCGAGGTCTATGGTCCCGGCTTCGGCGTCGATGCGGACGATGTCGCCATCCTCGATCAGCGCGATCGGCCCGCCATCGGCGGCTTCCGGCCCGACATGGCCAATACAGAAGCCGCGCGTCGCACCCGAGAAGCGGCCATCGGTGATCAGCGCAACCTTCTCGCCCATGCCCTGCCCATAGAGCGCAGCGGTGGTCGACAGCATCTCGCGCATACCGGGGCCGCCCTTTGGCCCTTCATAGCGGATGACGATCACCGAACCTTCGGCGATATCGCGCTTCTCGACGGCAGCGAAACATTCCTCCTCGCTATCGAAACAGCGCGCCGGACCTTCGAATTGCAGCCGCTCCATCCCGGCGACTTTCACAATCGCCCCTTCGGGCGCAAGCGAGCCTTTGAGGCCGACCACACCGCCGGTCGGCGTGATCGCATTGGCGACCGAATAGATCACTTTCTGATCCGGGTTCCACGTCACCTCTTCGAGGTTTTCGCCAAGTGTCTTGCCCGTCACGGTCAGGCAGTCGCCATCGAGCTGCCCCGCATCCAGCAGCGTCTTCATCAGCATATAAACGCCGCCCGCCTCGTACATATCCCTTGCGACATATTTCCCGCCGGGCTTGAGATCGGCGAGATAGGGCGTCGATTTGAAGGTTTCGGCGACATCGAAAAGATCGAAATCGATCCCGCATTCGTTCGCCATCGCGGGAAGGTGCAGCGCGGCATTGGTTGAACCACCCGTAGCAGCAACCACGCGCGCCGCGTTCTGAAAAGCCTCGCGCGTGCAGATATCGCGCGGGCGAATATTCCGCGCCAGCAAATTCATCACCTGCTCGCCAGCGGCGCGGGCTATATCGTCGTTCGATTCATAGGGCGCGGGCACCATATTGCTGTTCGGCAGCGACAGCCCGATCGCCTCGCCGACACAGGCCATCGTATTCGCGGTAAATTGTCCGCCGCACGCGCCATGCCCCGGACAGGCGACCTTCTCCAGCGCGATCAATTCCTGCAAAGGACAAGCATCGGCCTCATATTGGCCGACCTTCTCGAACACATCGACAACGGTCACGTCCTTGTCGTGAAACCGCCCCGGCAGGATCGAACCGCCATAGACGAAGATCGACGGCGCATTGAGCCGCAGCATCGCCATCATCATCCCCGGCAGAGACTTGTCGCACCCGGCAAAGCCGACCAGCGCGTCATAGCAATGGCCGCGCACCGACAGCTCGACCGAATCGGCGATGACTTCGCGGCTGACCAGGGAACTCTTCATCCCCTGATGCCCCATCGCGATGCCGTCGGTCACCGTGATCGTATTGAACCGTCGCGGCGTCCCACCATTAGCGATCACGCCCTCGCGGCAGATATTGGCCTGGTGATCCAGCCGGGTGTTACAGGGCGCGCTGTCATTCCCCGCACTCGCCACACCGACGAACGGGCGCGCGATCTCTTCCTCGGTCATGCCCATCGCATAATAGTAACTGCGATGCGGCGCGCGCGACGGACCGACTGAAACATGGCGGCTGGGCAGATTCGATTTGTCGAAACGGTCGGTCATCGGTTCCTCAGGTCAGCGAATCCCGCGTCTCGGCGATTACGGGAGCGAGAATCTCGGCCCATGTCTGCACGCCATCCGCGTCGGCAATCAAGTCATTCCGCACTTCGATGGCGAGATAGGGTAGACCGCGCGCCTCGGCATGCTGGTTCATCGTCGCATTGAGCAGCTTGCCGGAATAGGGTTCGTTGTCGCCAACGGTCAGGCCGAGTGCCTCCAGTTTGGGTATCGCGATACGCGGCGCGCGGTCGTCGGTGTTGTAGAGCATACCGCATTGCCACGGGCGCTGTTGCTCTGGTGCAGTTTCGAGTTGCGGCGTAAAGCTGTGCAATGTAAACAGTATACGCGGTTGCCTCTTGTCGATCATCCCGGATATCCGCGCGTGATAAGGTGTCCAGAAACGTGCGATCCGGTCTGCTCTCGCTGCCTCGTCGAGCTTGATATTCCCCGGAATAGCGTGACCGTCGCTGTGCGTCGGTATCGATTTTGGATTGTCCGCCTCGCGATGCAAATCGACGACAAGGCGCGAGATCGTGGCGATTACCGCCGGGCAGTCAAGGCGTGCACTCACTGCCTTGGCTAACGGCAGCACACCGATATCGATGGCGATATGTTTTTCCAGCAATCCCGCCTCGATGCCCAGATCGATATCTTTGGGAACGTGGCTGGAAGCATGGTCCGCCACCAGCAGCAAACCGCTGTCTGTCGATCCTTCCCAAACTTCGTATGGGGCTTGGCTTTGCATTGTCACCAGTTGCCGTCTCGCGCCGAAAATGTCACCTAGCGATTGGGTTCTTGAAAGGGTTGCTATGGGATTTTCTTTGACACGCCGCGAAACAATGGCCGGACTGGCTGCGGGCACGATATTGGGGGCGGCGGGTTGCGCTACCGTCCCCGGCACTGTCATGCCTTCGGGTGCCCGGGCGGCACTGGCGATGGAAGCCGATGCGCTCCTGCGCCATCTGCCCGAGACCGCCACCTATAATGGCGTGGATGCCTCACTCAATGGTGGCCCGCTTGCCCGCACCATCGACGATTATTCGCCGTCCGGAGAACAGGCGCTGCGATCGGAAATCGCCGCCAGCCTTGCGCGGGTGCAAAGCCTGCCCAGCTCCCTGTCCGCTTCGGTCGTCGAAGCGATTCTCGCCAACGGAACGCGCTCCGCCTCGGTTGGCTATGGCCGGATCAACCCGCTCTATTTCGTCACCCACTCGCCCTATCTCGTCCAGCAGATCAGCGGGCCGCATATCGATTCGCTTAATCTGATGGTTACCCAGCAGTCGCTGCGCACACCCGAAGCCGTCGATGCCTGGATCGAAAAGCTCGAGGGCTTCGAGACCGGCTTTGCCGGCGTGGTCGAGAAACTGCGCGCCGATGAAGCCGCAGGATGCCGCCCGCCGCGTATATTGCTGGAAAAGACGCTGCCGGTGCTCGACGCGTTTCAAGCGGGCCGCGCGGAAGATCATACGCTGATCGCCGCGCTCCGAGACGGCATGACCGATGCCGTAATGGACACCGGCGCGCGGCAGGTCGCCATACGTCGCGCTATCGCCGCGCTCGAAACCAGAGCACGTCCGGCCTATGCGGCGCTGCGCGAACATATCGCCGGGATGGTCGTACGCGGGCAAACGGAGTCCGGCGTGTGGGCGCAACCCGACGGCGAAGCACTCTATGCGGCGAACGTCCGTGCGCTTGGCGATACAGAACAATCGCCCGACGAGATTCATAATGTCGGCCTTGCCGAAGTCGATCGCATCACCGCCGAGATGGAAACATTGCTGCAAGCTCAGGGTATGACGCAGGGTAGCGTCGGCGAACGGATGCTGGCACTGAGCCGCGATCCGCGTTTCCTGTTCGAAGATAGCGATGCGGGGCGCGAGGAGTTGCTCACCTATGTCCGTTCGCTGGTCAGCAATGCCGAGGCGCAATATAGCCGGATGCTGCCCGCCGCCATTATTCCGCGCCAGACGATGCGGGTACGCCGGGTGCCGGTCGCGACGCAGGATGGCGCACCCGGCGGCTATTACGATGCCCCGTCCTTGGATGGCACACGGCCCGGCACCTACTGGATCAATCTGCGCGACATGGAAGCGGTCGCGAAATTCGCGCTGCCGACGCTCAGCTATCACGAGGGTGTGCCCGGCCATCACACGCAAACCGCGATTGCCAGCGGCCTCGGCGACTCGCCGCTGCTGATCCGTATCGCCAGCTTCAATGCCTATCAGGAAGGCTGGGCACTCTATTCCGAGATGTTCGCCAAGGAACTTGGTTTTTACGAAGACGATCCGTTCGGCGATCTCGGGCGGTTGCAGGACGAGCTGTTTCGCGCCGTGCGTCTTGTCGTCGATACCGGAATGCACTCCAAACGCTGGCCCCGCGAACGGGCGATCCGCTATATGCAGGAGGTCACCGGCAATCCGGAAAGCACCTGTGTCGCGGAAATCGAACGCTACATGGCCTGGCCGGGACAGGCGCTGGGTTACAAGCTCGGCCAGTTGCGGCTGCTCGATCTGCGCGACCGGATGCGCACGGCACGGGGCGAGACCTTCGATGTTCGCAATTTCAATGCGGTTGTTTTGCGGGGAGGTGCGATGCCGCTTGGCCTTGTCGCCCAGCGCATCGCCGACGCCTGAAACGAAACGGGCGGCCCTGCCGAAGCAGGCCGCCCGCACCAAATGACGTCCGCCGGACAGGGCGCAGATCATTCGCGGATGTGACCCCTGGAAGGCTCGACCCGCTCGAACCCGCTTATTACGACAGAACGTTACCGAAATTCTGCAAAACAGGGTTAACGATCCCTGAAAGACGGTTAACGCAGCACAGAAGCCATGATCCACCAGTCCGGATGTGCGTGTCGCAGCGGTTCAACCGCTCGATCCCTCGAACCTGCCTCGTCGAACAACGCAAAACAGGTTGCGCCGGAACCCGACATGCGCACAAATCTCGCCCCATCGGACGAACGCAGCGCCGCCAGAACGGCTTCGATCTCAGGCGCAATAGCGATTGCCGGTTTTGCCAGATCGTTGCGCCAGTTCGTGTCGAGTTCGACCGGTTCTTCAAGTTCAAGCGCGCCCTGGTCGATACCGTCCCAGGCCCGAAATACATGCGCCGTGGATACAGCAACGTCCGGATTGACGAGTAGGAGCGGTCTTCCGGACAAATGACCGCTGTCGAGGCGGGAAAGCGCGTCCCCCCTTCCCTCGCCCCGGCAGGTCGCGGATAGCAGGCAGGCAGGCACATCGGCACCCAGTTTCGCGGCGATGTCCATCAGCTTCGGATGCTCGCGACCGATACCCCAGAAACCGGCAAGCAGACGCAGCGTTGCTGCGGCATCCGCCGACCCGCCGCCAATACCCGACGCCACCGGCAGATTTTTGGCTAGCTGTAACTTGGCCCCGCGCCCGACAGCGAACGTCTCCCGCACAGCCTGTGCCGCCTGCAAAACCAGATTTTCATCGGTCGGCGGCAATCCATCGGCGAACAGCCCATCCATGTTCAGGCTCAAGTTTTCCGCAGCCTCCACCGACACCACATCGCCATCTTCCGCAAAAGCAAACAGCGTTTCGATGCGGTGATAGCCGTCGGGCAGCCGCTCGCGCACATGCAGCGCGAGGTTGATCTTGGCATAAGCGGTTTCGCGCAAAGGAGCGCCCGGCATCAGGGAGAAGCGGTTTCGGGCGTCAGGCCCTGGCTGACCTTTTGCCGGATGCGCTCGGCGGCTTCCTCTTCCGCCGTCACCAGAGCCGCCTGCCAGGCGAAGCGGGCATCGCGCCGCCTGCCCGCCGTCCAGTAAGCATCGCCGAGATGCTCGTTGATCGTCGGCTCGTCCGGATCGCCCAGCGAAGCGCGCTCCAGTACCGGGATCGCCCGGTCGAGATCGCCCTGGACATAATAAACCCAGCCCAGCGAATCGGTAATAGACGCATTGTCGGGCCGCAACTCGCTCGCGCGCGCAATCAGTGTTTCGGCTTTCTCCAGGTCCTCGCGGCGCTCCAGCAACGCATAACCGAGGAAATTGAGGACCAGTGCCTGATCGGGTGCCAGTTCCGCGGCGCGTTCCAGCGCGGGCCGCGAATCGTCCCAGCGCCCTGCATCGAGCAACGCGCCGCCATAGAGCAGCCACGCCGACCATGGCGCATTCTCTTCACCGGTGAGGTCCAGTGCTTCCCGATAGGCCCGCGCCGCTTCGTCATATTGCTCGAGCTCGGTGTGCATTTCGCCGTAGCGCTGCCAGTCGGCAGCCGTCGTGTCGCGCGCCTCGATGCGCTCGCGGGCAATCTCCAGCGCCGCCTCGGTATTGCCACCGTCTGCGAGCAAACGAACCCGGCTGTCCTGCGCATCGGGATAGAAAGGGTCCTGCTCGTCGATCTGGCCAAGCGCCGCGAGCGCCGCATCGTCCTGATTGTTCGCATCGAGAATCGCGCTCGTAACCAGCCAGGCCACCGAATTGTCGGGCGCTAAAAATGTTGCGAAACGGCTAAGCGTAAGCGCCAGCGCCGAAACATTGCGCCGGTTCACATCGGCGGAGAGTCGCACCAGAATCTCGGCCACGCCGTCTGCCGCTGAATCTATCGCGCCGGGAACCCGCCGTCTGCGCTCGATCAGCGCGCGCGCAGCATTCTGGGCGCGGCCATCGCCTTCGATCAGCGCCAGCGCCTCGTCGCGATGCCGGGCTTGCGCCAGCCGCGC
>JBGTHW010000042.1:0-11759 GCA_041746035.1 Parasphingopyxis sp.
AATCCTGCCTCTTCCGCCGTCTTTACCATGCCCACGATCCCGCCCGCCGGGCCGGACAGAATCGCGTCCTTGCCCCGAAACTGCTGCGCATCGACGAGGCCTCCGCTGGACTGCATGAAAAGCAGGTGCGTCGTTTCATCGAGGCCGTTCGCAACCTTTCCGACATATCGCCTCAGCACGGGCGACAAATACGCATCCACCACCGTCGTATCGCCACGCCCAACCAGCTTGATCAGCGCGCCGACCTCATGGCTGACCGAAATTTGCGAAAAGCCCAATTCCGCCGCGATTTCGGCGAGGCGGATTTCATGCGCCCGGTATTTCCAGCCATGCATCAGCACGATGGCGATGGCATCGAACCCGTCATTGCGGAGATCGCCGAGCGCCCGCCGCGCGGCTTCGTCGTCAAGAGCTTCGAGCACTTCGCCATCGACAGTGACACGCTCGTCGATCTCCACAACGCGCTCATAGAGCTGCTCCGGCAGCACGATATGCCGCGCGAAAATCTCGGGCCGCGCCTGATACCCGATCCGCAGCGCATCGCCGAACCCGCGCGTAATCGCCAGCGCCACCCGCTCGCCCTTGCGTTCCAGCAAAGCATTGGTCGCGACCGTCGTTCCCATCTTGACGCTCTCGACCGCGCCGCCGCCGTGCGCCTCCAGCAACCGTTCGATCCCGGCCGTCGCCGCATCGTCATACTGCTCGGGATTGTCGGAGAGCAGCTTCTCGACATGCTGCCGCCCGTCGGGCGACACAGCAACGACATCCGTGAACGTCCCGCCACGGTCGATTGCAAAACGCCAGCCCTCAGCCATCGATCGGACCTTTATTTTCATAAAGCGCGGCGAGTTTCGCAAAGAACGTGTCGGAAGAGAACAGCCTGCTGGCCCGTTCCCTGGCGCTACGGCCCATGGCGTCCAGTCTGGCCGGGTCGCCGAGCAACGCCTGCGAGCTCTCGGCAAGACTCACGCAATCGTCGGGAGAAACGAGAAATCCTGTCTCGCCATCGGCGATCGTCTCACCGACGCCGCCGACATCGAATGCGCCAACCGGCACACCGGAAAACTGCGCCTCGATACAGACATTGGGAAGGCCCTCGCTGCGCGATGTCAGCCACAGCAGGTCCATGGCCGCATAATAGTCTTCGACGTTGGAGACCTGGCCGGGCATGTGAAGCCGCCCGCCGAGTCCGGCCTTCTCGAATTTCGCTTTGACGGACGTGCCGATCGCGCCGCTTTCGCCAACCATCAGAAAATGCGCATCCGGCATTAACAGCGAGAGTTCGATCGCGGCCTCGGCCCATTTCAACGGTTGCTTCACCGGCGCGAATCGCATTACTGTTCCGATAATCGGCGCGCCCTGGGGAAGCGAAAGGCGCGCGCGCGCGGCGGGTTTTTCGACAGGCTTGCCCGGGCTGAAACCGTTATAGACGGTCGTGAAGCGCTCCGACATCGGCAGCGACCACCAGTCGGCGTAATCTCTTGCAGCGGCATCGGCGCAAAATATCATCTCGCATTCGGGGCGATAAAGGAGCTTCCGGTAAACCGCCGGATACGATGCGACGGGTTCCGCGCGGCTGGCGAGCGGGACCGCCGACCCATGGTGGAAATGCACGATGATGCGCGGGCAACCGGCCAGCAATCCGGCATAGGCGGCGAGCAACCCGGTCAGGTCGTTCCAGGCATGCACGATTCGTGGCCTGGTTTGTTCGATATGTTCGAATAGATGCTGGCATCGGGCCTGCCAGCTTTTCGGCAGCGCATCCATAGGAGGTTGCACCAAACCCTTGCGGCGGAGCACGAGGACATCGCTCGCGCCAATGTCGGCCTCCCGCGCATAGAAGGACGACGGCGCATCCGGCTGGTAATCGAGCAATACCAGATCGACGTCCGCAAAGTCGGGACTTTGCGAAAAATGCCGGTAGGTGCTGGCGAGCACCCGTTCCATGCCGCCGCCGGCCAGCGTATTGCCGACAAGCAATAGCCGGTTTGCAGGCCGATACGGGACAACGTCCGGGAGATCGCCTGTTAGCAACTCGTCGAAAGCCCGATCCAGCGGCCCGTGATATAATTCCGAACGGTCTGGCGGCGCGTCCGATTGTTTTTCTTTCCGCAGTTTCGCGAAAGCGCCCATGCCCAGGGTTTCATACAGCTTTGCTTCGGCACGGCACCGGTCTCCCGGCGATTTCGTTTTCGTTGCCACATCGAAATAGCGCCGCACCGCCTCGTCGAGCAGCCCCTGATCGCCGCCGAGGCCATAAGCCAGCGCCCGGAGGCCAGCCGCCGAGGCCGTTTTTTTTCCGAGATACTGCCGCGCGAGGGCGTCGATCTCGCCGTCGCGCTTTTCCGACAATAGCTGCTTGACCTTGACCCGGACAAGTACGTGCCCGTCCGCTGCGGTTTGCAGCGCAGCATCGAGCAATAACCAGGCTGCGTCCCCTTCGTCCGTTTCGAACAGCGTCGCCACCCGGCGGGCAATCTCGCCCTGCCGCAACAGGCCCAGCTTCATTCGCCATCGCATCAGCTTTTCGAGCCGCTGGTCGCGGGAAAGCCTGTCCGCAATCATACCTGCTTCGGCGGGACTGCCTTCGATCAGAGCCAGCAAATCGCGACCCGTTTTGCTCCATCGCAACCCGGTTCTCAACAAATAGAGGCGCGCTCCATGCTCCATGGTCAGGACACCGGCCCCATCGCGGGAGCGATGTCGCGAAGATAATGACTGGCGGGGTGCTCGGCCGCGAACCGGGCGATATGACCTTCCAGCGATTCCCCGAACCTGCTCAGTTTTGCTTCGGCATGCGCGATGGCGGACGACCATTCGTCGTCAGCGCTGTTCGGGGCATTCGTCTTCCGGAGCTGTGTGATCCGGTCATACATGCCCAGCCCCTGATAGGCGGACAGGCGCATTGACATTTCAACAGTGTCCGCGATCCGGATGTTTTCGAGATCGCGCAGCGCCTCGCGAAACAGGTGCAGCGACAGCATTTCGGAAATCGATGCCTCCGAGGGAGCGTCGGTGGCATGGCCACCGCCGAACCAATCCTTGCGCGCCTCCCTGATTTCCCGAGTCTTGCCGCTATTCTCGATAATCGCGGGATCGGGGGAATCAAGCTGTGCCAGCATCTGGTCCGCGAATCCGTAACAGCCCGCGCGAAATCCTGCCTCTGCCCCGCACCAGGCGGCCAGTTGCGGGCACCTTCCCCGGTAGAACTGGTCGCGCCACAAATCGATTGCGCGCGCCCAGAAGCCGCATTGCGTTGCGACAATGGCTGCTGCGAGCGCGCCATGCGGCGGCTGCGGCCAATAGGCTCCCTCGCCCGCTCCGCGATCGGCTTGCATCAGCGGCGCGGCGGCGGCGATCAGCCGGATCAAATCCGGCCTGGCGCTTTGTCGGTTCTTCTTCCGGGAATTCTTCAGTTCGGATACCTTTTCTCTTGCCGCCGTCAAGGCATCGCGCGTCCTGAACACCTGCGCGCGCAGTGCCTCGTTTTTTTCGCGCATCCGCACCTTCATGTCGTTGCGTTCGAAGACAAGCCGGTCCCGCTCGCGATCGAGCATGGCTATTTGCGCGCGGGCCGCATCATCGCTTGCCTCCGATAGGTATGGTGGTTCTGAAACGAAATAGCCGCCAATGACAAGCGGAGACCGGACTGCTGCCTGGGCATCCCTTGTTATCATTCCGACCAGATTGTCCAGAAACTCGCTCGTTCCGGCACACTCGCGTTGTTCATCCGAAAGCCGGGTCAGATAGCCGGGCGTCATCCATGTGTTTTCGGCTTTAATCGCCCCGTCCGCATCGACATCGACGCTGGATCGACCGATAACCGCCATCCGGCCAATGGCAATATCGGGCTGCTCGCGTTCCAGCGTTTCGCCGAACAACTCGATTGCCGGCCCGAAATCGATTACGGCATTCGCGGCGACCTGCACATAATCTGCCGATTTCTGGCGAACTGACTCCAGCAAACATGCCGGAATGTCTCGCATCGACGGGCATTCGACAATTTCGACGTCATTGGTGCGTGCCAGCTCCCGAATTGTCGGTAGAATCGCAGAATCGCCGACAATAATGCTTGTCGACACCGCATCTCCAGCCCAGTGCGGCACATCGATCGCTCCGGCCAGCGCATCGAGCGCCGGGATATCCGCAAGCCAGAACCGGTGCATGGTTAGGCCCGTCATTGCGAACCGCCAAGCAATGCCGCGTGGTATGTCTTGCCATTTGTCGCCGCATCGAAATGTTCGCGAGCATGGGTCACAGCTTCGCCCTGCATGGCTGCAAACTTGCCCGTTTCGTCGTGCAGCGCCATGATTGCCGCGGCGATTTCAGCGGCATCCAGCGCAACCAGTTCGGCCCCATCCTGTATTCCAAAATCTTGTTCGAACAAATGGTGCGAAAGAATGGCCGGAAGGCCGCAACTCATGGCTTCCATAACGACCTGCGGAAAACCTTCGGACCGCGCTGGAAGGAGGAGCGCATCGTGCTCGTGATACAATTCCGGCAAATCGTCATAGCCGTAAAATCCGCGATAGCGGCGGTTTTTCTCGTCCCGTTCCTCAAAGCCTCCGGCAATGGTGAAACGAATGGCGGGGCGTTTGCCCTGAACGATGTCCGCAGCAGCTTCGATCAAATCGACTCCTTTTTCGGCACGTTTTCTGCCGAGAAACAGGAAATTATTGCATTGCCTCGGCAATGTGTCGGCGGGCGCGAAATGGGAACTATCGACACCGCGGCGGCAAATCGCGATTTTGGACACGTCGGACACGATGGGTTCGATACGCTTTCGTTCGGTCCCGCCCATGACGATCACGGTGCGTGCCGACTGCACCGCATACCGTTCCTGCGCAATCATCGTGGCGCGGCGCGCCGTCCGCTCGAACGGCAATCGTGCACTTTCCTGCATGGCCTTCTGGATCGCGATATCGTTCCCCGCGATACGATAGACATAGTCGGTGCCTGTCTGTCGGGCGGCATGCGCCAGCACGAAATTATGGCCGATCGATCGACCGTTGAGAGTGCTTACGATATCGGGGCGGTGATCGCGAATCGCACCGGCAAAGTCTGCCGTCAGCGCCGCAACCCCATGCTCGCTCGAATCATCGAGCGTATCCAGCTGCCGGAACCGGACCCCGTGGCTGGTTTCCAGTTGCCCTCGATACCGGTCGTCCTCCGGCGGGATGCCGCGCATGAAGATCGTCAACCGGCAGCGCTCGCCCAGATTTCCCAAAAGGCTCGGGTATTTGTAGCTCCCGCGCAGCTCCCAGTCATTCGGCTTGTAGGACGAATAGCGGGGTTCAAAGAAAGCAATATGCGTCACTATGCGGGTCTTTGCGCAAAACACCTCCCGGAGACAAGCTAAAGACCGAGCCGGCCCCGGTTGTCGACAAACCAGCGCCAGGTGTCTTCGAGCCCTTCTTCGAGACCGATCTGCGGCGCATAGCCGAGTGTCTGGCGGGCAACGCCGATATCGCACCAGGTATGAACGATTTCCCCTGCACGAAACGGCTCATATTGCACTTCCGGACGCGTACCGCTGATTTCCGCCAGCAGCGCGACGATATCGTTCAGCGGCGTGCCGATGCCGGTACCGAGCTGGATCGGGCCGCTCGCTTCGGATTGCAGGGCGGCGGCGATGCCGTCGGCAAGATCGCGGGCATGGACATAATCGCGGGTCTGGCTGCCATCGCCATATATCGTCAGGCGCTTGCCCTTAAGTATCTGCTTGATAAAATGCGCGACAACACTCCCCTTGTGCCAGGACCGCGGGCCATAGACGTTGGAAAAACGAAGCGAGGAAAACCGCATGTCGTAGCTGGCGGCAAAAGCCGAGCAATATCCTTCCATGGCCAGCTTCGATGCCCCGTAGGGCGACATCGGATTGGCAACCATCCTCTCATGGACGGGCGGCTCGGCACCGCCGATAATCGCGCCGCCGGTCGACGCCGCAACGCCGATAGCAACCTTCCGGGCGCGCATCGCCTCAAGCACGGTAAAGCTCCCCCCGACATTCACGTCGAAATTCAGGCGGGGGTTTTCAATCGACGGGATCACTCGGGTGTCGGCGGCGAGGTGAACGACAGCGTCGACGTCGGCGAGAGCCGCAGCAACCGTTTCCGCGTCGCGAATATCGCCGCCGATAAATTTTACATCGCAATCGGCGATCGCTTCGCGCGAACCCGTCGTCTCATTGTCCAATACCGCGATTTCATAGCCGCCCCGGTTTTCCAGCCGTGCGATAAGGTTACTGCCGACAAAACCGGCACCGCCGGTAATCAGGATTTTCATATGCGTCCCGCATTTCGACAGGTAAGTCCGCCGCGCACGATTGCAGCGGGCGGCAAGCCATACTGTTGCGTTGCGCGGTTACGCGCGATACCCCATAACAATTCCAACCTCCATCGCATTGCGCCGCTCGATATTTGCGGCTCCGGATATTTCTGACATGAACCAGGTTTCCCCAAAAAAACAGACCGGCTTTTCCGAAAAGAAGTTTCTCGGCGAGATCGAAGCGCTGATCGACAACGATAAGGGCGAAAGGGCGCTGGACAGATTTTTGGCGATGCTGCCCGATCTCGCGACCACAAGAATGCATCGTCGCGTCAAACTGAATCACCTGCATTTCGCGGGACGGATGATCCAGGACAATACGAGCGCGAAGCACGGCTATGAGAAAGTCTCCAAAAAGTTCGCGCTTGTCGAACGCCGGATACAAGGGCACGATCTGCCCAAAGGCGGCACGTTCCTCGATTTCGGGTGCGGCGAATATGATCCGCTTGCGCTGTCGGTCATTTATTATATCAATGGTATGGATCGCAATATCGCCTGCGATCTGCGCGAACCGCGCTCGCCGCGTTATTCGGCGGTTTCGATGTACGATATTCTGGCGAATATCACGATGTTTCCGGAGAAATACCGGCGGCCCGATACGGACCGCGAACAATTTGCCGAACGTCTTGCGTCGCTCAACGCCGGGCCTTTTTTTAACGGAGATTTCGAGGGCGGCCTCGCGACGCTCAGCGGCAAGATAGACTACAGGATCGAGAATCTGCTCGATCTGGACGTCGATGACGAAACGCTTTCACTGGCGATATCGTTCGCCGTGCTCGAGCATGTGACCGACGTTAAAAAGATCTATCGCTGGCTGTTCGAAAAAACCCGTCCGGGCGGTTTGCAGTTCCACTTCGTCGATATGGCAGACCATCGTTCCTATCGCGGCACGTCCGAGTTCGATCCATGGACATTTCTCACGGAACAGGAAGCAGCCGCCAACCACAACCGTCTCCGTGCCCATGAGCATACAAAGGCGTTCAGGGATGCCGGTTTCGAAATTCTGGAGATCGAGCCTATCAGGAAGAAGATACCGCCCGCAACAAGGGAGCGTCTGATTTCGCCCTGGAAAGACTTACCATCGAACGAAATCGAGACGATACGCGCGCGCTTCCTGCTTCGTCGCGAAAACTGACGCACACAAAACCCCGGTCGAAATCCAAAAAACATGCAGCACGACAATTTTTCGATTGCCGATTTTCCGTCGCTGGCAGCGTATCGAAGCGACAGACCGGGGAAACTTCGCGTTCTGATCGCGACCGAGGAAATTCTGGGTCCGGTGCGCAATGGCGGGATTGCGTCCACCTATTATCATCTTGCGAGGGGTCTAGCGGCTCAGGGCCATGAAGTTTCGGTGCTGTATCTCAAGGGCCGCACCGTCGAGAATAAAACCCCGGAACACTGGATCGATTTCTACGCCGGGTTTGGCATCGATCTTGTGTATCTTCCGAAGCTCGACGAGCAGATTTCAGGCGCGAGTCCGAAATGGCAATGGCGCTGGCTGTCCTTCTATCGCTGGCTGAAAGCCAGTGACCGTTTCGATATCGTCCATACGTCGGAATGGCGCGGCGGCGCTTTCTACTGCCTCCAGGCGAAGCGGCTCGGTCTTGCTTTCGCCGATACGCTGTTCGCCGTTAAAACCTCCTCGCCCTATATCTGGAACCGGCACTATCAGATGCGCCCGATACCGAAAGCCGATCTGATGGCAGCCAGCTATGCCGAGCAGAAATGTGTCGAATGGGCCGATATCGTGATCGGCGGCAGCGCGCATTTGCTCAGTTTCATGGATCATATCGGCTACACGCTTCCCGAGGGCCGGACCTATGTCCAGCCCAATATCGTCGATTTCGCGGAGGTAAAAGTCGTCGATCGGCGTCCGGAGCGCAATTTTGGCGAAACGGTAACTTCCCGGGAACTCGTATTTTTCGGCCGGATAGAGCCGCGCAAGGGGCTGGAGCTGTTCGTTTATGCACTCGATGCCCTGGTTGCGCGCGGTGTCACGCCCGAGCGCGTAATTTTCCTCGGCAAGGAGGGCGAAAAAATGCCGGGCCGGGGAGAGATGCGTCCGCTCGAATTCATTGCCGAACACGCGAAAAACTGGCCCTTCGAAATCGAGTGCGTCACCGATCTCGATCAGCCCGAAGCGCTTTCGTCGATGTGCCGGCGCGATATGATCGCGGTCATGCCGTCGCTGATCGAGAATTCGACGATGGCGGTGTATGAGGCGCTGGTTCACAAGATACCCTTCGTCGCCACCGCCGTCGGTGGCACCCCGGAACTGATCGATCCGCGCGATCATCGCGCGACCCTGGTTTCGCCGGACGTCGTCTCGCTCGCCAATCGGCTGGAAGAGATACTGAAGGGCGGTCAGCGCGTCGCGCAACCGGCATTCGATAACGATCGCAATCTGGCGATATGGTACGGGTTTCATCGCTATCTCGCCGAGCACGGCCATGGCGAGATTGCGCCCACCGGGATCGAAGCGCCCGAGGCTTGTGCGCTTGCGGCGATTCATACGCCCGACGATTTTTCAGCGGCAGAAAATGCGCTCGCGCGGTTTGAGGGTAACAGCGAAATTGCCGAATGCGTGCTGGCAATCTCGTTCGTTCTGAAATCCGGCGAGCGGGAGCGGCTTAATGCTTCGGCATCCGGAAAGGTGCATCTGCTGGACATGGTCGGCGCATCGCAGGGCGAGCTGTTCAATGCCGCGCTGGAAAAGATTCGTGCCGATTGCGTTGTTTTCGTGGCAGGCGGGTGCGAGATCGGCGACACGGCTGCGAGCACCATTATCAGAAGCCTGACGGCGCGGCCCGATGCCCTGGTTACGGCTCTGGTGCGTCATCGCAGCGGCAAGGACGGAGCAGAAACAATAGCCGTTCCGCTTGGCGGCGACATGGCCAGTCATGCTCTCACCGGCCTCGCTTATGGCAGCGACCTGTTCGCCGGACGTCTGGAAACATTCGAAAACATTGGGCCGTTTGCGCACTATCGGATGGCCGCCGGCATCGCCGACGAATTTATCGGCCGGGCGGTGAGCGATGGCCACGAACTCTTCGTTATCCCGGAAACACTGGTTACAAATGCGCGGGCTGCGGGGAATTCCGGAGAAAGCGACCCCAACCGTCAGTATCTGATACGCAAGCCATTGCTCGAAGACGTGTCGCTACCTGTTCGCAAGCTCCTTCTGTATGAAGGCAGCGGGGATCGGAATCGGTCGTCAGGTGCCGGGATTGTCAGTCAGGCGCACCGCCCGGAGGATGGCGTGGCATGGCTCGCCAATGTCGAAAATATGGGGCAGCCGGAGGACAGCCTGCCGCCCCGGCATCGCATTCTGCTGGGGATGGAAAGCAAGGCGAATGCGCTGCTCTTTTGCGCACCGCATCGCGGAACGCTCACCATCGCCATCGACGGCGACGTGGTTCGGGAAGAGCGGGATTTTGGAAGCGATAGCGATCTTGTCACAGGCACGCTCGAACTGCTGCCACTTTTGGAAGAACGGTCGCAAATCAGAATTCGCATCGAGATTGCGACGGATAAAAAGAGGCGCGCCGCCAGCATTGCGGCCCAACGGCTGGAACAGGGTATTTATTTCGTGACCTCCCATTGTCCGATTTTCTGGGACGCGGATTTTGCCGCTGCCATGAAGAAAATTCAACAGTCCGATCGTCCGGCAGAGCCAGAGCCAGCGAAAATCGTTGAAACGGGCTTTGTGCTGGCACTGCGAGATCATCTCCGGAAATAGGGTTTGCTTGCGCTGGTTCGATGCTTGTGCCATTGCCGCGCATCTTTTTCGGGCATCGCCGCCTCGCGATATGCAAGCGCGAATGGCCCGTTCCTAAAATACTGTTGCGGAGCAAATTATGTCTGGAATCATGGTGCTTGGCGGAGACGGCTTTTGTGGCTGGCCGACCGCGCTGCATCTCTCCAAAGCGGGACACGACGTGACAATCGTCGATAATCTGTCGCGCCGGGAAATCGATAAGGAACTTGGTATTGAAAGCCTGACACCGATTGTGTCGATCGCGGACCGCATCGCGGCTTGGCAGGAAGTGGCTGGTCGCAGGATCGGGTTCGAGCAGCTAACGATCGGCAAGGAATTCGATGGATTGCTCGATCTGATCGATAGCGCAAAGCCCGATGCCATCGTCCATTTTGCCGAGCAGCGGGCCGCGCCCTATTCGATGAGGTCGGCTGTCCACAAACGCTATACGGTGGATAATAACCTGAATGCCACGCACGATGTTCTCGCCGCGATCGTCGAAAGCGGTCGCGACATTCATCTTGTGCATTTGGGCACGATGGGGGTCTATGGCTACGGCACGGCCGGACTGAAAATCCCCGAAGGCTATCTGAAGATCAAGATCGATGACGGCGAAGGCGGCCTCGTCGATCACGAAATCCTGTATCCGGCGAATCCCGGTTCGATCTATCACATGACCAAGACGCAGGATGCCCTGTTTTTTCATTTCTACGCAAAGAATGACGGCGTGCGGATAACCGATCTGCATCAGGGAATCGTCTGGGGCACCCAAACGCCCGAAACGGAGATCGACGAACGGCTGATCAACCGGTTCGATTATGACGGCGAATATGGCACTGTTCTCAATCGTTTTCTTATGCAGGCCGCGGTCGGGCATCCGCTGACGGTTCACGGAACGGGTGGACAGACCCGCGCATTCATCCATATCCGTGACACGGTTCGCTGCGTCGAGCTGGCCATTGATAACCCGCCGGAAAAAGGGGCGCGGGTCGAGATCAAGAATCAGATGACCGAAACGCATCGGCTGCGCGATCTTGCGGGCATGATTCAGGATCTGTCGGGGGCGGAAATCGCCTATGTCGATAATCCGCGCAACGAGGCGGAGGAAAACGAGCTTCATGTCGCCAATGACAAGCTTGTCGGGCTGGGTCTGGAGCCGACGACGCTCGAAGCGGGCCTGATGGGAGAAATCCGCGATATCGCTGAAAAATACAGGGATCGGTGCGATAAAAGCGCTATTCCCGCGACGTCCCGATGGACGAAACTCTGACGCTGGATTCTCTCCCTGTATGCGCTATAACCGCCTGCAAGGTCGCATCGAGAGTTTTCGTGGGTACTTGATCCGATACCGGACGGGACGCCACGTGATCCCCAAGGGGTGGAGGGAAACATGCGTCTGTCACTAACGATCAAGAGTCTGGTCGCCGCACTGGCCCTGGCACTGTCGGCGCTTGCATCGGCGCAGGACGTCAGGCCGAGTCTGCAAGACAGCTTTCGCCTTGGCAGCGGCACCGGTCTGTTATGCCGTGTCCAGTCGCGGCTGACCGACCCGGCGCTCTCAGGCATGTTCGACCGCGCATACGCCATCGTCTGTCGCGATGCCGCCGCACCCGTCGGCAATATCTATGCGCTGCGCACCGGCGACGGCGATCCCGCGCAAAGGCTGGCCCGG
>JBGTHW010000043.1:0-16969 GCA_041746035.1 Parasphingopyxis sp.
GACGAGGTATGGCTGGCGAGATCGTCGCGCTCCACCAGCAGCGTCTTCCAACCGCGCCCCGCCGCATCGCGCGCGATGGCCGTGCCGTTGATACCGCCGCCGATAATGAGGAGATCGTAGGTCATTGGAGGAGTGTCTAGCGGATTTGGCGTCAGGGTTGCCAGCGGCAATTCCGGCGCGGCGGGCCGAAGGCGACCGCAGGCGAACCGGGTTGCCGCCAAAATTCTCTACTCGAACTCCATGATCACATCGTCCGCCGCAAGGCTCGCCCCCTGCCCGGTGCTCACCTTGCTGACAATTCCCGCCTTCTCGGCGCGCAGGATGTTCTCCATCTTCATCGCCTCGATTACCGCGAGCGGCTGCCCCGCCTCGACGCTATCGCCTTCGGCCACATGGAGCGCGGTCACCAGACCCGGCATCGGGCAGATCAAAAACTTCGAGAGGTCTGGCGGTATCTTCTCGATCATATGCACGGCATGGCGCGCGATATGGGCGGGGAGAACGCGGACGGCATGGCTGGCACCGCGCGTCGTCAGCTTGAAGCCTTCGCGGCTTGGCGCGATTTTCACGGTCAGTGGTTCGTCGTCGAATTCCGCCGCGACCATCCGGTCGCCCGGCGCGTAGGCCACGGCGAGGTTCATCGCTTCGCCATCGACGCTCACATCATCAAGTGTAATGGCGACATCATAGTCCGTGTTGTCAATCCGCACCGCCCAATTGGCCGGTGGCTGTAGTATTTCGCCCAGTTGCCCGCTTCCCCGCCGACTGCGATCCGAATGCGCTGCCGCCGCGAAGGCGGAAATCGCGGCCAACCGCTTGAGCAATTCTTCGCTCGCTGGTGCGCCTTGGAAACCATCGGGGTATTCTTCGGCGATAAAGTTGGTCGTGATTTCACCGGAGCGAAAACGCTCATGCTGCATCAGGGCCGAGAGGAAATCGATATTATGGCCGAGGCCTTCGATTTCGAAATTGTCGAGCGCGTCGATTTGCAGATCGATAGCCTCTTCGCGCGTCGGGGCATAGGTGATAAGCTTGGCGATCATCGGATCGTAGAACATCGAGACTTCCCCGCCTTCCTGCACGCCATCATCGACGCGGACAGGGGCACCGATCCAGCCCCCCTCCTCCGTTTGTGTCGAGCCTAGTCGAGACACTTTTTCGAGCGGAGCCGAGAAATTGGTGTCGGTTTCGCTGGACCCGGGCCCTCGACTGCGCTCGGAATGGACGGCGTTGGCCCCCACCGGCGGGCTGTAACGCACAAGCCGCCCGATTGACGGGAGGAAACCACGATAAGGATCCTCCGCATAGACGCGGCTCTCCACCGACCAGCCCGTTAACGTTACATCCTCCTGTTTGAACGGCAGCTCTTCCCCCGCCGCAACGCGGATCATCTGTTCGACCAGATCGACGCCGGTCACATTCTCCGTCACCGGATGCTCGACCTGCAACCGCGTATTCATTTCCAGAAAATAGAAGCTCTTGTCCGCCCCGACGATCAGCTCGACCGTACCCGCGCTGTGATAATCGACGGCGGCGGCCAACGCGACGGCCTGCTCGCCCATGCGTTCGCGCATTGCCTGGTCGACAAAAGGCGACGGCGCTTCCTCGACGACCTTCTGATGGCGGCGCTGGATCGAACATTCGCGCTCGCCGAGATAGACGATATTGCCGTGTTTATCGCCGAGTATCTGAATTTCGATATGGCGCGGCTGTTCGATAAATTTCTCGATAAACACGCGGTCGTCGCCAAAACTGGCCAGCCCCTCGCGCTTGGTCGCCTCGAAGCCTTCGCGGACATCCTTCTCGTTCCAGGCGAGCCGCATGCCCTTGCCGCCACCGCCCGCCGAGGCCTTCATCATCACCGGATAGCCGATCTCTCCGGAAATTTTCACCGCATGTTCGGTATCGTCAATCTCTCCGACATGGCCGGGGACTACGCTGACGCCGGCCTTCTTGGCGAGTTTCTTGGACTCGATCTTGTCGCCCATCGCAGCGATGGCATTCGGCGGCGGGCCTATGAATGTAACGCCCGCCTTCTCGCACGCCACCGCAAAACTTTCGCGCTCCGACAGGAAACCATAACCCGGATGAATCGCTTCCGCGCCGGTTTCCTTGGCTGCTTCCAGTATCTTGTCGGCCAGTAGATAGCTCTCCGCAGCAGGCGGCGGCCCCAGCCGCACGGCCTCATCCGCCATCTCGACATGCGGACTCCGCGCATCGGCATCGGAATAGACGGCAACGGTTTTAATACCCATCGCCTTGGCCGAGCGGATAACCCGGCAGGCGATTTCGCCACGGTTGGCGATCAGGATTTTTTTAAACATTTTTGTTGTTTTCGATACTTTGTGTGTTTTTGGACTCTGAACTGATGAATATGTCCACTTAGGACGCTCAGCATTTTTGGCCTGTTCCAATCCCAATTCGTTCAGCTCCCAAATTCCCTGCCCAGATTTCTTGAGCCAACCAGCTTTGCGAAGATCATTTCGTGCCCATTGAACAACATTGTCCCATTTGCGTCTTCCATCGTCCATCAAGCGTGTTCGCAATTCTTCGGGAAGATCAAATTCGTCCGCCAAAGGTCCATAAGTATTTGACGAGCGCATTTTACCACCGTTCTCCAAAAGCAGTTGCGCTAACGCAGTCGCAATTTGAGTCTCCGGAGGGTAATTTTCTTCAATCACCCCGCCGCCTCCAGCTGATCCGCCCGCATTGGCTCTTCACCCTCGAGCGGCACCAGCCCCAGCTTGTCGAACAATTCCGCATCGGCATCATCGCCGCGGTTCCCCGCCGTCAGCAGCTTGTCGCCGGTAAAGATCGAATTCGCGCCCGCCATAAAGCACATCGCCTGCACGACCTCGCTCATGCTTTCGCGGCCCGCCGACAGCCGCACCATCGATTTCGGCATGGTTATCCGCGCCACGGCCACGGTGCGGACGAATTCTATATCGTCGATCTTCGCTTCGGGGATGTCGGCCAGCATATCGCCGAGCACCGTGCCCTTTACGGGCACCAGCGCGTTAACAGGCACACTCTCCGGATGCCGCTCCAAAGTCGCCAGCGCATGGATGAAGCCGACACGATCGCTGCGCGTCTCGCCCATCCCGACAATCCCGCCGGAACAGACATTGATGCCCGCATCCCGCACATTATCGAGCGTCTCGATACGTTCCTCGAATGTCCGCGTCGTGATGACATCGTTATAGCGTTCCGGCGATGTATCGATATTGTGGTTGTAATAATCCAGCCCCGCCTCTTTCAGCATACCCGCCTGTTTCGGCGTGAGCATGCCGAGCGTCATGCAGGTTTCCATGCCCATCTGCCGCACGCCCTTCACGATCTCGACAATCGCCGGCATGTCGCGGTCCTTCGGATTACGCCAGGCGGCGCCCATGCAGAAACGCTGCGAGCCTGAGTCTTTCGCCTGCGCCGCCGATCGCAGGACCTGACGCACATCCATCAGCTTGGTCGCCTTGACGCCGCTATCGGCATGCACGGATTGCGAGCAATAGCCGCAATCTTCCGGGCAGCCGCCGGTCTTGATCGAGAGCAGCGTGCAGAGCTGCACCTCCCCTGCGGCATGATGTTCACGGTGGATGGACTGCGCCTGCCACATGAGTTCGTGGAAGGGGAGGTCGAAGAGGGTCGCGATTTCTTCGCGGGCCCAGTCGGTGCGTATTGTCATCCCTGTCACCCGAAAAACCTGAATATGAAGATGGCTCCTATGACGACACCGCCAGCAGCGCCATATGCCAGTGTGAAAATGAGCCGGTAGCGAGACAGCCTCCGGCGCTGACTGGCGTTTTGAGACGACAGCTCCGAAAGCGCCATCATGCCGGCATAGGCGAAGACCAGAGCAGCAACCAGCAAGGCGATAACGATCGCCGGAACGATTTGCGGCAAGGGCGTCCGGCCGCCAACCCCGATCGAAGCGAGCAAACCACCAAGCGTCAGAAGGCTGAGTGTCGTGCAGTGTTTGAAATAATCGTACAGTCTCGCTTCGGCCTGAACCGCCTGTAATGGCTGCGGTTCCGAACGCGCCGGGGCCGGATCGGTGGATTGCCCGTGATCGTCCATTTCGCTCACTCGGCAGCTTCCTCCAGCGGCGGCAAATTATGTCCCAGCAGCTTCAACACTTCGCCTGCCGCGTCAACCAGATTGGTGCCGGGGCCGAAGATCGCCTGCACACCGGCTTCGCGGAGGAACTCGTAATCCTGCGGCGGGATAACTCCACCCGCGATGACCTTGATATCGGCGCGGCCTGCATCGGCGAGCTTGCCGATGAGTTCGGGGATCAGTGTTTTGTGGCCAGCGGCAAGGCTGGACGCGCCGACGACATCGACGTCTTTCTCCACCGCCCAATCCGCCGCCTCGCCCGGCGTCTGGAACAGCGGGCCGCTGACGATCTCGAACCCCAGATCGGCAAAGGCTGACGCCACCAGATTCGCCCCGCGATCATGCCCGTCCTGCCCCATCTTGGCGACCATCATGCGCGGTTTACGGCCAAGACGGCGCTCGACGGCATCGACGCCCTCGCCCGCGCGCAGCCAGCCCGCGTCATTCGCGTGTGCCCCGCCGTAAATCCCGCTGACCGGCGTCGGCACGGTATCGTAGCGCCCGAAAACATCTGCCATCGCGCTGGACATTTCACCGAGCGTGCAGCGCGCGCGGGCCGCTTCGACACACAGGGCAAGGAGGTTCGTTTCCCCTCCCGTTCGGGCTGAGCTTGTCGAAGCCCTGTTCTTTTCTCCGCCAGCAGACGAGGGCAGCCCTTCGACAAGCTCAGGGCGAACGGATTGTTTTCCAGCCCCCTCGCGCAACGCATTCAGCGCCGTCTGCGCCGCATCGCTATCCCGCTCCGCCCGCGTCTGCTCCAGCCGCGCAATCTGATCCCTCCGCACGCGCGCATTGTCGATATCGAGAATATCCATCTCGTCTTCGCGCTCAAGACGGTATTTATTGACGCCGACAATCGTCTGCTCGCCGCGATCCACCGCCGCAGCTTTCGCCGCCGCCGCTTCCTCTATATGACGCTTGGGCAGGCCATCGGCGACCGCTTTGGTCATGCCGCCCGCTGCCTCGACCTCCTCGATCAGTTCCCACGCCTTGTCGGCCAGTTGCTGTGTCAGCTGTTCGACATAGTACGACCCACCCAGCGGATCGGCAACGTTACAGATGCCGCTTTCTTCCTGCAAAATCAGCTGCGTATTGCGGGCAATCCGGGCCGAGCGATCTGTCGGCAGCGCCACCGCCTCATCGAACGCATTGGTGTGCAAGCTCTGCGTTCCGCCCAGCACCGCCGCCATCGCCTCGATCGTCGTGCGCACGACATTGTTGTAGGGATCCTGTTCGGTGAGGCTCACCCCGCTCGTCTGACAATGGGTCCGCAACATTTTCGATTTGGGCTCTTTCGCGCCGAAATCCTCCATGATCGAATGCCAGAGCTTGCGCGCCGCGCGCATCTTGGCAATTTCCATGAAGAAATTCATGCCGATGCCCCAGAAGAAGCTCAGCCGCGGCGCGAAGCTATCGACATCGAGCCCCTGCGCCATTGCCGCGCGGACATATTCCATGCCATCGGCCAGCGTATAGGCGAGCTCCTGCACCGCCGTTGCCCCGGCTTCATGCATATGATAGCCGCTGATGCTGATGCTATTGAAGCGCGGCATATGCTCGCTGGTGTAGCCAATGATATCGGCGACGATCCGCATCGAGGGTTCGGGCGGATAGATATAGGTGTTCCGCACCATGAATTCCTTGAGGATATCGTTCTGGATCGTGCCGGAGAGACGATCCTGCGCCACGCCCTGTTCTTCCGCCGCGACGATATAGAAAGCCAGCACCGGCAGCACCGCGCCATTCATCGTCATCGAGACGGACATTTTATCGAGCGGAATCCGGTCGAACAGGATTTTCATGTCTGCCAGCGTATCGATGGCGACGCCCGCCTTGCCGACATCGCCGGTGACACGCGGATGATCGCTGTCATAGCCGCGATGCGTAGCGAGATCGAAGGCGACCGAAAGCCCCTTCTGCCCGCCCGCGAGATTGCGGCGGTAAAAGGCGTTGGATTCTTCCGCCGTCGAGAAGCCCGCATATTGACGGATCGTCCAGGGGCGGCCGGTGTACATCGAGGCATACGGCCCGCGCGTGAACGGCTCGAAACCGGGCAGGCCCGGATCGAGCGCGTCTTTGGCGGAATACATCGGCTCGACAGCAATGCCCTCGGGCGTTTGCCACGTCAGGTCTTTCCCCTTCACCTCTTTGGAAGCGCGTTCCTGCCAGTCGGATTTGGTCGGTTTGTCGGTCATGCGACCACCCTAGCCGCCCATTATTTTCCGGTAAACTGCGCCTTTTCCTTCTTGAGGAAGGCCACGGCGCCGATAACGGCATCTTCGCTGTTCCCGGCCTCGCGTTGCGCATTGGCTTCGGCATCCAGACCCTCGCTGTAGCTGCGCTCCATATTCTCCATCGCCGTACGCCGCATGATGCCTAGCGCCTTGGTCGGCCCCTTGGCCAGCCGCTCGGCGAGCGCCTGCGCCTCATCCATCAAGCTGTCGTCAGGCACGACCTTGTACACCATGCCCCATTCGAGCGCCTTTTCCGCCGGAATTTTCTCGCCGAGCATCATCATCTCATAGGCCCGCGCCTTGCCGATCAGGCGCGGCAGCATCCAGGTTGCGCCGCCATCGGGCACAAGGCCGATATTGACGAAGGCCTGGAGAAAATAGGCCGATTCGCCGCAAATCACGAAATCTCCGGCCAGCCCCGCCGAACAGCCGACACCCGCCGCCGGACCCTTTACCGCCGTGATGAACGGCACGGGCAGTGCGGCGATCTTCTTCATCATCGGATTATAGTGGCCATCGAGCGACTTCTTGGCCCCGTCGCCACCGCCGACGCCTTCGGTCCGGTCGCGGCTGCCGCCACCGCCCGCCAGATCGGCGCCCGAACAAAACGCCCTGTCCTCGCCCGTCATGACGATGCACCGCGCGCCACCATCGACTGCTTCGTCGAGCGCCGCCGCAATCTCATCGGCCATCGCAGGAGGCATGGCATTGAGCCGCTCGGGCCGGTTGAGCGTGATCGTCGCGATAGTGTCGGCGGTGGAGAGGGCGATCATTTCATAATCGGCCATGGAGTGCTTCCTCTTCTGCTTTTGGGCGTGATTCGCTGCTTTACGTTAGCGTCAACCTTGGCGGGGGAGGGACAGCGATTCAAGAGATAAAACTGTTAGTCGCGAGAGCGAACGTCATTGCGAGCGCAGCGAAGCAATCCAGAGTGCCGCGCGTAACGCTGGATTGCTTCGCTGCGCTCGCAATGACGGCATTGCACTCTTCAACGTTCCTGTCGCGCCGTTTCCATAATCTCCGTCAGCACCCCGCCCATATCCTTGGGATGCACAAAGAAAATCGGCGTCCCGTGCGCGCCGATGCGCGGCTCGCCGAGGACGCGCTTGCCCATCGCCTCGAACTCGGCCTTCGCCGCATGGATATCCGGCACCTCGAAACACAGATGATGCTGCCCGCCCAGCGGATTGGCCTTCAGGAAACCGTGGATCGGCGAATCCTTGCCCAGCGGCTCGATCAGTTCGATCTGGCTGTTCGGCGTATCGACGAAACACACTTTTACGCCCTGTTCGGGCATATCGAACGGCTCTCCGGCAATCTCTCCACCCATGGTTTCGCGCCAGAAAGCGATGGAGTCCGCGATGGACGGTGTCGCGACGCCGACATGATTGAGGGGGCCGAGTTTCATTCGCTTTCCCTGCGTTCGATTTGCGGGCGGCTCGACGTCATCGACGCCGCTTCGACGAGCGTCTCCAGTCTGACGACGCGTTTGTCGATGCCGTGCGTATAATCTTTCAATCCGCGCAGATCGGACGAAGCGATATCCATATCCTTACGCATTTCAGCCAACTGCGACTGCATGATCATTACACTTTTCAGCGCTGAAAGGGCGTCCTTGATCGTGCTCAAGAGCGGACGCCCTGTTCGCATAAAAAGATATCCATTTCCTTATGCGTATCACGCAGAGTTGCGATCATGTGATCGAGCGATTCGTTCATTTTCGGGATCGCCTCGTTCACCTGCTCGACCAGCGCGGCCAGTTCGGCTTCTTCTTCCGGCGTCGGCTCTTCGTCCTCGTCATCGACCTTGCGGCGGATATATTCGCCGGTCGAAATACCGCGTGCGGCAGCCCGCGCGGCGATGGCAGCCTTGTTTTGCGGTGTCGTCAGAAATGTGATGCGTTCGGTCTGCATAAGCACCTCCTTACCATCTGATTATAATGTTAAGGTACGGCGGTGACAAGTCGGCGGTGCGCCTCAATGCGCTTCGCCGTGTGTTTCACCGTACGGCATGAGTTTATGAACGATCGGCGCGATGATCGCACCGATAATCGTGCCGCCGACGCCGGACAGTATCGCGAATGTCAGCCATTCCAGAAAGCCGTGCATACTCTCCGCCGTCGCCTCGACAATCGGATGCGATACTGCCTCGATCCAGTGTTCCGGCCCGTGCCAGCCTATTGCCGCGAGATTATGGACGAGCAGCCCGCCGCCGACCCAGGCCATCGCCAGCGTGCCGATAATCGAAATCGCGGTCAGCAGTTTCGGCATGAACTGCACCAGCCCGCGCCCGAACCCGGCCCAGGCGCTGCCCTCGTCATTCGCCAGATGCAGGCCGATATCGTCCATCTTCACGATAATCGCGACCGCGCCATAGACGACGACGGTAATCACGATACCGATGACCGCAAGGATAATCGCCTGCTGCCACCAGACGCTGCCGGTCACTTCGGACAGCGCAATCGCCATGATTTCCGCCGAAAGGATCAGATCGGTGCGGATCGCGCCCGATACCATTTTGTCCTCCTGCTCCTGCCCTTCGATCAGGACGACGGGTTCATCCTGCGCATTGGTCTCATCGATATGAAACATTTCCAGAACTTTTTCCGCCGCCTCATAGCTGAGAAACAGCCCGCCAATAATCAGGATGTACGGTATGAGAAACGGCGCGAACTGGCCGAGCAGCACCGCCGCAGGCAGCAGGATCAAGAGCTTGTTCTTGAATGAGCCTTTCGCAATCCGCCAGATCATCGGCAACTCGCGCGCCGGCTCGAACCCGGTCACATAACGCGGCGTCACCGCGGCATCGTCGATTACGACCCCGGCGGTTTTCGCACCGGCACGTCCGGCGGCAACGCCGATATCGTCGACGGATGCGGCGGCGACTTTGGCGATGGCCGCGACATCGTCGAGAAGGGCTACTAGGCCTGAGGGCATGGGTTACTCGCTATTGTTGGTAGTTGATCTGAACGACTGATAGCCTCCCCCTGCCGTCATTGCGAGCGCAGCGAAGCAATCCAGAGCCAAAGACGCCATCGCGTGCCGCTCTGGATTGCCGCGTCGCTTCGCTCCTCGCAATGACGAAAGGGTTTCAGGCAGTTATGTCATCATACAAATCACGCCATGTGGGGTTATCTGCCTCGATCAACGCCAGTTTCTTTGTACGAGACCCACCCTTGATCTGCTTTTCGCGCGCAATGGCGAATTCCATTGTCTCATGCATTTCGAACCAGACCAGCATCTTGCAACCGTAGCGTTTGGAAAAGCCTGGAAAGGTACCCTGCTTATGCTGCCAAACGCGTTGAATAATGTTAGACGTGACGCCGGTATAAACAGCCCCGTTCCGCCGGTTCGCCATCATATAAGTCACCGGCTGTTTCATTCATCTACCAGGTCGAACACACGCCGTCATTGCGAGGAGCCAAAGGCGACGAAGCAATCCAGAGCGGCAGGCGATGGCGTTGTAACTCTGGATTGCTTCGCTGCGCTCGCAATGACGAAAAGGGAGCGGCGTGGCGATGGCCGCGACATCGTCGAGAAGGGCTACTAGACCTGAGGGCATGGGTTACTCGCTATGATTATTGACGGGGCCTAGACTCATTCGATCATGCCAAAATGCCGGAGGGCCGTTTCTATTGAACCACGTTTTTTGGAAGGGCATGGGTGAAGGCGAATATCTTTCGACCGGCGGTTAGAAGCGTGCCCACGGGTGAGGCCGTAGTCCGATTTGACGTCAGCGATCCAGCACGTCTTTGGAACAAAACCATCCGTTACTTTCACCCGTTCTTGAATTTGCCGATACGTAGCCATCTCTTTTCCTTATTATTCTGGACTGGGCCTCGGCAGATCTCCGAGTGAGTAAATCGCAGTGTAGTCTGGTCCAACGACCTCCCCGATCCGTGGCCAAACTAAATATACTACCCACGCGGGCTGACCGCTGCCGTCCGGCTTGCGGGTGCAAGCAACAAGATACTCATCTTGGTCTATCGTGCTGGCCTTCTGATAGAATTCTCCGCAACCTCTTACACGATTTTCTGCCAGTGTTACCGCTACTTCTGCCGTGGGACCACTCCATGGGCCTGAGTATCTTTCCTCGATAGTCGGAGCGGGACCGCAGGCGGAGAATGCAATAGCGGCAAGACCAATCAGTGTTCGCATCATCCGACCCGATTTCTCACAACGGAATATTATCATGCTTCTTCCACGGGTTCTCCAGCTGCTTGTTGCGCAGCTTGCGTAACCCCAGCGCCACGCGCCGCCGTGTCGAATGCGGCATGATGACCTCATCGATAAAGCCCTTGCTCGCCGCCACGAAGGGGTTCGCGAAGCGGGCCTCATATTCCGCCGTGCGCTCGGCGATTTCGTCTTCGCTCTGATTGCGGAAGATGATTTCGACCGCGCCTTTTGCGCCCATAACGGCGATTTCGGCGGTGGGCCACGCGTAATTCAGATCGCCGCGCAGATGCTTTGACGCCATCACGTCATAGGCGCCGCCATAGGCCTTGCGCGTGATCACGGTGATTTTCGGCACCGTCGCCTCGGCATAGGCGAAGAGCAGCTTGGCGCCATTCTTGATGATGCCGTTATGCTCCTGCCCGACGCCGGGGAGAAAGCCGGGGACGTCCACAAACGTCACAATCGGAATATCGAAGGCATCGCAGAAACGCACAAAACGCCCGGCTTTTTTCGACGCGGCGATATCGAGACAGCCCGCCAGCACCATCGGCTGGTTGGCGACGATACCCACCGTGCGGCCCTCGATCCGCCCGAAACCGATAAGGATATTGCCCGCATGCGCCGGTTGCAGCTCGAAAAAATCGCCCTCGTCCACCGTTTTGCGGATCAGCTCGTGCATATCATAGGGCGTCGCCGCGCTCGCCGGTATCAGCTGGTCAAGGCTGTGTTCTTCGCGGTCCCACGGATCGGCGGTCGGACGTTCGGGGACATCCTCGCGGTTAGAGGCGGGCAGGAAATCGATAAAATCGCGCGCCGCCATCAGCGCCTCGATATCGTTCTCGAACGCGACATCGGCGACGCCCGATTTGGTGGTGTGCGTCACCGCGCCACCAAGCTCCTCCTGCGTCACGACCTCGTTGGTCACCGTTTTCACGACATCCGGCCCGGTGACGAACATGTAGCTCGAATCCTTCACCATAAAGATAAAGTCGGTCATCGCCGGCGAATAGACCGCCCCGCCCGCACACGGGCCCATGATGAGGCTGAGCTGCGGCACAACGCCGCTGGCCAGCACATTGCGCTGGAACACTTCGGCATAGCCGCCAAGACTTGCGACACCTTCCTGAATCCGCGCGCCGCCGCTGTCGTTCAGCCCGATCACCGGCGCGCCGACCTTAAGCGCGGTGTCCATCACCTTGCATATTTTCTCGGCATGGCGTTCGGACAGCGACCCGCCGAATACCGTAAAATCCTGGCTGAACACATAGACCAGTCGCCCATTGACCGTTCCCGATCCGGTGACGACACCGTCGCCCGGAACGATCTGCTCCTCCATCCCGAAATCGATGCAATTATGCTCGACGAACATATCCATCTCTTCGAACGAACCTTCGTCGAGAAACACCTCCAGCCGTTCGCGCGCGGTGAGCTTACCCTTGGCATGCTGGCTGTCGATCCGCTTCTGCCCACCGCCCATCTGCGCCTGTTCGCGGCGCGCTTCGAGGTCTTCAAGAATGTCTTGCATTGGTATCCCCTGTTTCTCCCCTCCTGCTTGCGGGAGGGGCCGGGGGTGGGAAAGCCCCTAACCAAAAGCACCCAAGCCAATGGCAATGACAGCCCCACCCCTAACCTCTCCCGTAAACGGGAGGGGAATGATCGTGTCAATCCATCGAACTCTGTTCCAGCAGCTCGATAATCCCCGAGAAATCCTTGCCCTCGCCGCCGCTCTTTACATATTGCTCATACAGCGAGCGCGCCTTGGCGCCCATCGGCGTGCGCGTACCGCTTTCCTCCGCCGCAGCCATGGCGAGCTTCAGGTCTTTCAGCATCAGCGACGCGGCGAAGCCTCCTTCGTAATCATGATCGGCAGGGCTTTCGGGGCCGACGCCGGGAAGCGGGCAATAGCTCGTCATCGACCAGCTCTGGCCCGAGGCTTGGCTGGAAATATCGTAAAACACCTGCGGATCGAGACCGAGATGCTGCGCGAGCGTAAATGTCTCGCAGGTCGCAATCATTGTCGCACCGAGCAGCATATTGTTACAGATTTTCGCCGCCTGCCCCGCGCCTGCATCGCCGGCATGGATGACCGCTTTGCCCATCTGTTCGAGGATTGGTCTGGCGCGCTCGAACGCTTGCTCCGTGCCGCCAACCATGAAGGTCAGCGTCCCGCCATTGGCAGCGGCTATGCCTCCGGACACCGGCGCATCGACCATCGCAAAGCCCTTGGCCGTCGCCGCCTCGGTCACATCGCGCGCGGTCGCGACATCGATGGTCGAGCAATCGAGCAGCAGTGTGCCGGGTTCGGCATTGTCGAACACATCGTCGACATAGACCGCGCGGACATGCTTGCCAGCGGGCAGCATGGTGACAACGGCTTCCGCGCCTTTCACGGCTTCGGCCCCGGACGCCGCGATACGGCAGCCATTCGATTTCGCGGCATCCAGCGCGGCTTCGGAAATATCGAAGGCCGCGACATCGTGTCCGGCTTTGGCAAGGTTCGCGGCCATGCCCGATCCCATATGGCCTAGTCCGATAAAAGCTATTGTAGTCATTCCGCAATCCAATCTTCGCCTTTTGATGTAAGGATGAATTTCGCTTTCTTTTGAGTGTCATCAAAGATCACAAACTCGTCGCGACATAATCGATGCATAACGGACTTATCTAAAGGCATGCGTCCGCGATCTAACAAAATTCCTTCAGCGAAAATCGGCATTTCGCCAGAAATATTTTTGTAAGCGCGCAAATATGCCAGTGATCGGCTCGTATCCGCAGACATGGAGTCAACTACTCCAAACCAATGTTCACGTGAGTTGCAACGATCATCCGGCGCGTTTTTGGTTGGACGGGATGACGAAGGTTCATCCAGCCCCAGTTTCTGATTTTCTCTGACAAGCAGAACCCACGCGGCGCTTGAATTCATTCTAGTCACTTATCGCCCCTTCCAGTTCGCCTCGCGCTTGTCGATAAACGCGCTCATACCTTCGGCCTTATCCTCGCTCGCCGTCAATATCTGGAACAGACGGCGTTCATGGATCAGACCCTGATCGAGCGTCATCTCGAACGCTGCATTCACCATTTCCTTGTTCACCTGCACCGCCATCGGCGCTTGCGAAGCGATTTTTCCGGCGGTTTTCACAGCCTCCTCGACCAGATCATCATGCGCCACGACGCGGGCGACGAGGCCGGAGCGCTCTGCCTCCTCCGCATCCATCATCCGCCCGGTCAGGCACATTTCCATCGATTTCGCCTTGCCGATCGCGCGCGTCAGCCGCTGCGATCCGCCCATGCCGGGAGCCACACCCAGATTGATCTCGGGCTGGCCAAATTTCGCCTTATCCGACGCGATGATGAAATCCGCCATCATCGCCAGCTCGCACCCGCCACCGAGCGCAAACCCGTTCACCGCAGCAATCCAAGGCTTGCGCGTTGTTTTGACGATATCGCTCGTCCATTTGGAAAAGAAGTCCTCCAGATAGAAATCCGCCGCCGCCTTGTCGCGCATCTCCTTGATATCCGCCCCCGCCGCGAACGCTTTGTCGCCGGACCCGGTGAGGACCGCGCATCGCTGGCCGTCGTCGGCCTGGAACGCCGCGAAGACATCGATGAGTTCGTCGAGCACTTCGCTGTTGAGGGCATTGAGTGAATCGGGCCGGTTGAGGGTAATCAGCGTGACAGCGTCCCGCTTTTCCGTGAGGATGGTTTTGTAGGTCATTGCTTCTCCAAATTCTCAATCGTCATGCTGAACTTGTTTCAGCACCCATGGTTCGGTCGAGAACCCGATTATCCGTTGATGCGGTGCTTTGGAACCCGGCAAAACCAAAACGTCGCAATGGTACCCGAAACGCAGTCACGGGGTCGGAAATGGATGCCGAAACAAGTTCGGCATGACGTGGTGCCAAATTATTGCCGCAACATATCCCGCGCGACAATCATCCGCATGATCTGGTTCGTGCCTTCCAGTATAGAATGCACACGAAGATCGCGCCAGAAACGCTCGATCGGATAATCCTGCAAATAGCCGTATCCGCCGAACAATTGCAGCGCATCATTGACGATCTTGCTGCCGTTATCGGTTGCCAGCAGCTTGGCCATTGCGGCAAAACGCGTTTTATCCGGGGCGTTTGCCGTGACTTTTGCAGCCGCTGTATAAAGCAGTTGCCGCGACGCCTGAAGATCGGTTTCCATGTCGGCGAGCATGAATCGCGTGTTCTGAAAATCGGCAATCGCCTGGCCGAATTGCTTGCGCTCTTTGGTGTAATTCACCGCCTCATCGAGGCACCTCTGCGCACCGCCGAGCGAACAGGCACCGATATTGAGACGTCCGCCATCGAGCCCCATCATCGCAATGCGAAAGCCCTCGCCCTCCGCGCCGACACGGTTTTCGACTGGCACGCGGACACCATCGAAATTCACCTGCGCCGTCGGCTGCGAATGCCAGCCGAGTTTCTTCTCCAGCGCACCGAAGCTGACGCCTTCCATTTCCTTGTCGAGCACCAGGCAACTGATGCCCTTCGGCCCGTCCTCGCCCGTGCGAACCATCGTGACATACACGCCGTTCTCGCCGGCGCCCGAAATGAACGCCTTGGAGCCGCTGACAACATAATGATCGCCATCCTTGACCGCTTTCGTTTTGAGCGCCGCTGCGTCCGACCCGCTGCCCGGCTCCGTCAGGCAATAGCTGGCCACCTGCTCGCAGGTGACGAGGCTGGGTAGATATTTCTCCTTCACCGCGTCCGAGCCGAACCGGTCGATCATCCAGCTCGCCATATTATGGATCGAGATAAAGGCGCTGGTCGACGGACAGCCATAGGCCATCGCCTCCATGATCAGCGCTGCCTCCAGCCGCCCCAGCCCGATGCCGCCCGATTCCTCGGACACATAAATCGATCCGAAACCAAGCTCCGCCGCCTTGGAAACGACATCGCGCGGAAAAATATGCTTCTCGTCCCATTCCGCGGCGTACGGCGTGATTTCGTCGGCGGTGAATTTCCGCGCCATCTCCTGGATCTGGCGTTGTTCGTCGGTGATATCGAATTGCTGGGTCATGCGATTTCCGTGAAGGGGTTTAGGATGGTTAGGCGATTGTCGATGACGAGACCGTGTTGCATGTCTTCGCTATAGAGCGTTTCGCAGCGATCCAGAAGTGCCGCAGCGACAATCAGGCAATCGTAGAAAGAGAGGTTATACCGCAGAATCAACTCCCTCGCCAGCATGTTAACATCAAGGTCAAGCGGTCGTATGGATTCGGCCACACTCTCGATCAGCGTCAAGGCATCCGTGATATCGTCCCAACTACGCCGCGCCTTGCGGCGACTGACATTCGCGAACTCATTGAGGAGCTGGACGCTTATCCGGGGACCGGATTCAAGCAAGGCACGCGCCGGGGCGGATCGACTATCCTCCGAGAAGGCGTAGATCGCGACATTCGAATCGATCGCGAATGGCCGGTTCAACGGGCGTTCGCTTCTTCCCGGTCGAATTTGTAATCCTTGGGAAGTTTCCATTTCGTCTCGGCGATTTTTTTCAGCGCTTCCTGACGACGCTCCTCGCGCATTTCCTCGTAAACCCGCTCCATAATTGCATCATCGATTGTATCGCCGTCCCTGATGCCAAACTTCTCGACCAGCCGCTTGGGCAGCCGCACGGCGAGACTCCGGCCCCATTTGCCGACATGCATGTTCATGGCTTGTCTCCGTAATATCACAGTGTGATATGCCACAGATGGGCTGTGGTTTCAACGGGCAAATTTTCGCCTGAAATCCAGCAGACAGTCCGCGCGAATGAATCCTGAGCCGAGACCAGCGAAGCTAGTCAGGTTCAAGATGACGGGCAAGGCTGGCGCGGAACAATCCGTATTGGTTGAAGCAGGGCGATGCCGACTGTCTGTTTCGACGATCCCGACCCGGCATTTCTACTGACCGGGGCAGCGGCGATATTGCGTTACGGACATTATTCCATCGCCATCGTCGTCATTGACCGCGAGCGTTCCATCCGGCTGGAGCGCGACATCCTTGCGCGCCCGTGTCGGCGTATCGGCATAGGTGGTGTCGAAAGTCGCGTCGATCATGGTGTCGGTGCGGTTGTGCACCTCGATGATCCGCCCGCCTGTTTCGAACAGGCTGTAGCCGTCCGCCCGAACCGTAAGCACCTTGCCGAAATTCCGGTTGCTGGTCGAGGTCTGGTTGCAGTCCTCCGCTGTCGGCGCACGACCGAGATCGTCTTCGCGCCACATCCCGCGAACCGCTTCGGGCATGGACATGGCGAAAGCGGTGTCGGTGGATTCGGTGGGCGGTGGCGCGGTCGATCCCTCCGAATTGGAAATCTCGGAACTCGCGGGTTCTGCGATATCGCCTTCCGAGGCCTCCTGATTGGCCGTGCAGGCAGCGATAAAAATGGCAAGGCCGGGAACAAAAAGAATTCGTATCATTAATTTACCCCATCGTCGGA
>JBGTHW010000044.1:0-13531 GCA_041746035.1 Parasphingopyxis sp.
CAACCGACGCCTTGCCAAGGACTTCGAACACTCCATTGCCTCGGCAACCGCATGGCTCTTCATGGCATCCGTCCAACTCCTCGCCAGACGCATCGCAAAATCATGATATCAAACAGGATAATTTCGAGTCAGACTCTAAGATAAGCGTTCTAACAATGATTGGTTTTTTGCGGGTGGAAGCGATAGCTGAGGCTGATTCGCCTCTCTCGACGTTCTTATGCCTACCCAACTATCAACTTCATTCCGCGAATATGATACTGTAGTAGTCCATTCTAGGTTACCATCGGTAGCCGTGTGTTTGAAAGCTGCCACTTCCCCTACCGCATTTTTGGACAACATTGACTCAAGTGTTTCCCGGTCTGTCTCAAACTTTGATCGGCCTTCCGCCCCTAATTCGGGCAGGTCAGATGCTGCAACATTGAAATGCGGGGAACCTTCAATCCAAGTCAGCACGGCTGAGATAAAACTCTCAGTACTCGTGTCTCGGACTGGAAATTCCGTGGCAAAAGAAAGCATGCTTCTGCTAACGACGAATAGAGCATCTCGTCAACTGCTAGACGATGCTACTCCAGACGATCAACGATTGACGATTCCGAAAGCCTTTCCACCATCAGCGGCAACCCGCCCTCCGGTCTGAGCGTGATCGTTCCGGTCGGGCGAACCGTGTGGCCTTGCACGGGTGCGAATCGCCATTCGGCCAGCCAGTGCGCCAGAACGACCAGCGCTTCGGTGATGGCAAAGCGCGCGCCGACGCAGGTGCGGGGGCCGGCGCCGAAAGGGATATATTGGAAGCGGTGGCGGGTGGGGCCGGTGTCTGTGGCGAACCGTGCGGGATCGAAAGCGTCGGGATCGTCCCAGAGCGTCGTGTGCCGGTGCAGCACCCAGGGCCAGATCGAGATTATATCGCCCGCCTCGACATTATGACCCGCCAGAGTGTCCGGTCCCGCCGCCTGCCGGTCGAAGCGCGGCACGGAGGGGTAGAGCCGCAGCGTTTCGTCGAGCACTGCGCGCATCTCCGGCAGTGCGGAGACGATGTCGGCGGTGTTGCCGTTGCCCGCCAAAGCCGCCCGCGCCTCCCCGGCCAGCCGCTCCTGCACGTCCGGCTGTGCGGCCAGCAGAAACAGCGCCCAGGTCAGCAGATTGGCGGTCGTCTCGTGCCCGGCCAGATAGAAGGTCGCGGCATTGTCGATGGCCAGCGTCCGCGCCTCGGCCTCGCCGAATTGTTCGCTGAGATCGGCGATCATTATGGCGAGGAAATCGTCGCCGCCTTTCGCCAGCCGCTCGTCGACGAGCAACGCCAGCGTCCGTCGCATCGCCCGCTGGCCGCGCTGTCCCGCGCGGATCGTATGGTTCCAGCCAATGGCGGGGAGGCCGAGCAAGGCGGGCAGGCGCATCGCACTCCCGGCATCCAGCGCCGCCTCGATATGGCCCCGCATCGCGTGCGTCTTGAGCCGCGCATCGCCGCCGAACAGCGTATCGGCGATGATCGTCATCGTCGTTGCGGTCGCCTCGGCGGCCATGTCGCGCACCGCGCCATCAACCCAGTTTTCAGCGTGCTCCTGCGCTGCGGCGGCAAAGGCGGGAATCTGCGCATCGACCGAGGGCGGCGCAAAAGTCGCGGCGACGATCCGCCGCTGTCTGCGCCACAGATCGCCATCGCTGCTCAAGAGACCGCGCCCGATCATCGGCGCGATCAGGCGCTTGACGATATCGGGCTTGGGATAATTTTCGGCATTGTCGAGCATCACCCGCTGGATCGAATCCGGCGTCAGCGGGATATGGACCGTCCAGCCGAGCACGCGGCGGCGGATATGCGGCTTTTCGAACGCCTGCTGCGACCAGCCATAGACAGCATTGCGCGCCCGTTCGCCGAACAGCCCTGCCCAGAAAGGTGCCGGGCCGGACGGGCGCGGCGGATGCGGCGGAACGAAGAGCGCATCGGCCACCGGCCCGCCTCAATCCCGCAGCAATTCGTTGATGCTGGTCTTGGCTCGCGTCTGCTCGTCGACACGCTTGACGATTACCGCGCAATAAAGGCTCGGCGCGAGTGCGCCGTCGACAGTGTTGCGGTTAGGCGTCGATCCCGGCACCACCACCGAATAGGCGGGCACGCGACCCTGGAATGTCTCGCCGGTAAAGCGGTCGATTATCTTCGTGGAAGCCGAGAGATAGACGCCCATCGCCAACACCGACCCTTCCTCGACAATAACACCTTCGGCCACTTCGGAGCGCGCGCCGATAAAGCAGTTATCCTCGATGATCGTCGGCCTGGCCTGCAACGGCTCCAGCACGCCGCCGATACCCGCACCACCGGAAATATGAACATTTTTACCGATTTGCGCGCAGCTGCCCACCGTCGCCCAGCCATCGACCATCGTGCCTTCGCCGACATAAGCCCCTATATTCACAAAACTCGGCATCAGCACCGCGCCCGGCGCGATATAGGCACCATGACGAACGATCGAACCCGGCACCGCGCGGAAATCGGCTTCGCGAAACCGCGCCTCGTCCCAGTCGGCGAATTTGGAGGGCACCTTGTCCCACCAGTGCCCGCCGCCATGCGATCCTTCGATTAGCTGCATTTTATTCAGGCGAAAGGAGAGCAGCACGACTTTCTTCAACCATTCATGGACAAGCCACTCGCCTTCGTGCTTTTCCGCGACCCGCGCTGCGCCGGAATCCAGCAGGTCCAGCGCCGTTTCGACAGCTTCGCGTAACTCGCCGCCATTATCCGGCCCGATGCTTTCGCGTTTGACCCAGCCCTCTTCGATGGTTTTCTTCAGCCTCATTATTATTTTCCTTCAATCAGTTCCGAGAGCCATGGTGTAACTGCTTCTATTTCATAATCGACATAGCTTGCATCCGCTTCGTGCGAACCGTGTTCCGATCCGTTATTAACCCAGACGGTGGTCATGCCAAGCGCCTTGGCCGGGCGCAGATTGCGGGCCATATCCTCGACAAACAGCGCACGTTCTGGATCGATATCGAGCGCCTTGCACATCGCGCTGTAACTTTCCGGCTGTGGCTTCGGAATATAATTGCACGCATGAATGTCGTGAATCTTTTCAAAGCTCTTGCTCAACCCCAGCCGCTCCAGCACCCGCAGAGCATACGAGGCATCGCCATTGGTGAAGACCAGCTTGCGCCCCGGCAGCGCCGCAACCGCCCGCACCAGCACCGCATCCTCGACCACCGGCGACAGATCGATATCGTGGACGAACTCCAGAAACTCGTGCGGATCGGTGCCGTGCGCCTGCATCAGACCGGACAGCGTCGTGCCGTGCGTGTGAAAATATTCTTTCTGAATGCGCCTGGCTTCGCCAGGATCGATATCGAGAAGGCGCGCGATAAATTCTCCCATCTTCAGGTCGATCCGGTCGAACAGGCGCGCGCTCGATGGATAGAGCGTATTATCCAGATCGAAAATCCAGGTCGAAATATGGGAGAATGCGGGCGGCATGACGGGCAAGGACGTAGGGGCTGTGCAACCCTGACGTAAAGGCCAAATTCCGTTAAGCACCGATAAACCGTGCAGAGTTCAGAAAAGAAAGGAAAACAGGGCGAATCACGATGCAGAACAGAACCAAGCTATTTCTCGCCAGCGGCCTGCCGCTGTGCCTGCTTGTCGCCGCCTGCGGAGGCGGCGGGGGTGGTGGCACCCGTCCGCCTCCCATTGCCCCGCCGCCGGTGACACCGCCACCGCCCCCGACACCCCTGCCGCCTCCCCCGCCGCCGCCGGACACCGGTTTCGATACAGCGGAGTTCACGCGCTCGCAGGGTATCGGCCATGCCAATGCGATCACCGCCTACGAGAACGGCGCGACCGGCAGCGGCGTAACCGTCGCCGTCGTCGATAGCGGCATCGATCAGACCAGCCCCGAATTCGCAGGACGAATCAGCCCGGCCTCGCGCGATCTGGATAGCAACCGTACCATCCAGGATATTGGTGGCCATGGCACGGCGGTCAGCGCGATCATCGGGGCCGCCCGCAATAATAGCGGCATCGTCGGCATCGCCTTCGATTCCACAATTCTCGCGCTGCGTACCGACGAACCGGGTTCCTGCGAAAACGCCGATCCGGACGAGACCTGTTCGCACCCGACGATCAATATCGCGCGTGCGATCGATGCCGCGACGCAGGCCAATGCCCGGGTCATCAATATCTCGCTCGGCGGTTCGCCGCCGACACAGGCGATGCGCGACGCCGTCGCGCGCGCCGCCAATGCCGGGATCGTGGTGGTGATCGCGGCAGGCAACGACAGCGAAGCCAATCCCGATCCGCTTGCCAATATCGCCTTCGATGCCAGTGCACGAGGCCAGGTCATCATCGCCGGTTCGGTGAATCTCGACGATACGCTGAGCGAGTTTTCCAATCGGGCGGGAAATGGCCGCGAATTCTATCTCGCCGCGCTCGGCAACCGGGTGCGCAGTTTCGACAATACCGGCGCGGCCTTCCTGTTCAGCGGCACATCTTTTTCGACGCCGCAGATTGCGGGCGCGGTAGCGCTGCTCGCCCAGGCCTTTCCCAATCTTACCGGACGACAGATTATCGACCTGCTCTATGCCTCGGCCCGCGACGCCGGAGCCGCAGGGACCGATGCGGTGTTCGGACATGGCATTCTCGATCTGGCCGAAGCCTTTCAGCCGCAGGGGCAATCGACCCTCGCGGGTACCAGCGCACCGATCAGCTTTGCGGGCATCAACGCCACTCTTTCCGCACCGATGGGCGATGCGCGACAGACGGGCACCGGTGCCGTGATCCTCGACGGATTCGACCGCGCCTTCGCCGTCGATCTCGCCGCGACCGTCCAGCGCACCCCTGCACCGCGCGCACTGGCGAATGCGCTCGATAGCCGGCGAGGCGGGAGCTTTGCGACGGCGGCGGGGAGCAACGCCATACTCGCCTTCACCATCGACGCCTCGACCAGCCAGACGGGATTTTCGCGCCTTTCGCTGCGCGGCGAAGACGCCGAACGCGCACGGGTTGCCGCGGGCATGGTCGCCGGACGTATCGACCCCAATACCACCGCCGCCTTCGCCTTTTCGCAGAGCGGTGAGAGCGTCGGTGCACGGCTCAATGGCCGCGAACGCCCGGCGTTCCTCGTCGCGCGCGATGCGGCGGGCCAGTCGGGTTTCGCGACGCGCCCGGAGACAAGTTTTGCCCTTCATCGCCGCTTTGGCGACATGGGCGTCACGGTTTTCGGCGAAACCGGCGACAGCCTCTCGCGCGAAGACCTGGATCGTTCGCTAATCGACGAGCAGTATCGGCGGAGCGATTATGCGGCGGCGGGTTTCGCGCTCAACCATGAGTGGGGCGGGTTGCGTTTCGATGCCGGCGTCTCCACCCTCTCCGAAACCCGGACTTTCCTCGGCGCGCGCTTCTCGAATGCGCTCGGCGGCAACGGCGGTGCGCGGAGCCTCTTCCTGGATAGCGGTGTCGGCTATGGTACCGACAATGGCTGGCGTTTCGCCGCAGACTTCCGGCATGGCTGGACCTTCGCCAATGGCGCGAACGCGACCCTGCAAGGTGGCGAGGTGCGCAGTTTCGCGGCATCGGCGGATATTTCGAAGAGTGGCGTTATGACGGTCGACGACTGGTTGTCATTTCGGGTGGCCCAGCCGCTGCGTGTGTATTCCGGCGGGCTGAATCTCAGTCTCCCCACCGGTTACGATTATGCGACGCTCGGCACGAGCTATGGCGACAGTTTCTTCAATCTCGCGCCGAGCGGTCGCCAGATCGATCTCGAAACCGCCTATTCGACACCGTTTGGCGGAGGCTTTCTGACCGGCAACCTCTTTTATCGCCGCGATCCGGGCAATTTCGATTCGGTACCCGACGATATCGGCGCGGCGGTGCGCTTCACGCTTGGTTTCTGATCACACCGTAAAACTCTCGCCGCAGCCGCACGCGCCTTTGGCGTTGGGATTGTCGAACACGAAACCGGCGGCGAAATCGTCTTCTTGCCAATCCATCACCGAGCCGATGAGATACAGCACCGATCCCGCGTCGACATAAAAATCGCCGCCCGGCGTTACGATCTTCTCGTCCATCGGGTCGGGGTCGGTGACATAATCGACCGAGTAAGCGAGTCCCGAACAGCCGCGCTGCGGTGTCGAGAGCTTGACGCCGATGGCAGCCACCGGCGCGCGCGCCATCAAGGCGGCGATACGCGCGTGAGCAGTATCGGTGAGGGTGAGCGCGGCGGGTATTTCGCGGATTTTCGTGGCCATTAGAGCATCCCCAATTCTAGTCGTGCTTCGTCGGTCATCTTCTCCGGGCTCCAGGGCGGATCCCAGATCAGGTTCACTTCGGTATGGCCGACACCAGGAACCGCGCCGACACGCAGCTCCACCTCTCCGGGCATGGATTCGGCGACCGGGCAGTGCGGCGTGGTGAGCGTCATCATCACCGTCGCCTCGGCATTTTCGCTGACCTCGACGCCGTAAATAAGCCCGAGATCGTATATATTAACCGGAATCTCGGGATCGTAGATTTCCTTCAGCGCCGCGATGATATCGTCGCGCAGATCGCCGCTGGTCTCCGATGGCTTTGCATCGGGGTCGGGCATCGGTTGCTGAGCAAGGAAGCCTTCGAGATAATCTTTCTTGCGCTCCATCGTTTCGCGCGCATTTTCCTGTTCGAAGGGCGAGGGCGCGGCGACGCGCGCCCTGGCGGGCTTGTCGACCGTCTCGACCTCTTCGCTTTCGATTTTACGTTCCTGATTCATCCGAAAATCCTCGTTACTCTTTCTATGCCGCGCACAAGGGCGGCGACATCGTCGCTATTATTATACACCCCGAAGCTGGCCCGCGCCGTCGCCTCGACACCCAGCGCGCGCATCAGCGGCTGGGCGCAATGATGGCCGGCGCGGATGGCGACGCCCTCTTCATCCAATATGGTGGCGGTATCGTGCGGATGAACCCCTTCGACGAGGAAGCTGAGGATTCCGGCGCTTTTTTCCGGCCCGAACAGGCGCACCGAATTGAGCTGGGTTAACGCCTCGCGGGCTTCCGCGACAAGGCCGCTCTCATGCGCGAACGTTGTTTCCGGCCCGATATCGGCAACATAATCGATGGCTGCGTGAAGTCCGAGCGCCCCGGCGATATGCGGTGTCCCCGCCTCGAACCGCTGCGGCGGCGGGGCGTAGGTCGTGCCCTCGAAACTCACCCTGTCGATCATCGAGCCGCCGCCTTCCCAGGGGGGCATGGCCTCTAGAATTTCGCCGCGCGCCCACAGCACGCCGATGCCGGTCGGGCCATACACCTTGTGCGCCGAGAACACATAAAAATCGCAGCCCAGCTCCGCCATGTTAAGCCGCATGCGGGGCGCGGCCTGACAGCCATCGAGCAGCAGCTTCGCGCCGACAGAGTGCGCCGCCTTCGCCGCGCGCTTAGCGCCAAGAATGGAGCCGAGCACGTTGGAAACATGACACAGCGCGACGAGCTTATGCCGTTCTGTAAGATTGGCTTCCAGCCAGTCGAGATCGATCAGGCCGTCGTCAGTCAGCGGGCAGACATCGATCCGCGCGCCGGTGCGCTCGGCCAGCATCTGCCACGGCACGATATTGGAATGATGTTCCAGTTGCGACAGCATGATGCGATCACCCTCGCCGATATTCGCATTGCCCCAGCTATTGGCGACCAGATTGATCGCCTCCGTCGCGCCGCGCGTGAAAACGATCTCGTTCTCCGCCCCGCCGATAAAGTCCGCCACGCGACGCCGCACCGCTTCATAGGCCAGTGTCATGTCAGAGGAGCGCGCATAAACGCCGCGATGCACAGTCGCATATTTCTCGCCATAGGCTGAGGTCAGCGCATCGATCACGGCTTGGGGTTTCTGTGCGGTGGCGGCGGTATCGAGATAGTGCCAGCCATCGGGAATGCCGGGGAAATCGGCGCGCCAGTCCCTCTCCCGCTTGCGGGAGGAGCTAGGGGTGGGGGTATCGGCCTGAGAGGAGCAATCCGGTTGCAGACGACTAGGCCTACCCCCGGCGCCTCCCACAAGTGGGAGGGGAGATGCTGTCGTATTACTCACGCCATCGCCTCCAGCGCTGCAAGCGCTTTGTTTTCAATATCTTCCCGCGCAGCATCGCCTGCAACATTGACGAACGCATCGGCGATGAAGGCGCGTAGCATTAGCTGCCTCGCTTCCTTAGGAGGAATGCCGCGCGAGGCCATGTAGAACAGCGCCGCCTTGTCGAGTTCGCCGACCGTCGCGCCGTGCGCGCATTTGACATCGTCGGCGAATATCTCAAGCTCCGGCTTGGCATTGGCTGTCGCCTTGCGGTCGAGCAGCAGCGCCTTCACCGATTGCGCCGCATCGACCTTCTGCGCATCGCGCGCCACGCCGACCTTGCCGAGGAAGCTGCCGGTCGCCTTGCCACCGAGCACACTGCGCACCACTTGGTTGCTGGTCCCACCCGGTTCGGTGTGCCGGACATCGCTGACGATTTCCAGCGTCTGTTCGCCCGAGCCGAGGATCGCCCCGCCCAGCTCGAAATGCGCCCCCTCGGCCAGCTCGACCTCGATCGCGATGCGGCCATAGTCGGCATCGATAGCGAGACAGTGCAAATCGAACCGCGCGCCCTCCGCCACCCGAACATGCAGCGTTCTCACCGCGACATTCGGCTCGCCCGCCTCCAGCACGATCTGCCTTGCTTCGCTCTCGCCAGCGGCGACAACAATCTCCTCGCGCTGCCCGGCAATATCCGGCCAGACGCTTTCCAGCGCATCGAGATCGCCATAGCGCCATGCCTCGTCGCGGCGTGTGGGAAGGGCGAGTTCGGTCATGCCGGCCCCGGCTTTTTCATCGCAACGAGCGAATAGACATAACAGAGCGCCACGACGCAGCAAATGGCGGTGGCCTTGTAAGGATCGGGCACGAACCAGAAGGCGAGGTAACAGCCCGCCGCCCGCACAATCGCATGACGCAGCCCGACCGGATCGTCGGCACCCCAGCCATATTGTATCCAGATAACTCCGGCGAGGATGGCGACGCCCAACACGACGATGTTCGGATCGCTGGCCGCTGCCCCTGCGGCAATAACCAGCGGAAACATCAGGCCGATGCCGATGATCGAATGGAAGAACAGCGGCGAAACCGGATTATCGTCCTTCACAAACAGCGCGCGACCCCTCGCCTTATCGAGAAGGAACGCCAGCGGCAGGATCGCCGCCATCGCATAGATCGCCATCCAGCCGACTATCGCGGGCGCGACAAACAGGGCTACGATGCCAATGGCCGACCAGACGATCAGTCCGGCCAGGGGCATCGACACGGTGCTGGTTGCAAGGAAATGCGCGCGATGGTCTGCGAGGGTGGCCTGATCGCTCATGCCGCCTCCGCGATGGCTTCATAGCCTTCTTCTTCGAGCGTCACGGCGAGGTCCGGCCCGCCGGTCTTCACAATCCGCCCATCGGCCAGCACATGGACATAATCGGGCTTCACCACTTCCAGCAGCCGCTGATAATGGGTGATCAGCAGCACCGCCTTGTCCGGCTTGCGCATAATCGTGTTGATGCCTTCGCCGACGGTGCGCAGCGCATCGATATCGAGGCCGCTGTCGGTCTCGTCGAGGATCGCGAGTTTGGGGTCGATAATCCCCATTTGCACCATCTCGTTGCGTTTCTTCTCGCCGCCGGAAAAGCCGACATTGACGGCGCGCTTCAGCATTTCGGCATCCATTTTAAGCTCTGCCGCGGTTTCGCGCGCGCGTTTCAGAAAATCGCCCGCCGACAGCTCGTCCTCGCCGCGCGCTGTCAGCTGCGCGTTCATCGCCGCGCGCAGAAAATGGATGTTGGAGACGCCGGGTATCTCGACCGGATACTGGAAACCGAGAAACAGGCCCGCCGCCGCCCGCTCATGCGGGTCGAGCGAGAGCAAATCAACCGTTCGCCCTGAGCTTGTCGAAGGGCTGTGCTTTCTTTCTTCCGGCGCCGAAGAGGAAGGCGGTGTTTCGACAGGCTCAGCACGATCGGGTGCGGTATAGGTCACCGAACCCCCGGTGACCTCATAGCCCTCGCGCCCGCCCAGCACATAGGCCAGCGTCGATTTCCCCGCGCCGTTCGGCCCCATAATCGCATGGATTTCGCCCGCGCCGATTTCGAGCGAAAGCCCCTTGAGGATTTCGGTTCCGCCGACTTCGGCATGGAGATTGTCTATTTTAAGCATCGGGTTCGGTTTCTTCCTGTTGCTATTCGGCGGGTTCAGCCGGACGCGCATTCCGCGTCGGCGTCACTTCGCGTACGATTTCGCTAGCGAGTGCGGTGTCGGACTGCCTCACCAGCCCGTCAGCCACGGCGCGCACATCGGCTTCGGGCGTGTCGGGATAGCGCGGCAGCAGGCTGAAATAGAAGGCATTGGTATAAGCCGCCCGCTGCCCGGCGCAGCGCAGCAGGGCTTCCTGGCCGATAACATCGATGTCCATCCCGGCCTCCTCCATCTCCGCCGCCGCCTCGGACGCGCAGTTTGAATAATCGAAAAACGCGCGGTCGAGATCGGAAAGTTCGGGTTCATCTTCGACATTCCCGGCATTGTTGCCGTCCTCCGGCACCGCGTCATCGCCAGCATCGTCCTCGCCGCCGGTAACGGTCTGGCCACCGAGCAGCGAATCGACGGATTCCAGATCGAGTTCGCCATCCTGTTCGTCCGCCGACTGGGCGAACACAGGGCTGGCCGTCAAAAGGGCCGCGCAAGCGGCAACAGATACAAAACGCAACATCATACTATCTCACTCCAGAATAACCCGAAACTCTGCCTTCCCGGCTTTGTGTCTTCGTGTGAATCCATTTTCTTTCACACAAAGACACAAAGCCACGAAGAAAAACAGGCTTCGTCATCCCACACTCCCTTCCAGCGAAATCGCCAGCAATTTCTGCGCCTCGACCGCAAACTCCATCGGCAGTTGCTTCATCACGTCCTTGGCAAAGCCATTGACGATCAGCGCCACCGCCTCTTCCTCGTCCAGCCCGCGCTGCATCGCATAGAACATCTGGTCGTCGGAGATTTTGCTGATGGTCGCCTCATGCTCGATCTGGGCGCTCGGGCTCTTCACCTCGATATAGGGCACGGTATGCGCGCCGCATTGATCGCCAAGCAGCAATGAATCGCATTGCGTGAAATTCCGCACGCCTTCCGCATTCGGCGCGACACGCACCAGCCCGCGATAGGTGTTGTCGCTCTTGCCCGCGCTGATGCCTTTCGAGATGATCGTCGATCGCGTGTTCTTGCCATTATGGATCATCTTGGTGCCGGTATCGGCCTGCTGGTAATTGTTTGTGAGCGCGACCGAGTAGAATTCGCCGACGCTGTTTTCGCCGTTGAGTACGCAGCTTGGGTATTTCCAGGTGATCGCGCTGCCGGTTTCGACCTGCGTCCAGGAGATTTTGGAATTCTTGCCCTGGCAGAGCCCGCGCTTGGTGACGAAATTATAAATGCCGCCCTTGCCGTCCTTGTCCCCCGGATACCAGTTCTGGACGGTGGAATATTTAATCTCGGCATCGTCCATCGTCACCAGCTCGACAACCGCCGCATGAAGCTGGTTCTCGTCGCGCATCGGCGCGGTGCAGCCTTCGAGATAGCTGACATAGCTGCCTTTTTCGGCGATAATCAGGGTGCGCTCGAACTGGCCGGTATTTTCGGCATTGATGCGGAAATAGGTGGAAAGCTCCATCGGGCAGCGGACACCTTCGGGGATGTAAACGAACGTGCCATCGCTGAAGACCGCGCCGTTGAGCGCCGCGAAATAGTTATCGCCGCGCGGCACGACCTTGCCGATCCATTTTTTAACGAGCTCAGGATGCTTTTGCAGTGCCTCGGAAATCGACAGGAAGATGACACCGGCTTTGGACAGTTCCTCCCGGAATGTCGTCGCCACGCTGACGCTGTCGAACACCGCATCGACGGCCACCTTGCGCGCGCCCTCGACCCCGGCGAGCACCTTCTGCTCCTCGATCGGAATGCCGAGCTTCTCATAAACCCTCAGGATTTCGGGATCGACCTCATCCAGGCTGCCGAGCTTTTCCTTGGCCTTGGGCTCGGCATAGTAAAACGCATCCTGATAATCGATGGGCGGGATATTCAGCTTCGCCCAGTCCGGCGATTCCATTTCCAGCCAGCGACGATAGGATTTCAGCCGCCACTCCAGCATCCATTGCGGCTCTTTCTTCTTCGCCGAAATAAAGCGAACAGTGTCCTCGTTCAGCCCCTTGGGCGCGAATTCCTGCTCGATGTCGGAAGAAAAGCCGAATTCATAGGTCGAGGCTTTCTCGGCGGCTTCATGCGCCTCCTCGTTCCGGAATTTGACGGTGTCGGACATATCGTCGGTCATTATGCTTGTGCCTCCTGTGAGAGGCTGGCGAGGGTCACGCCGGTCAGCGCACCGCGCACGGCGCTGTTCACCGCGCCCCAATGCGGTTTGACGGCGCAGCTGTCCTCCAGCCCGCAATCATGGCGGCCATTTTCGACACATGCCGTCATCGCTATCGGGCCTTCCACGGCCTCGACGATGTCGGCGAGGCTGATTGCCGCAGCGGGCCGGGCCAGCTGTATGCCCCCGCCGCTGCCGCGCGAGGACCGGATCAGGCCGGCTTTCGACAGCAGGCTCGCCAGCTTCTGCGCGGTCGGTACCGGAATGCCCGTCTCCGCCGCCAGTTCCGCCGCATTGACGCGCGCAGCGCCGCAATGGCGCGCGGCGGCGCTCATCATGACGACGGCATAATCGGTCATACTGGAAAGGCGCATGGAGGCTCCCTTAATCGGATTGATTCGTTCCGATTATGAAATGGAGGCAAAAGACCGAAAAATCAAGATTATTGTGCGGCGGAGCTATCCGCCTGTCAGGTATCGGAGATCAGCGTGCCGACTTCCCCGCTCAATCCCTTGCGGCCTGTCGCGACCTGCCGGTTTAGCTGCGATGTCCGGTCTTCGGCGTTTCCGGCCATCTGACCAGGCGTCAGGCCGGTAAACTGCTTGAGTTCGCGGATCAGATGGGACTGGTCGTAAAATCCGTCCGCCAGCAATTCCTCTGTGCTCGTCTCGTTGCGCAGCAAAGCGGACGCGGCGCGCAGGGCGCGGAATTTACGCGCCAGCTGTTTGGGCGGCGAGCCATAATAACGCTTCGTGATCCGCTCCAGCTGCCGTTTGGACAGGCCGGTTTCGGCGATCAGATCTACAATATCGGGCGAAGGGCTGGCCGCCAGCCAGTCATCGACGATCCGCGTGAACCAGAAGGGCGACGGTCCGGCCAGCACCAGCAAATCGCGTGCGAAATTATTGGCGATACCGGTTTTCGCCTCCATTGTGGACGCTGCGGCCAGCGCGCTGCGCACATCGAGCAGACCTTCTCCGAAAATCTCCGTCGGGTCGAGCAATCGGTTTGTGTACTGTTCCGCAGCCGATCCCATCAGCGCGCCCCAGCCCGCCGGTTGCAAGCCTGCCCCGAAAATCTCCAGCGGGCCTTTTATGACGCCGGTCGTCGGTCCCGTTGTCGGCCCGATGATCGTGACCGGCGTCGATTCCATATAAGTGCCG
>JBGTHW010000045.1:0-9127 GCA_041746035.1 Parasphingopyxis sp.
GTCATGTCGCCGACTTCGAAATTCCACGGGCCGGCAGACCGCACCGGCGTCACTTCGGCCGCGCTGCCGGTCAGGAAGAATTGTTCGAAGCCTTCGAGTTCCTCGGGCCAGATTTCGCGCTCCACCACCTCGATGCCGCGCTTTTTCGCCAGTCCGATTACCGTCTGCCGGGTAATGCCATTGAGGAAACAATCCGGTGTCGGCGTATGCAAGGCGCCGTCCTGCACGAAAAACGCATTGGCCCCGGTCGCTTCGGCGACCTGGCCGCGCCAGTCCATCATCAGTGCGTCGTCGAAACCCCTGTCCGCCGCCGCGTGTTTGGACATAGTGCAGATCATATAGAGCCCCGCTGCCTTGGCATGGACGGGTGCGGTATAGGGTGCGGGGCGGCGCCAGGGGGAGATGTCGAGCCGGATGCCTTTCTGCTTGTCCTTGAAATAATCGCCCCATTCCCAGGCGGCGATAGCAACATGGGTTTTGGTTTTCTGCGCGGCAACACCCATCTGCTCCGGCCCGCGCCAGGCGACAGGCCGGACATAGGCGTCGGTCAGGCTGTTCGCCGCCAGCACTTCCTTGCAGGCCGCATCGATCTCCGCCACGCTATAGGGCATGTCCATGCCGAGGATTTTCGCGGAATTGTGCAGCCGCTCGCTGTGCCGGGTCAGCTCGAATATCTCGCCGCCATAGGCGCGCTGGCCTTCGAACACTGAAGAGGCATAGTGCATCGCATGGGTCAGGATATGGACATTGGCATCGCGCCATTCGATCAGCGCGCCATCGAACCAGATTTTGCCGTCGCGGTCGTCATAGGGCTGGATATCGGACATCGGGTATTTGCCTTTGAATATGCGTAACGAGAGTGTTGCGCCGGATTAGGCGCGCTGCCAAAACGGGTCAACATGGCGAGCCACCCACCACCAGCATCCCCGCTGTTTCTGCGCGAGGCCGAGATACGGCGCGGGATCGAACTGCTGTTTTTCGGCCATGCCGAGCTGATGGGCAGCGCCGACGGCGAACTGGCGCGCGAAGGGCTGGGTCGCGCGCATCAGCGGGCGCTCTATTTCATCGCGCGCAAGCCGGGGCTGGCGGTCGGCGATCTGATCGCGCTGCTGGATATTACCAAACAATCGCTGGGACGTGTGCTGGGAGAAGTTGAGGAACGCGGTCTGCTGAAACGCGAACCGGGGCGGCAGGACCGGCGGCAGGTATTGCTGCGGCTCACCGACGAAGGCGTGGCATTGGAGGGGCGATTGTTCGAGGCGTTTCGCGTCAAGATGATGGAAGCGTATAATGCGGCGGGGCCGGGGGCGGTCGGGGGGTTCTGGGCGGTGCTGGAGCAGATACTTTCGCAGGATATGCGGGAGCGGGCGACCGATCTGGGGCGGGAGCGCGGGGCCTAGAGAGTCTTTTTACACAAAGACACAAAGCCGCAAAGAAGAGGATATTTGTGTCTTTGTGGCTTTGTGCGAACCCCAACGCGACTACCGGGACGCGAGGCGCCAAACAGCTTAACGTGCTTCGGCCGCCATTTCCTCGGCGCGGGCCTTTGCCGTTTTCAGCGTTTTTTCGATTAGCGTAAGCAGCGCATGATCGGCATCCAGCACATCGAGGCCCGCCCGCGTCGTCCCACCGGGACTGGCGACTCTTTCGGCCAGTGCGCCGGGATCGTCCCCGGATTGGACGGCGAGGCCCGCCGCACCGTCCACTGTCGCCATCGCCAGCCGCAGCGATTGTGCCGCATCCAGCCCGATCGCCTCTCCGCCCTTCGCCAGCGCGTCGATGAAGCGGAACAGGAAGGCCGGCCCGCTGCCCGACAGGACGGTGACGGCATTGAGCTGGTCTTCGGAATCGAGGCTTTCGACCTGGCCGAGCGGATCGAGCAGCGCCCGCACGGCCTTCGCCTGTTCGCCCGCCGGATCTTCGGCGACCAAGCCGACCGCGCCCCTGCCCAGCCCCACCGGCATATTGGGCATCACCCGGACAATCGCTCCGGCATCCGGGAAAGCCCGCCGCAGCGACGCGATCTCGACCCCGGCCATGATCGAGGTCACGACCGTGTCCGCGCCGATTCCCGGTGCAAGGCCCGGGCCGATATCGCCGAGCATATGCGGCTTGAAACCCATCTGGACGATAGCATCGCCGAAGCCGTTTCCGGGCGGATTCTCGTGATATACCACACCGACGGGAAGCTCCGGTTCGCCCGGATCGATGACATGGAACCGGTCCGGCGCCTCGCCCGCCAGCAGCCAGCCATCGAGCATGGCCCCGGCCATATTGCCGCAGCCGATCAGCCAGACCGGGCGCGCGCTCATGCCTCGCCGACGGTATCGATCAGCGCCGCATCGAGCGCCTCGCGCGGGGTCTTGTCGCCCCACAGCACGAACTGGAACACCGGGTAGAAACGCTCGCATTCCTCCAGCGCTGTCTCGATCAGCGTTTCCGCCTGCTCCAGCGTCAGTCCCGCCTCGCTGGTCGGATCGAGCAGCGCGGCGTGGCGGAACAGCACCATACCGGATGCGGCCCACATCTCGAAATGCCCCAGCCAGAGCTGCTCGTTGATCAGGCCGAATGTCTCATAGACCAGCGCGCGCTTTTCGTCGGGCACGCGGATATCCGGCAGCGCCAGAAACTGGAGGACCCGGTCCTCGGCCCGCCACAAAGCGCGTATCTCATATTGCGTCCAGCTGCCCTTCACTCCGGTGACGATTTCCTCGTCGCCATTGCGCTCGGACTGCCAGTCATGCGCGACGAAATAATCCTCGAGCACATCGAGCGGCGATGCCGCCAGCGATCCTCCGGTCAGCTCGTCCAGATTCATGATGTTCGCCGCTCGTTCTGCATGGCCGCGAAATGAAGAATCTCAGGGCGGGACGCAAGCGAACACACCGCAAAACTGTGGACGGGGCTACGAACAACCGGACCTAGCTGTCTTTGGAAGCACCTGTTTTTCCGGTAGTTTTGCGCGCCGTGCTTGTCGCCGCCTGACTGGTGCCACCGGCTTCCAGTGCGTCGAGACGGGCTTTCAGCGCATCGGCTTCGTCGCGCGCCGCGGCGGCCATTTCCTTCACCGCTTCGAATTCCTCGCGGCTGACGAAATCCATGCCGCCGACGAATTCGCGCGCCTTTTCGCGCATCGAGGATTCGGCTTCGCGACCGACCCCGGCCAGCGTGCCTGCCGCGCTGTTCACCATCTTGACGAAATCGTCGATCAGCTTGTTTTCACTCTGCATAATTCTTCTCCCGCCGTATGAGGCCTGCAACACAGTTTATATCTGGGTACTGGTCTCGCCGACGACAAGGGTTTCGGCGTCGGGATTCATCCGGTCGATCTCGAAATTCAACGCTGTCGCGAAGACCAGCCACGCCAGATACGGCAGCATCAGTATTGCCGCAGCCTTGCGCACGTGCCAGAACAGCCAGGTCGTCACCGCCGCCAGCGCCAGCATCAGCAGGATCGCCAGCAGCGCCGCGCTGACCTGGTTCATGCCGAAAAACAGCGGCGACCAGAGCAGATTGAGGACAAGCTGCGCCAGAAACGCGCTGATCGCCAGCCCGCGCCAACGCGATCCGCGGGCATTGATCACCATCGCCAGCGCCAGCCCGATCAGCACATAAAGGATCGGCCAGACTACACCGAACAGCCAGGATGGCGGCTGGAAAAATGGCTTGGCCAGCGATCCGTACCATGCCGTCTGGCCAGATCCCGCCACATAACCCGACAGCAAACCCAGCAGCACGACCAGCGGCACGATCACCAGCGCCCAGCGCAACAGCGACATCCGCAACTGACCCCTGGTGGCAATGCCGACCATCATGATTCCTCGGTTTTGCGATTCGATACAGTTCGATAGCCTTAACGGGCAGTGCTTTCCAAGCGTTCCGCGCCGATCAGAAATTCGATATTGCCCTGCGGTCCCGTAACGGGACTTTGCACAATGCCCACAACAGGCCAGCCGATGCCTTCCAGCCAGCCACGCACTTCGGCGCAAACGCGATCATGGACAGCCGCGTCGCGCACGACACCGCCCTTGCCGACTTCCTCGCGCCCCGCCTCGAATTGCGGCTTGATCAGCGCGACGAGACGGGCGGCGGGTGCGGCGAAACTCAGCGGTGTGTCCAGCACCTTGGCGAGCGATATAAAACTGGCGTCGCAAACGATTATGTCGACGGGTTCGGAAATATGCTCGTCCGTCAGGATACGCGCGCTGGTTTGTTCATGGACGATCACGCGCGCATCCTGTCGCAGTTTCCAGGCGAGCTGATTCGTCCCTGAATCCACCGCATAAACGCGCGCCGCGCCGTTCGTGAGCAGCACATCGGTAAAACCGCCCGTCGAACTACCGACATCGATGGCGACAGCTCCGGTCACGTCCCAGCCGAAATGCGCGAGCCCGTGCGCCAGCTTGATACCGCCGCGCGACACCCAGGGATGATCGCGCCCGCGCACCTCCAGCGGCGCATCATCGGCCAGACTCTCGCCCGCTTTTGCGATCTTGCGTTCGGCGGAAAACACCTTGCCCGCCATGATCAGCGCCTGCGCCCGCGTCCGGCTTTCGACAAGCTCGCGTTGCACAAGTAGCCGATCGACGCGAATTTTAGCCATTATTGAGGCGCGGCGTGGTATCGGCGGTCAGCGTGAAAATATCGGGCCGGTCATAATGGCCCGCGACATCGAGATCGAACTTGCCGCGCGCGATATCGTCGAGATCGATTTCGGCGGTCACCAGCCCCGTCCCGTCGCGCAGCGGCCCGGCCAGCACTTCCCCGAACGGCGAAACGATCATGCTACCGCCGCCGATCAGCACCGTTTCCGGATCATTGCCCTGGATCGCATCATAGCCATCGCCGCTGACGTCGCCGCGCATCATATATTGGCAGGCCGATATCACGAAACACCGCCCCTCCAGCGCAATCGCCTGCATCGTCGGCTGCCAGACATCGCGATCGTCGACAGTCGGCGCGGTGTAAAGCTGCACGCCCTGCCGATAGAGTTGCGCGCGATAGAGCGGCATGTAATTTTCCCAGCAGATCGCCGTGCCGATATTGCCGAGTGCAGTCTGAGCGACCGCCATAGTCGATCCATCGCCCTGCCCCCAGATCAGTCGCTCCATCGCCGTCGGCACCAGCTTGCGATGCCAGTTAAGCAACGCCCCGTCCGGCCCGATCGTCGCCGCCACGCAATAAAGCGTCCCGCCCAGCCGCTCGATCAGTCCGGTCACGACGGTGATTCCGGCCTCGGCGATCGAACCGCGCACGCACGCGAAATCCTCGCCGTCCTTCTCGCACGCCGCCTCGAAATAGCGCCGGAACAGCTCCCGCCCCGCAGCATCGCGCGAACCGACCCGCGCGCCGAAATCGACGCCCTTGGGATACCCGCCCAGAAACGCCTCGGGGAAAACGGCCAGTTGCGCGCCACTCTTGCGCGCCTCATCCAGCCAGTGCGCGAACCGCGCCTCGCTTTCCTCACGGTCGAAAAGCATCGGGGCGGCTTGAACGGCGGCAACGGAAATCTGATTCATACCCATCCCATAGCGCACCGCGCGCCGCTTGCGTAGCGGGTCGATACGCGGGAAAGAACGATCATGAGCTTTCCGGTCGAAACCAACTATCGCCGCTGGGGCTGGCGGCGCTGGCGACATAAGCCGGAGGAATTCATGGCGCTGGATCGGCTGCGCTCGGGGCTGCATGTGATCGACTATGGCCGGGTGGAGCTGGCGCTGCTGGTGAAAAACCGCAAGGCACCCGCCACCTTCTACGGTTTCCACGCCGCGCAAAGCCCGGTGACGCGCCGCCCGGTGCCATATTTTCAGGGCCGCAAGATCGCACCGAAACAGCTCAATACGGTTCTGGTCTGCGATCCCTCGCTCTATCTGCATGACGATGTCCGCGTCGGCTGGTTTTTAGGGAATCGTCATTGCGAAATGCTGGAGATATGGCCCGGCCTGATGACCAAAATCGATGCGCTTCTCGGCAGCGAGCGTCGGCTGCTATGGGGCAACAGCGCGGGCGGCACGGCGGCCCTGCGCTATGCCCGCGAACAGGATGTCAGCGTCGTGATGAACCCGCAGATCATTCTCGAACGCTTCACCTGGGGCCGCGTCATACCCTGGATCAGGCGGGGGTGGGGTATCGCGGAACGCGCCGAACAGCTCGCCTTTGTTCGCAAGATCGGCGACCTTCGCGATACTCCGCCCAAAGGCCGCATCGTCTATTGCCAGAATTACCATGACAGCCATGTCGAGGAGCATCTGAAGCCCTTGGCCGAGGTCACGGGCGTGTCCACCGACCCCGGCGACGATGGACGCTTCAGTCTTGTTCTGGGCGATTGGGGCAAGGGTCATATTCCCCCGCCAAGTGGGGTGCAGCGGGCCTTCGTGGCGGAGGAGGCGGACAGGATTCTCACCCCGGAAAGCGACTGACGCAAACTGCTATGGCGTTAAATCGCCGTGTTACTCCCCGCTATTGGGCAGTCCGTTCGCCTCCCGCGTCGCGCGGATTTCGTCGACCGAACCAAGCATCTGCTCGCGCAATCCCGTTAGTCCGGCGCGCGATTGCTCGATAGCCAGTCCACAAGCGGATTTCGGTTCGAAGCCGTTTTCATGTTCCGCATCCCAATCGAGCGCGCGCTGCATCGCACCGGCCCATTTTTCAGGATCGGCCCCGGCATATTCGTTGATCATCGTGCCGATAACCATCTGGAGCGAACCGAACAGGGCGGGTTCGCCGCTGGCTTCGAATTCGGGATGGCAGGTCAGGCGGGCGCGATAGCGCAGCTGCCCGGCATAGAACCACACCACGGACTCGTCGCGCTGCCCGTCCTCGAACAGGCGGCTGGCGAGCGCATAATAATAGGCCGGGTGGAGGTCGGCGATATTCGCGGTCAGCTCCCCGATCGGCATGGTATAGGGGTTGGGATCATCGGTCACGCAATCGGAAGCGGATTCATCGCCCGGAGCCGTATCGCACGAAAACATGTCCGCAAGCCCGGCCTGGGTTTCATCGGCCATCGCGTCGCCGCTTTCATCCGCAGCCTGCGCCGATTCATTGGCCTCTGCGCTGGAACCGCCGGACGCGCATGAGGGGAGTGCAAGAGCGGTCATGGCTATCGAAAAAGGAAAAACGGAATGACGCATCGAACACCTCCTGAACCACTTATAGGGCGAGATAGCGAATATGGCGGGGTGGCCGGGCGACGGCAAGCAAAGAGACTGGCGGGCTGGCGGATTGAGAATGCGCCCGATGACCTTCTCTCGCCAGTCGCTTCGACCAGCTCAGGGAGAGCGCATTTGGGGTGTATGTTTCACCTCCCGCGCTCACCCTGAGCCTGTCGAAGGGTCGGCTCCGACGCGCGCTTGCCTGTTCCTGCTTAGCGCAGGCAAAGCATCGAAGTCTCCACGCATAAGAGCCTGCTTCTTGGCACGCGACCAGCCTTTCAGTTTCCGTTCAAGCTCGAACGCCGCTGTCCGATCCTGAAAATCCGCCGACCAGAGCAATTTGAGCGGACGGCGTTTTGCGGTAAACGCGCTGCCGACGCCATTGGAATGCTGCGTCATTCGGTAATCGAGATTGTCGGTATGACCGACATAATATTTCCCGTCGGCGCATTCGAGGATGTAGACGTGGAAGGGCATGGGACGTTTTTGGCAGGGCAGGAACGCGCAGGCAAGATCGCAGACTTGCCATCCCACGCGCTCAAGCTGAGCCTGTCGAAGCCCCTATCCGCAAACGCTGTGTCTGGCCGTGGGAGAACCCTTCGACAAGCTCAGGGTGAGCGCGCGGGGACGTGTTTGGCGATTACAGTTACTAAAGCGCTCATGCTGAGCCTGTCGAAGCACTGGCGCCGGTCACCGTACTGGCGAATTGAGTATTGCAAAATCCGGAGTGTTGTTATACATGTATAACAAATTGGAGATTTGATATGCTGGCCGTCCGCCTCGACCCCGAATTGGAAAAGCGCCTGAACACTGTCGTCAAGCAGACCGGGCGCAGTAAGAGTTACTATGTCCGCCAGGCTTTGATCGAGAAGATCGAGGAACTGGAAGACCTGGCTTTGCTGGAAGAAGCGTTGAAAACATACGATCCGAGCCAGAACCGGCCCCTCGACGAAGTGATGCGTGAGCTTGGTCTGGAAGATTGACGTCAGCCGGGAAGCGAAAAAGTCGCTCGTCAAACTTGGCGAAACGCCTGCGCGCCGGATAGCCCAGAAGCTTCGGGAGATTGCCACGCTCGAAGACCCGCGTGATTCCGGCAAAGCACTAACGGGCAAATATGCCGGACACTGGCGCTACCGCATCGGCGATTATCGCGTGATCACGCGGATCGAGGACGGGCGAATGGTCATTGTGGTGATTGCGATTGGCCACCGGCGGGAGGTTTATCGATAATACTCAGTCTTCATACGTGCTATGAAAATGAGCATATCGGGATTGCACACTTTCAATCAACGACAATTGCTCGGACGCAATGGTATTACCGTTTCGAATACCCGGTAAGAGATATCTTATGGGATCAAACCGAACTATGAACAAACTGGTCGATGCAAAAAGACTAACACAGAGCGCTCCGACGATATAGTGGCCCCTGATTATCAACCATATTCCCCAAACTAATCCAGCCATTCGCAGTAGATTGAGTAGCGCGGAATAGGCCGTGCTTGCACCGGGAAAGCGTATGAAAAGATGATATGTCCTGAATGCCTCTCGCTGCGTTGGCGGCAAGAGACTACACAGCGTGTGGCTATCGTTCGGACGAGTGCTATAATTCCCCATAACTATAATGGCAAAGAGCACATAAGATGCTGAAATAAATACGACCCCGCCAGGGAAAAGGCCCCAGATCAATCCAATAATTGTCGAGATTACAACCACGACTAACGCAAGCAAATTCCCAGTGAGAGTGCCCATAGCTAAGCCCTAACCCCCGCTTCCTCCACATTCACACTATTATGCCGCAGCGCCTTCAGCGCCGTCTCGACAATCCCGTCCGCATCCAGCCCGGCCATCGCATATTGTTTCTCCGGCTTGTCCTGATCGATAAATTCGTCGGGCATGCGCATCGTTCGTACGGTTAACCCCGCATCGGTCAGGCCTTCGTCGCTGGCCATGGTCAGGACGTGCGCGCCGAAGCC
>JBGTHW010000046.1:0-10234 GCA_041746035.1 Parasphingopyxis sp.
GCGTCATCTCGAAAATATCGAGAATGGCGATTACGAAAATTTGCCCGCCGCGACTTACAGCACCGGCTTCGTCAAGGCATTTGCGCGCGAAGTCGGGCTCGATCAGAACGCGATCGGCAAGCAGTTTCGCGAGGAAATTTCATTTCGGACATCGGGTGAAACCGCATAGGGGGATTATTACGAACCGGCCGATCCGGCACGCGTGCCGCCGCGCAGTCTTGCTTGGATCGCCGCGGCGATCGCGCTGATACTGGCAGTCGGATACGGACTCTGGCGCAGTGGCACATTCGGCGACGATGCCGATGACCGGGCGAGACTGGCCGCCGGTACCGGTACCGCCAGCATCGAAGCCGGCCGGGCGAGCGCATCCGGCGGTTCGGTCGATAACCCGCGCACCGCCACAGCAGCCCCCGCCGCCGGGCCGGTTGTCCTCGAAGCGCAGAACACGGTCTGGCTTCGGATCTATAATCTGGAAAGCGACGAGCGCATTTACGAGGCCGAGATGCAACCCGGCGATCGCTTCGAAATCCCGGCCAACGCGCAGAATCCGGCGATCCTGACAGGACGTCCCGACGCTCTTCGCGTGACGGTAGGCGGTCGTCGCGTTGCGCCACTGGGGCCTGCCGAAACGACGATCAGCGGTGTAAGCCTTTTGCCTGCCGATCTGGTCGGTCGCCGGCCAGCGCAATCGGCCGACGATAGCTAGACGTTCGATTGCTTCATGTTGAAGACAGGATAGGCGGTGCATCCCGGCTATGGTAAAAGAAGAACGGAGGGGGAAACCCATGCGCTATTTGTTGATTGCTGCACTTCTGATCGCTGGCGCTTCTTCGCCGGCCTTTTCGCAGGGTAACGATGTCGACCGTCGTGTCGACCGGATCGAACGCGAGGTACGCGCGCTGCAACGCCGGGTGTTCCCGGGCGGCAGCGAAGAATATTTCGAGGCCGATATTCAGCCCAACACGGCTCCGCCTGCGACTGCCGGGTCTCCGGCTTCGGCTCCGATCACCGATCTCACGGACCGGGTCAATTCGCTCGAACGCCAGCTTAGAAATCTTACCGGCCAGATCGAGGAAAACAGCTTCAACCTCCGCCAGTTGCAATCGGCGGTGGAAGCTCTGCAGGCAGCCCGGACGACAGTGGCAGACGAATTCGACGACGAAGGCAGGGTAAGGCCGCCGCGCATCGAGTCCCCGACCGAAGAACCGGGCGATACCGGTGGAATGGACGAGTCCGTCGAGGAGGGCGGCGAAGCTGTCAGCGACCTGCCGCCCGACGCGCCGATTCGAAGGGAAGGCACTCAAGAGCCGCTGCCCGACGATCCCGCCGAGGCGGACTATGTCCGTGGCTACCGCCTGTGGCGAGACGGCGATTATGCGGACGCAAGACAGCAGTTGCAGGCCACGGTCGCCAACCATCCCGGCCATCGCTTCGAAAGCTATGCCCGCAATCTTCTGGGCCGCGCCTATCTGGATGACGGCAAGCCGGCCAATGCGACCGAGATTTTTGTCCGCAATTACCAGGAAATTCCCAATGGCGACCGTGCCGCCGACAGCCTGTTTTTCCTCGGCGTGGCGCTGACCGAGTTAAATTATAATGATCGCGCCTGTCTTGCTTTCAATGAATTGCGCGACGCGTATGGCGCAGAATTGCGGAGCGATATTGCCGAACAGGTGCCGGCGGCAAGAGAAGCGGCGGATTGCAATTAGTCGCGCAACAGCGCTGAAACACGCTATTGTCTTTCGGCAATGACCGGCAAAACCGAGTCCACTCTCGCTGCACGCTTTCGGCAATCGGTGGAATCGTTCACCAATAGCGCAGCGGATTCCGTCCAAGAACTCGGTATCGCGGTCTCGGGAGGGCCGGACAGCCTCGCACTATTGCTGCTGGCAACTGAAATATATCCGCACAGAATTGCGGCAGCGACAGTCGATCACGGCCTGCGCGATGAATCATCGGAAGAAGCCGCTCATGTGGCTTCGATTTGCGCTGACATCGGGGTGCCGCACACCACTCTGATACCCGCCTCGACGATCGAGGGCAGTATCCAGTCGGCAGCGCGTGAGATACGCTATGCGCTGCTCGATGAATGGCGCGCGCGCGAAAGTCTCGGCTGGGTCGCAACAGCGCATCATGCGGACGATCAGCTGGAAACCATCCTGATGCGATTGCTGCGCGGGAGCGGTGTCGATGGCCTTTCGGCCATTCGCCCCGTAAACGGACGTATCATCCGGCCGTTGCTCGATTGCCGCAAGCAGGAACTGGAGAATTATGTTCGTGGGCGCGGGTTTGCGGCAATCGACGACCCGAGCAACCGCGACGCCCGCTATGACCGGGCAAGGCTGCGACAGGCGCTCAAGAACTTTCCAGATTTCGATCCGCTCTTGCTGGCGCGCAGCGCCGGTGCGGTCCGCGAGGCCAGCGAAGCGCTCGCCTGGATCGCGGATCGCGAGGCGGAACAGGCGATTCGCGAAGACCACGAGGGCCTTTTCCTGTATCGCAGTGACTATCCTCCGGAGCTGTTGCGGCGGCTGGTCCTGAAATGCCTCGCGCGGCTGGCCCCCGATTTCACATCGCGCGGCGCGGCCCTGGAGCGTTTCGTCAAGCAGCTCGAATCCGGCAATAAAGCGATGATTGGAGAGATTATCGGCGAAGATACTGGCAATAGCGAATGGCGCTTTTCGCCCGCTCCTCCCCGCAAAACCGGCTAGTCCGCCCCGCTCACCCGATATTCATATCGCCTGGCCAATTGTCTTTTCCGCCAGAAAACCTATTTTACAGGAAATAGAAGGGCAAATCGCATGAATGACGACAAGGATCCGCGGGAAGGCGGCACCAACCCCTGGGTGAAAAGCCTGTTTATCTGGGCCGGCATTCTTGTCGCGCTGATTTTCTTCGTCACGATGTTCGATAGCGGCGGATCGACCACCGACGAAACCATCAGCTATTCGGCATTTCTCGATCGCATCGAAGAAGGCCAGGTCGCGCAGGTCGAAATCAATCAGGGCTTTGTCGAAGGCACACTTACCGATCAGTCCACCTTCCGCACCGATCTTCCACCGGGGGTTTCCATTCCCGTAGAATCGATGCGCGAAAATAATGTCGCTATCCAGGGTCGGCCCGAGGAACGGGCAGGTATCTGGACCTATATCCTCGTCAATCTGCTGCCCTTCATCCTGATCTTCGGCATCGCCTTTTTCGTGATCCGCCAGATGCAGAAAAATGCCGGTGCCGGTGGCGCGATGGGATTTGGCAAATCCAAGGCCAAAATGCTGACCGAGAAGCAGGGCAAGGTGACGTTTCAGGATGTCGCCGGCATCGATGAGGCTCGTGAAGAACTGGAAGAGATCGTCGAATTTCTGAAAGATCCGGGAAAATTCTCGCGGCTCGGCGGGCAAATTCCCAAGGGCGCGCTGCTGGTCGGCTCGCCGGGTACGGGTAAAACGCTGCTGGCCCGCGCCATTGCGGGCGAAGCGGGAGTGCCATTCTATACCATTTCCGGTTCCGATTTCGTCGAGATGTTCGTCGGCGTCGGCGCAAGCCGCGTCCGCGATATGTTCGAACAGGCCAAGAAAAACTCGCCGTGCATTGTTTTCATCGACGAGATCGACGCGGTCGGGCGTCATCGCGGCGCAGGCCTCGGCAATGGCAATGACGAGCGCGAACAGACATTGAACCAGCTGCTCGTCGAAATGGACGGGTTCGAAGCCAATGAGGGCGTCATTATCATCGCCGCGACCAACCGGCCCGATGTGCTCGATCCGGCGCTGCTGCGCCCCGGTCGTTTCGACCGTCAGGTCGTCGTGCCCAAGCCCGATATCGAAGGACGCGAGAAAATCCTCGATGTGCATATGAAAAAAGTGCCGCTGGCTCCCGATGTCGATTCCCGTACAATCGCGCGCGGGACGCCGGGTTTCTCGGGGGCCGATCTTGCCAATCTTGTCAATGAAGCCGCTCTCCTTGCCGCGCGCAAGGGCAAACGGCTGGTGGCGATGGACGAGTTTGAGGAAGCCAAGGACAAGGTCATGATGGGCGCGGAGCGCAAATCGATGATCATGACCGAGGACGAAAAGAAATCGACCGCCTATCACGAGTCCGGCCACGCCCTGGTTTCGCTCCATGTTCCGGGTTGCGACCCGCTCCATAAGGTGACGATCATTCCGCGCGGTCGGGCACTCGGCGTAACCTGGAACCTGCCGGACCGGGACCGCTATTCGATGTCGATGGTGCAGATGAAGGGTCGCCTCGCGCTGTGCTTCGGCGGGCGTATTGCGGAACAGCTGATCTATGGCGAAGATTCGCTCAATACCGGCGCTGCCAACGACATCCAGCAGGCCACCGATATGGCGCGCTCAATGGTCATGGAATATGGTATGAGCGAAAAGCTTGGCTGGCTGCGTTATCGTGATAACCAGGACGAAGTGTTCCTCGGCCACAGCGTCGCGCGCAACCAGCAGGTTTCGGAAGAAACCTCGAAGCTGATCGACGCCGAGATCAGGTGCCTGGTCGAGGAGGCGGAGGCCACGGCCCGCAAGGTGCTGACCGAGAATATCGATGAGCTTCACAAAATGACGGAAGCGCTGCTCGAATACGAGACGCTGACCGGCGAGGAGGCCAAACGGGCGATCAAGGGCGAGGATATCGGCCGCAACGATGGCCGGGATGACAGGCCCAAGCCACAGACAACCGGTGGCTCCAGCATCCCGAAGACCAAGCGCAAGAAGCGGCCCTTCGGCGATCCGGCACCGGAAGGCGCCTGAGCCGAGAACGCCTTTCTAATCAGGAACGAAAGCCACGTCATAAACCGCCAGCGCTGGAAGCCCCTGTTCTTCGATCGACCTCAGATTGCCCGACCGTTCGATTGCGAACGCCGAATAACCTATATCGCAAACAAGGCTCAAATAGTCCTCAGGCGAATATTCTGAGACCATCTCCAATTTGCCTGCATTTATCTCGGAGACAATAAAGGGCCTTGCGCGTCCGAAAAACTCTTCTGCCCCGTTGGAAAAACAAGGGCTCGGCTCCCTCGATATCTATTTTCAGCACGGCCACATCCGTGATTTTTTCCGACATGGAATCGAATGTGCACATGTCGACGGACTCGATGAAGTCTTTATTGCCTTCGGTTTTGCCGGTAATGTACGCCCCTCCGGCATTTGTCGAACTCGATTGCATCGCGATCGTCCCCTCGCGGTCCGCCAAGGCGACATTGTGCAATGTCACAATCTCGTCGAAGCCGTTTACGGCAACAGATTTTTGCAGATACTGGAAAATCGTGGGCTGCGGCTCGAATGCAAATACCTCTCCGCTGCCTCTGCGCGCGAATTCCGATGCGACATTCAGCGTGTGCCAGCCCAGGTTGGCTCCAACATCGACGAAATTGCGGCCGGGCTCGAGTTTCGAAAATATCACCTGCTCGACATGCGGTTCGAAACCGCCCTGAAGAAAGGCTGTACACATCAGATCCCCGAATCTGCCATATGCCTTGAAATTATCGAGCTCGACCAAGGCCCAGTTGGCGTTTTCCCCGCCTGCCATTCTTCGCTTGATAAGATTGTCATGCCGGTCCAGCGCTCGCTTCAATACCGATCCTACGTCGGCATCTCCGCTGCGGATCAGTTCGACCTCTTCCTGCTCGAGAATCAGGCTGCTCAGCGCCGACAAGAGTTCCTGGTCGTCACGTGTGCCGAAATCCTGTTCCGAAGATGTCGATGAATTCATATTCAAACTCCCAAATTGGGTGGGCCACGGGCGATGTTCGATTCCCAAGAGAGCTAACCTAGCAGGCTGCTGAAAAACTCTCGACAAGTTTTGCGGTGTCTGATTCATTGGCTTTGACCGATGGCGGAGGGTTTTATCGGCGGGACGGACGATCGGGTGGCAGGGCTTTTTTCTTACGTTCGGATTGAGGATGGGATCGCGGCGGAACATCCGCTGCGGGCGATCCGTTTGCTGGCCGAGGAGGTTTTCGAACGGCAAATCCGAAATTGCGGCGCTGTTCGACAACTATCTCCTGGATATCGAAAGCCTCCTGACAAACGGCCCTGCCGTCTGATGACCTTCGCCAACCGAGCGCGCTTATTCCCGGTAGCGTTACGAAGAAACCCCCGGCACTACGAAACAGAGGCTGGAGACCAAGATGACACGGATTGTCGCGTCGATGCGGATGAGCCGCGCCGGACTGGGCGTGGCCTGCACACCGGAAACTGCCATGTAACCTTTTATTGTCTCTTTGCGAACCTGAATTGGGTCAAAGGAAGATACTATTATGGCCGACGCATCAGTCCGCACCGTTTTTAGCTTATCCGCAGCAATCAAGGCCGGTTTGCTCGCCGGCCTTGTGTTCCTGATCATGGAGATGGTCCTTGTTGCCACGATAGGCGGCGGCAGCCCGTGGGGTCCGCCCCGGATGATGGCCGCGATCGGGATGGGTAATGGCGTGTTACCGCCCCCGCCAACCTTCGATGCCGGGATTGTGATCGTCGGAATTATAATCCATTTCGTCTTGTCGGTGGTGCTCGGGCTGATCTTCGCGCAGATTGCGAGCCGGGTTTCGCTTTCGCGCACCATGCTTGCAGTCGTCGGCGCGATTTTCGGTCTCGTTGTCTATGTCGTCAATTTCTATGGTTTTACAGCGATATTCCCATGGTTCGAAATGGCGCGCAACGGGATCACCATCGCATCGCACATCGTGTTTGGCCTGGTGCTGGCGTTCGCATACCGGCCCACCGCGAAAGTGATCGCGGACTAGCCGAGCGCGCCGATCCCGAGCAGCAGTATGAAGAAAATGGTCGCTGTGACGAAGCACAACATCGTCAGGATGAAAGTGCGGATGAGTGCCGTTGCCCAATGAAGGCGATACGCGCCCTTTAGCTGGCGAAAAATATGGACCGGCGGGATAAGGACCGCAGCCGAAGCTGTCGCACCGCCCGCTATGCCGGCAAATCCTGCCAGCGTGAGCGCCACCGCGAGCAGCGACATAAAGGCCAGCGAATAGGTGACAAAAACGGTGTGGTCGTACATCCGGAACCGCCACGTCCAGAAGAATAATATCCAGACAAACGGCGCCGATATCGGAATCAGCAACCAGGAAAATTTATAGCCGTTCGCCTGGAGCTTATAGAGTGCAAGGCCGGGATTTTCGTTGAGTTTTTCGATGCCGTAATCGAGCCGGCCCCAGCCGGTTTTGAAATCCTCATTGACCAGCGTGAATTCCATCCCCGACACCGATTCATCGAATTCCACCAGCTCGGTTTCGAGTCCGTCCACGCGGCGTTTGAGTGCCGCTAAATCGCTTTCGCCGTCGGCAGTCTCCAGATCGGCGCGCGCCTCCTCCAGTTGGGTTTCGATAGTCGAGCGGGGGAACGCCATGAAAGATTCCGGACCATCGAGATTGGAAAGCGACAATCCGAAGAACGCAAAAATTGCAAACATCAAAAATGCCGAAAAGAGAAACATGCCCAGCGGTGAAACGAATTTCGCGCGCTCCCCGTGTGCATAGCGGCGGGTTAACTCGCCCGGACGCCAGATCAGCAACGGCAGTGTCCGCCAGAATTTCCCGTCGAGATGCAGCACGCCATGGATCAGATCATGGCCGATGGCGGAGAGACTGCGATGAACATGGGCTTTCTGTCCGCACAGATGACAATATGTGCCGATCAGCGGGGTGGAGCAGTTGGCGCAGATCGTCTCGTGTGCGTCCCGGCCCTCGCCATGCTCCGGCTCGACAAGGCGCGCGGCGAGTCCGCCGGTGATCGCCGTGCCGATATTGTCCAGGCCGTCTTCCATCTTTCACCCCGTCGCGCCCGGTTCACCTTGGCACCGCACCATGATATGCCCGATCGCATGAACCTGCAAAGCACTATTCCGGACCCCGAAACCCTGATTGCCGACATGGGCGCGCGCGCGCGCGCGGCAGCGACCAGACTTGCCCGGGCCGATACCGCAACCAAGGCCGCCGCGTTGCGGGCGGCGGCGGCGAGTATCCGCGACAAGGAAGCCGACTTACTGGCCGCCAACCGCATCGATCTGGCCAATGGCGAGAAGAAGGATCTCACCCCTGCTCTGCTCGACCGGCTGAAGCTCGATCCCCAGCGGCTGGAGGGCGTTGCCGCCGCGCTCGAGGCCGTGGCGGCGCTTCCCGATCCGGTCGGCGAAATCATCGATACCAGCGCCCCGCCCAATGGCCTGAGGCTGAGCCGTGTGCGCGTTCCGCTCGGCGTGATCGGAATCATTTACGAAAGTCGCCCGAATGTAACGGCAGATGCAGGCGCGCTCTGCCTGATGGCGGGCAACGCCGCGATATTGCGCGGCGGTTCGGAAGCGGTTGAGTCCAACCGTGCCATTCATGATTGCCTCACGAAAGGCCTGAAAAAAGCGGGCCTCCCTGCGGATGCTATCCAGCTCGTACCGACTGTCGATCGGGCCGCAGTCGGTGCCATGCTGCGCGCCAGCGGCCTGATCGACATTATCGTGCCGCGCGGCGGCAAGGGGCTTGTCGCCCGTGTACAGGAAGAAGCCCGGGTTCCGGTGCTCGCCCATCTCGACGGCATCTGTCACACCTATGTCCATGCGGCTGCCGACCCGGAGATGGCGACGGCGATAGCGGTCAACGCCAAAATGCGCCGCCCCGGCATCTGCGGAGCAATGGAGACACTGCTGATCGACAGGAATTTCGGCGAATCCGGAAGGCTCGTCACGGCGCTGATCGAAGCAGGCTGCGAAATTCGGGGCGATGCGTCCGTCAGCGAGCTCGATAGCCGGATCGTGCCCGCATCCGAAGAAGACTGGGACACCGAGTATCTCGAGCCGGTCCTGTCCGTCGCGATGGTCGGAAATATGGACGCCGCCCTGAATCATATTGCAGCGCACAGCTCGGGCCATACCGACGCGATCGTGACAGACGACGCCGATGCCGCCGCCCAATTCCTCAATCGCGTCGATAGCGCGATCGTCCTGCACAACGCCTCCTCCCAGTTCGCCGATGGCGGCGAATTCGGCCTTGGCGCGGAGATCGGCATTTCGACTGGTCGTCTTCACGCCCGCGGCCCGGTCGCACTTGAGGGGCTGACCACCTACAAATGGATCGCACGGGGCGAGGGCACGATACGGACTTGATTCATATGTATATGTTGTATACATATGAATCATGACCGATAAAAGCGTGATTACCGCCCGCGTTTCTGCGAACACGGTTGCCGCACTGGACGATCTTGCGAAGCGAACAGGACGGTCGCGTGCGGCGCTGATCGGGGAGGCGGTGCTCGATTATACCGAAGAGCAGACGGCCTATCTCGAATTTATCGACGAAGGCGAACGTGCCGTCGAAGAAGGAAATGTGATTTCCCAGGACGAAATGGAGAAATGGCTGGAGCAGAAAGTCGCCGAGGCTGAGGACCTGATAAAGCAAGACAAAGCTGCGTGAGGACGCTTCTCTGGACGGAGTCGGCACGAACGGACCTGGCCACAATTCGGCGCTACCTGATCCACCAGCAGCCTGAATACCTTGCAAGCACATTCCGGAGCGTCATCGCGGCAGCGCGCTTTCTTCGTGAAACACCGGGAGCGGGAAGCCCGATTGATGGACGAAGGCGGAAATGGCGTATCGGCATGACTCCCTATCTCATGATCTACAGGTTTACGAACTCGGATGTGTTCATTCTTCGCGTGCAGCATGAGCGGCAAAACTGGAAGCGCGGCGCATGACCCCGACCGGCCTTCTTGGCGGTTCGTTCAACCCGGCGCATGGCGGGCATCGGGGTATAAGCGTGTTTGCAATAGAGGCGCTGGGACTCGCTGAAATCTGGTGGCTGGTATCGCCAGGCAATCCCCTGAAAACCGGTGCAAAGGATATGGCGCCGCTCGCCGCCCGGCTCCTCTCGGCCAGACGCATGGCACGCGGGCATCGCATCCGGCCCACTGCGATAGAGTGCGATCTGGGCACGCGTTACACGGTTGAAACACTTGCAAAGCTGGTTCGCCGCTACCCGAAGCGCCGCTTTATCTGGCTGATGGGCTCGGACAATCTCGCCGAGTTCCATCGCTGGCGCGACTGGCGCAAAATTGCCCGGCATATAGTGATTGCGGTGATTGCCCGGCCCGGCTATGATGATCGCGCCAGAACCGCACCGGCGATGGCCTGGTTTCGGCGCTTTGTCCGGCCCGCAAGCCAGTCGCGAAACTGGACCGATTGGAGACCGCCAGCGCTCGTGTTTTTGCGCTTTCGACCCGATCC
>JBGTHW010000047.1:0-28709 GCA_041746035.1 Parasphingopyxis sp.
CGGAGTAAGGGAGGTGGCATCATGACAATTTTGCCGGACGACAAGCTCTCCCAGTCGAGCACCGACACCGCGCTCGAAAATGAAGCGATCCGTGAGCGGTGGGGCGGCTTCGCCTGGACGGATGAAAACGCCGCGCAGGCCACGAAAATTATCGCGCGCTATCCAGAAGGGCGGCAGGCGTCGGCGGTGATGCCGCTGCTCGATCTCGCTCAGCGGCAGGTTGGCGCGGAAACCAATACGCAGGGCTGGCTGCCCGTGCCGGTGATCGAATTCGTCGCCGCGCAGCTCGCCATGCCCTATATGCGCGCCTACGAAGTCGCGACCTTCTATACGATGTACAATATCGTCCCCGTCGGCCGCTATCATGTGCAGCTCTGCGGCACGACGCCCTGCATGCTGCGCGGGTCGGACGATGTAATGGTGGCGTGCAAAAACAAGGGGCTGGTCAAGGGCAAGACGACGCCCGATGGCCTGTTCACGCTGACCGAAGTCGAATGCCTCGGTGCCTGCGCCAATGCGCCGATGGTGCAGATCAACGACGATAATTTCGAAGATCTGGATTATGATTCGATGGCCGCGATTCTGGAGGCGCTGAGCAATGACGAACCGGTAACGCCGGGTCCGCAAATTAAGCGGCAGACGAGTTGCCCCAAGGGCGGCCCGACGACACTGAAAGAGATGACGGAGTGATGGAGCATTTCGTCATTGCGAGCGCAGCGAAGCAATCCAGAGCAACGGGCGCTGTCGTCTGCCGCTCTGGATTGCCGCGTCGCCTTCGGCTCCTCGCAATGACGGCGGGGGCTTCGCTCTAATGGCGCGCCTTGGCCCCCGCAAACCGATGTCGCTGGTCCAGGCGACGATCACTTTCGCGATCCTGTTCTTCGCGATCAATGTCGTGATCGATATCATGTTTGTGCGGCACGACGGCATCCGCTGGGGGCAGCATGTCATCGCCGCGATCGTCGCCGCGCCGCTCTGGTATTTTTTCCTTCGCTGGATGAGGTCTCGCAATGGTTGAGCGAATTTCCGCCGTACACTCTTCTCCCCTTGAGGGAGAGGATGCCCCGAAGGGGCAGGTGAGGGGCCAGTCGCGTCTGCGACTGAATAGAGTCAACTGCCATTTGCCGCTTCGCGCCAAGCTCGCTGCGCTCGCACCCCTCATCCAACTTCGACTAAGCCAGCAAGCTGCCAAGTCTCCGTATCCTTCTCCCCCAAGGGGAGAAGGAGGGTTTTGCCATGCTCGCTGATAAAGACCGCATCTTCACCAATCTCTATGGCTTTCACGACTGGGGCATCGACGCCGCTATAAAGCGTGGCGACTGGGATGGTACAAAAAATCTGATCTCGGAATCCCCGGAAAATATCGTCGAGAAGGTCAAGGCCAGCGGTCTGCGCGGGCGCGGCGGGGCGGGTTTTCCGACCGGGCTGAAATGGTCGTTCATGCCCAAGGAATCGAAGGATGGCCGCCCGAGTTTCCTCGTCATCAATGCCGATGAATCGGAACCGGGCAGCTGTAAAGACCGCGAAATCATGCGGCACGATCCGCAAAAGCTGATCGAGGGCGCGCTGATTGCGGGATACGCCATGCGGGCACGGGCGGCGTATATTTACATCCGCGGCGAATTTATTCGTGAGGCGGAAAATCTCTTCGCCGCTGTCGAGCAGGCCTATGACAAGGGTTTTATCGGCAAGAATGCCTGCGGTTCCGGCTATGATTTCGACGTTTTCGTTCATCGCGGTGCCGGTGCCTATATCTGCGGCGAGGAAACCGCGCTGCTCGAAAGCCTCGAAGGCAAAAAGGGCCAGCCGCGCCTGAAACCGCCCTTCCCGGCAGGTGCGGGCCTGTATGGCTGCCCGACAACAGTGAACAATGTCGAGAGTATCGCGGTCGTGCCGACGATATTGCGGCGCGGGGCGAGCTGGTTTGCAGGCATCGGGCCGGAAAAGAACGAGGGTACCAAGCTCTTCCAGATTTCCGGCCATGTGAACAAGCCCTGCGTCGTCGAGGAGGCGATGGGCGTGCCGTTCCGCGAGCTGATCGAGAAACACGCTGGCGGCATTCGTGGCGGCTGGGACAATCTCCTCGCCGTCATCCCCGGCGGCTCCTCGGTCCCGCTGGTCCCCGCCGAGCAGATCATCGATTGCCCGATGGATTTCGATCATCTGAAAGATCTGCAATCGGGCCTTGGCACGGCGGCGGTGATCGTGATGGACAAATCGACCGATATCGTCCGCGCGATCAGTAGAATATCGTATTTTTACAAACATGAAAGCTGCGGCCAATGCACGCCCTGCCGCGAGGGCACCGGCTGGATGTGGAGGATGATGGAGCGGTTGCGTGAGGGCAAGGCCGAAATTTCCGACATCGACATGCTCCACGAAGTCACCAAGCAGGTCGAAGGCCATACGATATGCGCGCTGGGCGATGCGGCGGCGTGGCCGATCCAGGGCCTGATCCGCCATTTCCGCCCCGAGCTTGAGCGGCGGATCAATGAACAAGCAAGTGAAACCAACAAGATGCTGGAGGCAGTAGAATGAAAAATTCAATGAAAATTATCGCGATCGTGGCGGCTTTTACTTGTGCCACCGCATCCTTCGCGCAAACCGGAAGCCGCATTCGCAACACCCGGACGGTCGAAACACCGGAGGCCGGTCAGCGCTTCGCCGACTGTATCGCCGACTGGAAAACACCGGAAAGCGAGGCCTTTCTGGCCACGGCACCCGGAACCCCCGCCGCCGAAGATTCGATGGAAACGCTTCTTCCCTTTCGCGAGAATCGCTGCATACAGTTTTCGGGGATCGAGATTGGCGGGCGCACGATGATGATCGATCCGGCGCTGCTGCGCGGGCAGATCTCCCAGGCCCGGTATCTTGCCCGCTATCCGCGCGCCGCCCCGGCGTCCATTGCAAGCGCGCCGCCGTCCGAAATCGCCGTCGAGGTCTATAACCAGCGGATATCGACCGCCGCCGATCAGCGCGCGGAGATATTGAGCATTTTCGGCGATTGTGTCGCCGCCGCGGAGCCGATGAAGGTGGATACGCTGGTGCGCACGTCCGTTGCTTCGGACGGAGAATCTGCAGCCATCGGGGCGCTCTCCGGTGTGTTCGGGCCCTGTTTGTGGCAGGGCCAGTCCATCGAGTTCAGCCGCGAATCCCTGCGAACCGCTCTCGCCGCTGCTCTGTATCGCAAGTCCGAAGGACGGACCGTGATGGCTTTGACAGAAGGCGCACAAGCGAGGATTGCCGAGTGAAATGGTTTTTTCCCTTGGCGGCAACTTTGGTTGCCAGTGCTCCTCCGGCGATGGCCGTTGGGAACGCAGCTTTGGACAATGGGAAGCAGAGATCGAACGTGACCGCCACTCGTGAAGGTTTCCGTTTTGGGGAATGCCTAGCTAATTATAATTCGGAAGCTACAGAACGTCTTTTGCAGACTGAGCCGGGCACGCCCGAAGAGATGTCTGCCTATAACGCACTCATTCCTCGCGAAGAACATCGCTGCGTTCAGCTTACTTCCGGTGATGGCCGCGCGCGCCTGAGTGTTCCTATTGATTTGCTTCGAGGATATTTGGCACAAACGCGCTATCTGACACTTAACTCCGATGGTGCGCCGCCATCCATTGCCCAAGCTCAATATGGTGAAATAAACCAGCAAATTCTTATCAATAGGTTGGCTGGAGCTACGGATCGCCCGGCAGAGCTCGTCCGCGTGTTTAGCGATTGCGTCGTTGCGGCTGGCCCTATGAACGTAGATGCACTTGTGCGAACGGATGTTAACTCCCGCAACGAGCGTGAGACCATGGGTCGGTTGAGCACTGCGTTTGGCCCGTGTCTCTGGCAAGGGCAAAGCATCGAATTTAGTCGGGAAATGTTGCGCTCTTCGCTTGCCGATGCGCTGTATCGTATGGCGCAAGGACGGACGGAAGTCGGCACAATGATGACCGGGGAAAGCGAATAATGCTCAAGCTAATCCTAGATGGCGTGGAGACCGAGGTTCCCGATTACGCGACTGTGCAGCAGACGTGCTTTGTCTGGCAAAGGGACATTATGGGAGGCGGCGGAATGAGGGCGCTCATCGCCCTGTCCGCCATCATGCTACTTTGCGTTCCGGCAATCGCCGAAGCGCAGGGCGTGGGTTCGCATATCCGTCGGGATACCGATGCCCCGCGCGATCTCGACAGCAACGATCCCGGTGTCGCGGAGCGTGCGGCGAATGCGTTTGCCCGTTGCACGGCGGATCGGCGCGGGCCGCTGGCGCGCACTCTGCTCGCCATGCCCTATAGAAGCGAGGAGCAGTCGGATCGTGCGGGCAGGCTGCTGCGTGGCACCGAGGAATGCATGAACGATATCGGCTTTCAGTTACGCGCCGACACGCCGACACTGCTTGGCGGTATGGCAGAGCATTATCTGCGGGTGTTCTATGACGATGCCGATCTGGCTGCCGTTTCGGGCCTGACCGAAGAGAGCATCGCCGAACTGGGACTGACCCCGCGCAACGCGCCCGAATTTATCGGCCTGTGCGCGGCGCGCGCCAATCCGGCAGCGATCAGGGCGTTCGTTTCGACCGAACCGGCGAGCGACGATGAAGCCGAAGCGCTCGGGGCGGTGGTGCCGCTACTCGGTCCTTGTGTTCCGGAGGGCGAAACGGTTCGGCTGGACCGGCGTTCGGTGCGCTCGATTGCGGCGGTGGGGTTGTATCGCGCTCTCGCGGCGGCGGAGGCGGCGGAATAATGGGACTTGTCATGGCTGAAATCACTTTGATCAATCCTTCCGATGACTCTCTTGAGCCGGTCAAGGTCGAGGCGCTGGTCGATACTGGCGCAGCGTGGCTCGTGATTCCGCAGCATGTCGCCAATCAGCTCGGCCTCAAGGCACTGGAAGAGCGCGAGGTTATTCTGGCCGACGGCGCGCGGAAACTGGTGCCGTATGCCGGTCCCCTACAGGTCAAATTTCGCAATCGCACCGGATTTACCGGCGCGCTGGTCATGGGAGAGCAGGTTCTGCTCGGCGCTATTCCGATGGAAGACATGGACCTGATTGTTCATCCATTGAAGCAGGAGCTTATGCCAAATCCGGAAAATCCGAATGTCGCGGGCGGAATGGCAGTCGAGGTTCTGCCGGTCAGGAAGAATGGCAATGCCTAAAGTCACCGTAGATGGCACCGAGCTGGAGGTTCCCGATGGCGCGACCGTGTTGCAGGCGTGCGAGATTGCCGGGAAGGAAATTCCGCGTTTCTGTTATCATGAACGCTTAAGTATCGCCGGTAACTGCCGGATGTGTCTGGTGGAGGTCAAGCCCGGCCCGCCCAAGCCACAGGCGTCCTGCGCGCTGCCCGCAGCGGAAGGCCAGGAGATTTTCACCACTACCGAGATGGTGAAGCGGGCGCGCGAGGGGGTGATGGAGTTTCTGCTCATCAACCACCCGCTCGATTGCCCGATTTGCGATCAGGGCGGCGAATGCGATTTGCAGGACCAGGCGATGGCCTATGGCAAGGGCCATACACGCTACGAGATGAACAAGCGCGCGGTAACCGAAAAATATATGGGGCCGGTGATCAAAACGATCATGACGCGCTGCATCCATTGCACGCGCTGCGTGCGGTTCGCGCAGGAGGTGGCCGGGGTCGAGGAGATCGGCGCGGTCGGGCGCGGCGAGAATATGGAAATCACGACGTATCTGGAGCATGCCGCGCAATCGGAATTATCGGGCAATGTCGTGGACTTGTGCCCGGTTGGCGCCTTGACGTCACGTCCTTATGCCTTCGAGGCCAGGCCTTGGGAGCTGAGGAAAACGCCGTCGATCGATGTGATGGACGCGGTCGGCACGAATATCCGTCTGGATAGCCGGGGCCGCGAGGTTCTGCGCGCTCTGCCGCGGGTCAATGACGATGTGAATGAGGAATGGGCCAGCGACAAGACACGCCACGCCGTCGATGGCCTGATGAGCAATCGCCTCGACAAGCCCTATGTGCGGCGGGATGGCACGCTCCAGCCCGCGACATGGGACGAGGCGTTTGCCGCGATTGCCAATGCCGCGCAGAAAGCGGGCAGCAAGGTCGCGGCCATCGGTGGCGATCTGGTCGAGGTCGAGGCGCTGTATGCGGCGCAGAAGCTGCTGGAGGGCATGGGCTCGCACCTCATCGAAGGCCGCCAGAACGGCACGGATTACGACACGAGCAATCTCGCGGCGGTGAATTTCAACAGCACGATTGCGGGCATCGAGAATGCCGACGCGATCCTGCTGATCGGCACCAATCCGCGCTGGGAAGCGCCGCTGGTCAATACGCGAATCCGGGCTGCCGTGAAGGGCGGCGCGACGGTTTTCGGCATCGGGCCCGAGGTCGATCTGGCCTATCCGGCCGAGTGGCTGGGCAACGATGCGGCGCTGGTTGCCAATCTACCAAAGGTTGTGAAAGATAGCTTCAAGGACGCTGAAAAACCTGCGGTGGTTGTCGGCGGCGGTGGCCTGATGGTTCCGGGGCTGCAAGCCGCTACGCTGGCTCTGGTCGATAGCCTGAACCTCGTACGCCCTTCGACAGGCTCAGGACAGGGTGGCTGGAACGGGTATAACGTTCTGCATTTCTCCGCTGCGCGCATGGGCGGTTTGATGCTGGGATGGGCGCAGCCGGGCGGTGTGACCGATATTGCGGCTGCGAAGCCGGAATTACTGTTCCTGCTGGGTGCGGACGGCGTCAGTTTGCTCAACTTTAGCGATGCGTTCAAAGTCTATGTCGGCCATCATGGCGAGCAGGGCGCGGCGGCGGCGGACGTGATCCTGCCCGGCGCGTCCTATGCCGAAAAGAGCGGCACATGGGTCAATCTCGAAGGCCGCGTCCAGCGCGGCAACCGCGCGGTTTTTCCGCCGGGCGATGCGCGGGAGGACTGGACGATTTTCCGGGCGCTGTCCGATGTGCTCGGCACCACGCTACCGTTCGATAGTCTGGAAGAGCTGCGCGCCGCTATTGCCGCCGATTTCCCGGCATTGGCGGAAGAAGGATTGGCGAGCTATGACTGGTCGCCGCCCAAGCTGAAAACGGATACGCCGGAGGGTGAAATCGCCTATCCGATCAAGGATTTCTACCTGACCAACGCCATCTGCCGTGCCAGCGAGACGATGCAGCGCTGCTCCGCCGAACTGGTGCATGGCGAAGAATTCGCGGAGGCGGCGGAGTGACTTACGAGCTAAACGTCATTGCGAGCGTAGCGAAGCAATCCAGATCCACGGGCGCTGTCGCCTGCCGCTCTGGATTGCCGCGTCGCCTTCGGCTCCTCGCAACGACGGAGGGGGCGGTCCAATGACCGATTTCTTCCAAAATCTCCTCGGCACGGGCCTCGGCTGGTTCGCCGCCAACCTCATCCTGATCCTCCTAATCGCGTTGCCGCTGATGCTGGCTGTCGCCATGATTATCTATGCCGATCGCAAAATCTGGGCGGCGATCGCGCTCCGGCGCGGGCCGAATGTTGTCGGGCCGTTCGGGCTGCTCCAGAGTTTTGCCGACGGCCTCAAGGTCTTCCTGCAAGAAACCATTATCCCGAGTTCCGCCAATCGCGGGCTTTTCCTGAGCGCGCCGATCATCACTTTCACGGTCGCGCTGATCGCCTGGGCGGTGATTCCGTTCGGCGAAAGCATGGTGCTCGCGAATATCAATGTCGGGCTGCTCTATATTCTCGCGGCGAGTTCACTGAGTGTGTATGGCGTGGTGATCGCGGGCTGGGCGTCCAACTCCAAATATCCGTTCTATTCCGCGCTGCGCGCCGCCGCGCAGATGGTGAGCTACGAAGTTTCCATCGGTTTTGTCCTGCTCGGCGTCGTGATGTGGGCAGGGTCGTTCAGCCTGCCGATCATTATCGAGCAACAGCAGGGGCATGTGCTCGGCGTTTTCAACGGTTTCGGCTTCAACCCGCTGCTCTTCCCGCTGGCCGTCGTGTTTCTGATTTCCTCGCTCGCCGAAACCGCGCGCGCGCCGTTCGATTTGACCGAAGCGGAGAGCGAGCTCGTCGCCGGGTATCAGACCGAATACAGCTCGATGAGCTTCGCGCTCTTCTGGCTCGGCGAATATGCGAACGTCATCCTGATGTGCGCGCTCAACGCGATCCTGTTCTGGGGCGGCTGGCTGCCGCCGGTGGACTGGGCGCCGCTTTATGCCGTGCCGGGCATCTTCTGGTTCTTCCTGAAAATCCTGGTGTTCTTCTTCATTTTCAGCTGGGTAAAGGCGACCGTGCCGCGCTATCGCTATGACCAGCTCATGCGGCTGGGCTGGAAAATCTTCCTGCCGCTGTCGCTGATCTGGGTCGTGCTGATTTCGGGCTATCTGATGCTGACGAGGTATGGGATATGAATATTGCCCTTGCCTTTATGGTAGCCATGCAGGCTCCCGCTCCAGCCAACGGCATAAGTTTTAGCTGCCAGCCCTCCCACGGCGATGGCTTTTCGATTTTCGTGCCGTTCAATCCGCCAGCAAATGCTTCGGCCAGTGAAAGCTCTCCCTATTACCGTGTACGCGGGCTCGGTGAGATCGAGGCTCCACGATCCGTTATCGGTTCGCTGTCGGATGGCCTCTCCATGTTCTGGCGAAATGAAGACGGCGATGATGTGATCCTCGATCTGGTGCGCTATAACGCGGCGAGCGGCAGGGTCCGGTATCGTCTGCGCCAGGAATCAGGCGCGGACTCCCCCATTGTCACAGTCACTTCTTCTGACGGAGTCTGCGTGACCCAAGGAAATGTTCAATGAGTGTCGCCCATTTCATCAAATCCTTCACGCTGTGGGAGATCGTTAAGGCGCATGTTTTGACGCTGAAATATTTCTTCAAGCCCAAAGCGACAATCAACTATCCGTTCGAGAAGAACCCGCTCTCCCCGCGTTTTCGCGGTGAGCATGCCTTGCGGCGCTATCCGAATGGCGAAGAGCGCTGCATCGCCTGCAAGCTCTGCGAGGCGGTGTGCCCGGCGCAGGCAATCACGATCGAGGCGGAACCGCGCGAGGATGGAAGCCGCAGGACGACGCGCTACGATATCGATATGACGAAATGCATCTATTGCGGGCTGTGCGAAGAGGCCTGCCCGGTCGACGCCATCGTCGAGGGGCCAAACTTTGAGTACGCGACCGAAACGCGCGAGGAACTGCTCTATGACAAGGATAAATTGCTGGCCAATGGCGACAAATGGGAGCGCGCGATAGCCGCAAACCTTGCTGCCGATGCGCCCTACCGCTAAGCGCCGCGGTCAAGACAAAGGGGTCGATCTTTACGTGATTCTCAATACCACCAACCCGATTATCCCGAGCGAAGTCGAGGGAGCAAGTCGAGCGCAGCCGAGACATTTTGCTGCGGGGCAAGATGTTCTCGGCTGCGCTCGAGCGTATTCTTCGACTACGCTCAGGATTGTCTCTCGACTTCGCTCGAGATGGACGGGGGTCAAGTGATTCACGTCTTCGCCTTTTACCTGTTTGCGAGCATCGTCGTCGCCTCGGGCGCGCTCACCATCCTGTCGCGCAATCCGGTGCATTCGGTGCTGTGGCTGATCCTGGCGTTTTTTAACGCGGCGGGGCTGATGCTGCTGGTCGGCGCGGAGTTTATCGCGATGCTGCTGGTGATCGTCTATGTCGGAGCGGTCGCGGTGCTGTTCCTGTTCGTCGTGATGATGCTCGATATCGATTTTGCACAGTTGCGCGCGAGTTTTACGCGGTATCTGCCGTTTGGTTCGCTGATCGCGCTGATCCTGCTGGCCGAAATCGTGCTGGCGGCGGGTGTCTGGAGTTTCGCCGATATCGGGGTGGATGAGCGGGTGGTGCCGGTCGATCCGGACGTTCCCAATATCGAAGCCATCGGGCGTGCACTTTATGATCGCTACCTGCTGGTGTTTGAGGGCGCGGGTATCGTCCTGTTGGTCGCGATGGTCGGCGCGATTGTGCTGACCCAGCGTGAGCGCAGCGGTACACGGCCGCAGAATGTCGGACGGCAGGTTAGGCGGCGTCCGGATGAAGCCACCCGCAATACGCAGCCGGAAGTCGGGCAGGGGATCGAACTGTGATCGGCATGGGCCATTATCTAGTCGTCAGCGCGATCCTGTTTGTGATGGGCGTTCTCGGCATCTTCCTGAACCGGAAGAATATCATCATTATCCTGATGGCCATCGAACTGATTTTGCTCGCAGTGAATATCAATCTCGTCGCCTTCAGCGCGTTCCTCGGTGATATTGCCGGGCAGGTGTTCGCAATGTTCGTGCTGACTGTTGCTGCGGGCGAGGCGGCTATCGGGCTTGCCATATTGGTCATTTACTTCCGCGGTCGCGGGACGATTGCCGTTGATGATGTCAACCGGATGAAGGGGTGATGGCGGTGTCAGCTCTTTCCTTTCTCGTCATTGCGAGGAGCGCAGCGACGCGGCAATCCAGTGGCGCAGGGACTGGATTGCTTCGCTTCGCTCGCAATGACGGAGCCCTGCCGCGATGATCCAGCTTATCGTCTTCCTGCCGCTGCTGGCTGCCATTATCGCGGGCCTCGGCAACCGCATACTCGGCAATTTCGTCGCGAAAATCCTGACGACCGGCGCGCTGTTCATCGTCTGCGCGCTGAGCTGGCCGATCTTCCTGCAATTCCTGGCGGGCGGGCAGGAGGCCTATGTCGTTCCGGTATTCGACTGGATCCGGTCCGGCGATATGGATGTCGCCTGGAGCCTGCGCGTCGATACGCTAACGGCGGTGATGCTCGTCGTGGTGACGACCGTCTCTGCCCTCGTGCACCTCTATAGCTGGGGCTATATGGAAGAAGACCCGGACCAGCCGCGCTTCTTCGCCTATCTTTCGCTGTTTACCTTCGCGATGCTGATGCTAGTGACGGCGAACAACCTCGTCCAGATGTTCTTTGGTTGGGAAGGGGTGGGCCTAGCGAGTTATCTGCTCATCGGCTTCTGGTATCACAAGCCCAGCGCCAACGCGGCGGCGATCAAGGCCTTCGTCGTCAACCGTGTCGGCGATTTCGGCTTCTCGCTGGGCATTTTCGGGACGTTTCTCGTGTTCGGCACGGTCTCGATCCCGGAAATTCTCGTGGCCGCGCCGGATATGGCCGGGTCGAGCATAGGCTTCCTCGGCTATCGCGTCGATACGATGACGCTGCTCTGCTTGCTGCTGTTCGTCGGCGCAATGGGCAAATCGGCGCAGTTCGGCCTCCACACCTGGTTGCCGGATGCCATGGAAGGCCCAACGCCGGTCTCCGCCCTGATCCATGCCGCGACGATGGTGACGGCGGGCGTCTTCATGGTCTGCCGCCTCTCGCCGATGTTCGAGACCAGCCCGATCGCGCTCGGCGTTGTCACTTTCTTTGGCCTGCTCACCGCTTTCTTCGCGGCGACGGTCGGCACCACGCAGATAGATATCAAGCGCGTCATTGCCTATTCGACCTGCTCGCAACTCGGCTACATGTTCGTCGCGGCGGGTGTCGGGGCTTACGGCATCGCAATGTTCCACCTCTTCACGCATGCTTTCTTCAAGGCGCTGCTGTTTCTAGGGGCGGGTTCGGTCATCCATGCGATGCATCACGAACAGGACATGCGCTATTATGGCGCGCTGCGGAAAGAAATTCCGGTCACTTTCTGGACGATGGTGATTGGCACGCTGGCGATTACCGGCGTGGGCATCTACTGGCTCCATGCCGGTTTCGCCGGGTTCCATTCGAAAGACGCGATTATCGAGGCGGCATTCGCGAGCGGCTCCAGCCTTGGCGGGGTGGCCTTCTTTACACTCGTCTTCGCCGCTTTGTTGACGAGTTTCTATAGCTGGCGGCTTATCTTCATGACCTTTTTCGGCGAGGCGCGGTGGGGTGCCTCCGAGCATGTTCAACATGCGGTGCATGGCGATTTCGCCGACCACCCTGCCGACGAAGATGCCGGACATTCTCCCGATCTACACGAACCCGGCCAAAAGGATGTTGCTGCCGGAACCGGCGGCTATCATCCGCACGAGAGCGGCCTGACGATGCTCGTTCCGCTGGGCGTTCTGGCGCTGGGTTCGATTTTTGCCGGCTATCTGTTCACGCATGAGTTCGTCGATAGCGGCGCATTCTGGGCCGGAAGCATCGCCTATAATGAAGGCCTTATTCACGAAATCCACGAGGTTCCGCTCTGGGCGAAACTCGCTTCGACCATCGTGATGCTGATCGGTCTCGCCATCGCCTTCATGGCCTATATCCGGCACACCGACTGGCCGGAAAAATTCACGAACCAGTTTCGTGTGCTCTACGCCTTCCTGCTCAACAAATGGTATATCGACGAGCTGTATAACGCGGTGTTCGTGCGGCCCGCCTTTGCCATTGGGCGCTTCTTCTGGAAGCGCGGCGACAAAGGCTTTATCGACCGGTTCGGGCCGGATGGAGTTTCGGGCCTGGTGGCAAGCGGCGGCGGCATCGCGCGGCGGTTCCAGTCGGGCTACCTTGCGACTTACGCCTTTGTCATGCTGATCGGACTTGCCGCTGCCGCGACCTGGGCGATGACGCGGTGAGGGCTATTCCACCCCCGATTATCCCGAGCGCAGTCGAGGGGCCGGTTCGAGCGCAGCCGAGAACTCCGTTCGTATTGGATGACAGTCTCTCGGCTTCGCTCGAGGCCGTGTCTCGACTTCGCTCGACATGGACGGCGGGTTCATGAATCAGCTCGGTTTCCCCATCCTGTCGCTGATGGTCGCGACCCCTTTGCTTGGCGCGTTGTTCTGCCTGTTCGTGCCGCGGTCCGGAGAGGCCAAGGCGGCTGCGGCGCGTGTCATAGCATTCGGTGCAACGCTAATTACCTTCGCGCTCGGCATCGGCCTCTGGCTCACCTACGAAATCGGCGGGCCGCAATGGCAGTTCCAGGAGAGCGTCGATCTGTTCGCGCGTTTCCAATGGGCGCTGGGCATAGACGGCATCGCGCTGATGCTGATCATGCTGTCGGTATTCCTGATGCCGATCTGCGTCCTCGCCAGCTGGAAATCCATAAAAGAACGCGTGCCCGAATATATGGCGGCCTTCCTGTTTATGGAAAGCCTGATGATCGGCGTGTTCACCGCGCAGGATCTGTTTCTGTTCTATATCTTTTTCGAGGCCGGGCTGATCCCGATGTATCTGATTATCGGCATCTGGGGCGGGGCCGAGCGGATTTACGCGAGCTATAAATTCTTCCTCTATACGCTGCTCGGATCGGTGCTGATGCTGATCGCGATGCTGTGGATGGTGCAGCAGGCGGGCACGACCGATATTCCGACGCTGATGGAGTATGATTTCCCGGCAGGCGCGCAAATATGGCTGTGGCTGGCCTTCTTTGCGAGTTTTGCGGTGAAAATGCCGATGTGGCCGGTCCATACCTGGCTGCCCGATGCGCATGTTCAGGCACCGACAGCGGGATCGGTTATTCTTGCCGGTGTGCTGCTGAAAATGGGCGGCTACGGCTTTATCCGCTTCTCGCTGCCGATGTTCCCGGAAGCGTCCGCCGATCTCGTCTGGATTATATTCGGCCTGTCGATGGTCGCGGTGGTTTACACCTCGCTCGTCGCGCTGGTGCAGCAAGATATGAAGAAGCTTATCGCCTACAGCTCGGTCGCGCATATGGCGTTTGTGACGATCGGGCTTTTTGCGTTCAATCGACAGGGGCTGGAAGGCTCGATCATCGTGATGCTGAGCCACGGCCTTGTTTCCGGCGCGCTCTTCCTCTGCGTCGGCGTGATTTACGATCGCCTGCATACCCGCGAGATCGACCGGTATGGTGGGCTGTCGGACAATATGCCGAAATATGCGATCCTGTTCATGCTGTTCACGATGGCCTCGGTTGGCCTCCCTGGAACCAGTGGATTCGTCGGCGAATTCCTCGCGCTTGTCGGTGCCTATGAAGCAAACAGCTGGGTCGCTTTCGTCTGCACCACCGGCATCATCCTTGGCGCGGCCTATATGCTCTATCTCTATTGGCGGATTTGCTACGGCACGCTCGAGAAGGAAGACGTCAAAGCCATGCCCGATCTGTCGGCGCGAGAAATTCTGACGCTCGGCCCGATTGCTGCCGTTGTGCTCTGGATGGGCGTCTATCCCGAGAGCTTTATCGCGCCGATCCGCGACGATGTCGGCACTTTGCTCGTCCGAATCGAGCGCGCCAATCCGCCGGGCGATGCGCAACTGGCGATGGGCGCGCCGGTCGCAGAGTCGCATGATGGGGAGGGCGCGCACTGATGGAAATCTGGCAAAACCTCCTCGCTGTCGCGCCCGAGCTTATCCTTACGCTGGGCGGCACGGACCTGTTGCTCGTCGCGGCGTTCAGCAAAAAGCCCAACCTGTCAGCGCGGATTAGCATCTATTCGGTCCTGCTGCTTATCGCCTGCGGCCTGTCGCTAATCGGCCCTGCGGGCCATGCAGGCCCTGTTTTCGGCGGGCTTTATCAGGCCGATGCTTTTTCAACATTTGCGAAGGTGTTAATCTACGGCTCGGCAATTGTTTCTATCGCACTGGCCTTCCGCTTCTTCAGTCGTGCGGGCGAGATGAAGCCCGAATATCCGATCCTGATACTTTTTGGCGCATTCGGCATGGGTTTCATGGTGTCTTCGGGCGACTTGATGACGCTCTATATTGGCCTCGAAATGCAGAGTTTGGCGGCGTACGTGCTGGCCAGCTTTATGCGACAGGACACGCGTTCCGCCGAAGCGGGCCTCAAATATTTCGTCCTTGGCGCACTGGCGAGCGGCATCCTGCTTTATGGCATATCGCTGCTCTACGGCTTCACCGGAACCACCAGCTATGACGGCATCGCCCGCGCGTTGTCCGAAGGCCTGTCGACCGGCCAGCTATTCGGGCTGGTCTTCGTGCTGGCGGGCCTCGCCTTCAAAGTCAGCGCCGTGCCGTTCCATATGTGGACGCCGGATGTCTATGAAGGCGCGCCGACACCGGTCACCGCTTTCTTTGCCTCCGCGCCCAAGGTAGCGGCAATCGCGCTGGCGATCCGTGTCGTCGTCGAAGCCCTCGGTCCGGCAACCAGCGACTGGCAGCAGATTGTCATCTTCGTCGCCATCGCCTCGATTGCGCTGGGCGCGGTCGCCGCCATCGGCCAGACTAATATCAAGCGCCTGCTGGCATACAGCTCGATCAACAATATCGGTTTCGCGCTAATCGGCCTAGCCGCCGCCACGCCCGCCGGTGTCGCGGCGACGATGTCCTATATGGCGATCTATGTCGTGATGACGCTCGGCGCGTTTCTGTGCGTTCTACAGATGCGCGATGAGAATGGCCGCCCGGTCGAGGATATCGCGAGTCTGGCAGGGCTGTCGAGAAGCCATCCGGGCCTCGCGGCGGCTTTCGCCATTTTCATGTTCAGCCTCGCTGGTATTCCGCCTCTGCTCGGTTTCTGGGGCAAGTTCCTCGTGTTCGATGCGGCGGTGGCGTCCGGCCTGCTATATCTAGCGGCCTTCGGCATCGCGCTTTCGGTGATCGGTGCCTTCTATTATCTGAAGATCATCAAGACGATCTATTTCGACGATGCCGCCGCGCGCTATTCGCCGGCCAATTCACGGATCGAAAACGGCTTGATTGCCCTGACCGCCGCCGCGGTTTCTCCGCTCGGCTATCTGCTCGTGCCATTCCTTGCAATCACTGCGGGTAACGCTTCGGCGGCGCTGTTCTGAGCAACATCCGCATCCGGACGATCGCCGAGACCGGTTCCACTAATGACGATATAAAGGCGCTGGTGCGGACGGGCGAAGCCGAAGGTCTGTGGCTGTGCGCCGAACGCCAAACCGGCGGGCGCGGACGGCAAGGCAGGGTATGGGAGTCCCCGCCGGGTAATTTATATGCGAGCACGCTGGTGCGGTTGCGCGATAGCGATCCACCCGCTGCGAGTCTGGCGCTGGTTACATCTTTGGTGTTGTATGACACAGCCATGGTCTTTCTTCGTCACTCCCGAGAAAGCGGGAGTGACGCTTTTTCGCAACCGATCGAACGAATGCGGGAATCCCGCCTTCGCGGGAATGACGATTCAAAACTTATATTGAAATGGCCGAACGACCTGCTTTTCGACAATGCAAAACTCTCCGGCATTTTGCTTGAGCGTGAAGCAGATGCCGTTGTGATTGGTACCGGCGTCAATCTCGCCCATCATCCCGAAATTCAGGAGCGTCCCGCCACGAGTATTGCTGCCCATGCGGAAACGCCCGACCCGGAAGAATTCCTGCGCACACTGGCCGAAATCTTCGCTTGGTGGCTTGCGCGCTGGCGGGGGGAGGGCCTGCCGCACATCCGGGACGCATGGCTCAAACGTGCGCATCCACTCGGAACACGCTTGCGAACCCACGATGCCAAGGGCGAACCGCTCGAAGGCACCTTCGACGGCCTCACTCCCGAAGGCTCCCTGGAACTGCGCTTGGCGGATGGCTCTTGCCGTGTCATTCATGCCGGCGACGTATTCCTGATCTGAAAGACCGCCCATGCTGCTCGCCATCGATGCCGGAAACACCAATGTCGTCTTCGCGCTGGTCGAGGATGGCGAAATCCGTTCGCGCTGGCGCATCGCCACCGATCCGCGGCGCACGGGCGATGAATATGCGGTGTGGCTGCATAATTTGATGGCGCTGGAAGAGCGCAGTCCGAAAGATATCGAGGCGGTGATTATCGCAACCGTGGTGCCGCAGGCGCTTCATAATTTGCAGGTTCTCGCCAGCAAATATTTTGGCAAGGAGGCGCTGATCGCCGGGGAAGCCCCTGTCGAATGGGGCATCCGGCTCGACATTCCCGAACCGCACACGCTCGGTGCCGACCGGGCGGTTAATTCCATCGCCGCGCACACGCTGCATCCCGAAGACCTGATCGTCGTCGATTTTGGCACCGCGACGACGTTCGATGTTGTCGATTATGAAGGCAGCTACAAAGGCGGGATTATCGCGCCGGGCATCAATCTGTCGCTCGACGCGCTGGTCAATGCGGCGGTGAAGCTGCCCCGGATCGCGATAGAGGCACCCACGGGAAACAAGGCCGTCATCGGCGTTACCACCGAGGAACAGATGCATATCGGCGTGTTCTGGGGCTATGTGGCGATGATCGAAGGGCTGGTGGCGCGCATAAAGGCGGAGATTGGACGGCCCGCAAAGGTCGTTTCCACCGGCGGTCTCGCCAGTCTGTTCGACGAAAATACGGACATATTCGACATTATCGAGCCGGACCTGACGATCCAGGGGCTGGCTATGCTCTACGAACGCTCGCGCGGTTAAGTGTGTTTCTATCCGCCCATGTCGAGCGCCGTCGAGACATAAGTTCGAGCGAAGCCGAGAACCGTTGAGATTTCTCCGCTTCGCTCGAGACATTCCCTCGACTTCGCTCGGGACAAACGGTCCGGGATGCACTAGGTAGCCATCATGACTCCAGAAAATGAACTGATTTTTCTCGCGCTCGGCGGGTCGGGCGAGATTGGCATGAACGTCAATCTCTATGGCACGCAGGGCAAATGGGTGATGGTCGATTGCGGCATGACCTTTGGCGATCCCTATTATCCGGGCATCGATCTCGTATTGCCGGATCTCGAATTCATTGAGGAGCGCCGCGACGATCTGCTCGGGATCGTGCTCACGCATGGTCATGAGGACCATATCGGCGCGCTGCCTTATCTCTGGGAAGACCTGGAAGTGCCGCTGTACGCGACGCCGTTCACGGCGGGCCTGATCCGGCGCAAGCTCGAAGAGGCGGGGCTGGTCGACGATGTCGAACTGAATGTGATCGAGAACGAAGGATCGTTCCGGCTGGGTCCGTTCGGTTTCCGCTATCTGCCGCTGGCGCACTCGATACCGGAGGGCAACGCGTTGCTGATAGAAACGCCGCACGGCAAAATTTTCCACACCGGCGACTGGAAGCTCGATGAACAGCCGCAGATGGGCACGCCGAGCACGGCGGAAGAACTGAGAGCGGTGGGCGACGAGGGTGTGCTGGCGCTGGTCTGCGATTCCACGAATGTGTTCAATGAAAAGGCTTCCGGTTCCGAAGGGGAGGTGCGCAAAGGGCTGGATGAGGTTGTCGGCGCGGCGGAGGGCAGGGTCCTCGTCACCACCTTCGCCTCGAACGCTGCGCGGCTCAAGACGCTGGGCGAAGTGGCGCAGGATACCGGGCGCAAGGTTTGCGTCGCGGGGCGGTCGCTGCACCGGATTATCGAGAACTGCCAGCAGAACGGCTATCTGAAGGATTTTCCGGCCACGCTCGATTTCGATCAGGCGATGAAAACACCTGCGCGCGAGCTGATGATCATCGCGACCGGCGGACAGGGCGAGCCGCGCGCCGCGCTATCGCGCATTGCCTTCGACAGCCACCAGCTGAAGCTCGACAGCAACGATCTCGTTATTTTCAGTTCGAAACAGATACCAGGAAATGAGATCTCCATCGGTCGCATTCAGAATGCGCTCGCCGAAAAGAAGATCGCGATGATTACCGAACGGCAGGCTTTCGTGCATGTCTCGGGGCATCCGGGGCGGCCCGAGCTATCCGAAATGTACAAATGGATAAGGCCCGAAATCCTGGTGCCGGTGCATGGCGAGATGCGGCATATGGCCGAACAGGCGCGCTTCGGACTGGCTGCAGGAATCCCGAAGGCTATCGTCCAGCAGAATGGTGATGTGGTTCGCTTGGCACCCAGTGGCCCGGAGATTATCGGCCATGAGCGGGTGGGACGGCTTGTCCTCGATGGCGATACCATCATCGCGGCCGATGGCGCGGCGATGAACGAGCGGCGGAAAATTTCCCAGCAGGGCCTGATCGCTGTCGCCGTCGCCTTCGATCGCAAACGGACCATGCAGGGGACGCCGGCGGTTTCCATGTCGGGAATTCCGCTGGAGGACGACCGGGACGAGTTTATCGACGAAGCGATAGGAGCTGCTACGGCTGCCGCACGAAAGGGCGCGAAGGACGTGGAGAAGCTGCGCGAGGCAATCCGCCTCGCCGTGCGCCGGACGGCGAGCAAGTGGACAGGCAAAAAGCCAGTGGTCAATGTGTCGCTGATGGAGGTGTGAGCCATGCAATGGGCGTCGGCTGTGGCTATTTACTTCCTGTTCTGGTTTCTCAGCCTTTTCATTGTTCTGCCCTTCGGCGTTCGTACCGATAGCGAAGTGGGGATCGAGCCCGCGCCGGGCCATGCCGAAAGCGCGCCCCATAGTTTCCGGATTGGGAAAGTGGCGCTGCGCACGACGATAGTGTCGACGGTGCTGTTCGGTATATTCTATGCCAATTTCGTCTGTGGCTGGCTCGGTACGGACTTTCTCGATTTTCTCAAGCCGGAAGATATACGCGGCCGAAAGGGCTTGTGAGCTATTCGCGAAAACGTTCGATCGCTTGCGCCAGCGCGACATAAAGCTTGCCATTGTCGGATGACAGCAGGGTCACGGCTAGCGGCGAACCGTCGCGGGTTCCAAGAACGCGCCGCAGCATCGCCTCGAAATCGTGAATATAGCGATTGACCTGATCATGGAACTCCGCATCGAATTCATACTGGCTGGCAATTTCGCGTGCCTCGCCCGCATCGAGCAGGCGTACGGCCCGACGGGAGAAAACACCGCGGTCGCCTTTGAGATAGGCGGCCCAAGTTGTATCTGTGACCTCGTTAGACAGGACTTTGGTGACGTCGATCGCGGTCGAATTCAGCGACTCGATCAGCAAAGTAACCTGCCGCGCAAAACTGTCCATGTCGGCATCTTCTGCCTTGGCTTGCGATTCCGCGATTCGCGAATCGATGGCTGCGGTCGACGCTTCGATTTCAGCCATCTTTTCTGCCAATTTTTCGGCTGCTTGGTGCGCAGCTTCGATGGCGCTTTGCGAGGCGGAATTGATTTCGGCAATACGATGCTGGATATTTTTGCCGATTGCCTCGGTCATGGCGATCCGCGTTGCCTCGCCAAGCGCTGCCGCGCTCTGCGGAATAATGTCGCCAAAGGCGGCTCGCGCTTTTTCGGCTGCCTGATCTGCGGTTTCCCGAACCTGCAGAAGCGTCTCGATGAGCTGCGGTGCTGCGCTATCCGCAATGCTCCGCGCGCGCTCGTCGGTTTCCGATAATGCGGTTTCGAACCCGTCGACCGCGTCCCGAATTGTCGCAATTCTTTCGCCGAATTGCTCGACGAACTTTTCGATACGCCTTCGTTGATCGCCAATACTTTCGCTACTGGTTTCGACATAGGACGCAACAGTTTGCGCCGATTCTTCGAGTGCTAATAAGGCAGGACCGATTTCTGAAAGAGTGCTCCTTGTTTGGCCTGCTTGTTTTTCAATTGCCGCAAGCCTCTGGGGCAGTGTTTCAGAAAGCGATTCGGCGCTCAAATCCAAAGCGGCCCTAATTTCAGCCGCCCGCGCTATGAGATTGCACGCAACCTCGTCATTGCTACCCATTTTGGTATCAAGCGCGTCCATCTCGCTATCGACCAAAGCTATCGCTTCCCGGAGTGCGCTGAGATGCGCTTTGCCAGTTTCGTTCACCGTCGAAAGATATGCTTCCGTGCCGCTTAACCCCTCGTCGAGATTGGCAATCAGGGAGTCCGCGCCCTTGCACTGTGCGATTAAACGGGCTTCCAGTGAATCCAGTGCCTCGTTCGCGATGCCGACCTTCGTCGCAAACCGTTGCGATGCCTCTTCTCCGCTTTGCTCGAAGCTGATGCGTGCGTCCGCTATCATTCCCGCCAGCGCTGTGCCGATTTCATCGACAGCCTTGCGGGTGTCGTCGACGGCTGCGCTCGACTGTTTCATCGATTCGTCGACTGCGGCGCGGATATGCTCGCCTGTTTTATCGAGACGGGCCGCTGACGCGTTGGCGACGCCTTCAATCTGGGCCAGTCCGGCAGCCAATCGTCGGGCAGCACCGCTCGCCACCTCGTCCGCCTCGCGGCCTCTTGCGCTCAAAGCAGTAAGCTGTGCATCCAGAGAAACGGTTTGTTCATGCGCATTAACACCCGCTTCTCGAAGACCTGCGCTAACCGCCCTTGCCTGGCGTTCTGCGCGCGGCAGATCGGAAAGCAGGACTTCGATATCTTCGCGCGCTGATTTCGCGGCACTGTCCAATAGCGAAGAACGTTCTTCGATCATCCCGCTTGCCGAGCGCACTTCTTCGCCAATGGAGCCCAGACGTCCGGCGGCTTCTTCGCCCAGCGCCAGGAGCCGGTCGGTTTCTGCGGAAACCGATTCCCGAAGTTCGGCAAGCTGGGCGGAAACTGAGACAATTGCACTGTCGAGTCGCCGGGCCTCTGCCCGCATGGATTCGGATGTGCGGCCAAAACGCATCGCTTCTCGCTGGCTGTTCCTGCGTAGAAGGAGCCAGATTACGCCGATCAGGGCGAGCGGAATACATGCCGTTGCGATCCAGTTGGCCAACTGTGCGGGTGTGCCGCCGCCTTCGCTTCCAAGGCTGAGATAAGCGCTCCAGCCAGCAAATCCGAGCCATGCGAGGGCCAAGATAGTCAAAATGATCGCGGGCAGCTTTTCTGTCAGGCCTGCTGGCTCGACATCGAAAGCGTCGGTTGGGTCTGTATCCCTATCGATTTCTTCAATATGGTGCTCGACAATCTCTTCTTCAGGCGCGCTATCGCCAGGGAATTCCGGTGTAAGAATGCTGTCATTTGCTGCTTCGGCCATGGCTTGTCCCCGATATCCGCAGGATATTTACCATAATTCCGCCGCACTAAAAGCCTCCGATGGAAACGAAGCATTAAGAGCGATGCTATAATACCACAGCATGGCATACGATCCTGGAGCTTTGGACAAGACGCTCGCGGCAGCGGTTGGCGACGATTCGGCGTTAATTAAGGAGCTTCGCGGTGCGTTTCTGGATAGCGCCGGGCGGCAGGTTTATGCACTACACAGCGCGGTAAATGACCAGCAGTGGCAGGCAGCGGCCTGGCGTCTCAAGGGGCTGGCCGCAAGTTTCGGTGTAACGGAAATGATGACGCTGGCCGGAGAGGCGGCGGAGGGAATTCCGTTTGACCGAACCCAGCTGGGTCGGATCGACAAGGCACTTATTGCATTCGAGAAAACCTCAGAGATTGACACCAACGACTAAGCGCTTCCGGCAATCCCCAGCAACGTCCGGACAACGGCTAGTCAAAGCTGACCTTCGGTGCTTATCGACATAGCCTATGGGTTTTGCGGCACTCATCGCAGCATATCATGAATCCGGGGACGGCGACGGGCAGTTGCGTGCCCTGTTGCCGATGGCAGGCCGGACCCTGCTGGAAAACCAGGTAAGGCGGGCGACAGCGGCCGGGGCGAGCCATGCAGTCATACTCGTCGAGCGGGTGCCAGCCGGGCTGAATTCCGCCATCGATCGCCTTAGACATGACGGTATCGCAGCGACGCTTGCGAGGGATCCGGCGGAGGCCGCCGATCATTTCCATCCGGACGATAATGTTCTGCTTGTCGCCGACGGTCTTGTTGCTGCAACCGATTGTTTCGATGCAATGGCTGTGCGCAACCCGTCTGTCATACTCACCGTGATGGATACGCCTGAACACCAGAGATTCGAGCGGATCGATGCCGGTCGTCGCTGGGCGGGGCTGGCATTGACCGACGCCCGAACATTGGCGGAAACAGCCGCGATGCTCGGCGATTGGGATCTGCAGTCAACGCTTATGCGGCGTATCGTGCAGGCAGGGGCCAGTTTCCTGCCCATCGATGGCGAGCTCGGTGCCGTGCCGAACGCCGACGATGCGGTATTACTGGCCGAAAACAGCACCAACAGCCGTAACGCGGGAAAATCCATGCTCGCCCGCAATCGTCGTGGCAGCGAAGCATGGCCGGAAAATTATCTGTTTGCTCCGCTTGTATCCTTGGTAGCGCCTTTCCTTCTCGATCGTCGCGTGGAAGCGCTCTGGCTGAGAATCGCTGCGATTGGCCTGACGATATCCGGCGCGTTTGCGTTCGCGACCGGGTGGCTTTTGGTGGGTATCGCCGGGGTTCTGGTACCGGGTCCGCTGGAAGCGATCGCCGCGCGCATAGATCTTGCCCAATTACGGGACCGGAGCGGCGGCAAGCTTACCCGTATTGCGATGGGAATTGCCCAATTCCTTGCCATAGCCGGTTTAGGTTACTGGGGTATGCGCTCGACCGACAATATCGTATTTTTCCATGCGGCCATCGTGGCGGTGGTGGTACTCATCCTGGCGCAACGGCAACTAGCGCTGTTTCGCCGCATGCAGGAAACTGTGCCGCGCTATGCGTGCTGGTTTGCAACGACCGAAGGAGCGATCTGGCTATTGCCGCTGTTTGCGATTACAGGCTTCTGGCTGTTCTGGCCGACGGCGGCTGCAATCTACGCGGTCGGCTCGCTGTTTTTGCTTCAATCCCTTATGAAAAACAGATTCAAGCAGCCCGATTGAGTCCGAAAGCCGGGTTAGCACCGTCTTAACGACGTTTATCCTATATGCGTGTTATGTCTGAAGAGGCCCGGCCAGGTCCGGAAATTGCTGGTGAAGGCGCGTCCGCCTTGCTCACCGCCGTGTCGCGTTCGGCCCAGGTGGAACGCGATCGCGTGTCTGCGGCAACCAGGGATCTGTTCGGGTCGCCAGCAACGCGACTGAGCGACTTGCAACTCGGGCATATACGCGCAATGTTCCGGCAGTTAATAAACGAAGTCGAAGACGATATCCGGTCCCGGCTCTCGGGCGCTGCGAGCTTTCCCGAGAACTCTGCGTTCCAGGCGTCTGTTTCTGCCGAACATGTACCGATTGCCATCCCTCTGCTGGAAAGATCGGGGCTGTTAAAGTATGCCGCCCTGGTATCCGTTGTGCTTCGGCGGAGCGATATTTATCGGGTCGGGCAGGCCCTTAAACAAATGGAGACAGGCCACCAGGACGGGAATGTCAGCTTGCTCGATGATCCCGACGAGAGGATTTCCGCCGCCGCTATGGCGCAGCTGATTGCCGAAAGCCGCTCGGACGATGGTCTGGGAATGCCGGTTATTTCCGTGGCCGATATACCCGATGGCATCAGAAACCGTCTTTATTGGCATGTGGCGGCGGCTCTGCGTGAATATGGTGTGCGTACCCATAAAATCGATCCGTTCAGGCTGGACGAAGAGATTGTTCGTGCGGTGTCGTCGGCCAAGCGCGATCATGATCGCCACGCCGCTCCTTTGTCGCCCGCCGTCCGGATCGCGGATTTGCTGCAGGATGCCAACAGGCTGACCGACGAAATGATCGCCGACACCCTGAGCGACGCGAACACAATGCTCTATTGCGCGATGCTGGCGAAGCGCGCTGACACGGATATCGATACCTCGATGACGCTTGCGGTTGCCGCAGATGCCCGGTGTCACGCGCTGTTGGTAGCCGCAGCGGACATCGAGAAGGCCACCGCCGCGCGATTGATTCTGATTATGGGAGAGGCCGTTGCCGGCAAGGACGACGATCTCGTGCTGGCTTCCGTGGCGGCATACGAGAAGCTGGATCCGGTTACAGCCCGCCGGGCCATCGGCCACTGGAAACTGGATGATTATCGCGACGCGCTCGCCGATTTGGCTGCGTCGTCGAATGGTTTGGGCTTATGAGCAGCGCGGTGCCCATCGGTGGTGCCGTTTCTGGCCGACTCGATGCGAACGGTTGTCTGGTCGCGGCCGATCCGCCGCTTGCCGATTTACACAGGCGGGCCGGCGGGGAGGACGGGGGCCGGTTGGCGGTTCCGCAGATCGCGTCGCTGGCCCGGCTCGCCAGAAGACTGGGCATTCTGGTTTCGCGACCAGTCGTGGCTGCGGACGGAGACATGGATATCGATCTTATCGTGCGGGCCGAACCGGATGCCGATGGTGTAAAACTGTCGGTGAGTGGCTGGAACGCAAGGCTCGCGGCTCCACCCGTTGCCACCGATGACGATCAGCGCGATCATGATTTTTTGCGCGCGGGCGCGGACTGGCTATGGGAAACCGACGGGTCGCTCCGGCTGACGTCGGTTTCGCTGGATGCCGTGCCGGTAATCGGCAATGTCGATGCGTTTGTCGGCCATCCGCTGACCGGTCTGTTTCGGTTTGTGGAAGGCCGCAACGGCGAATTGCCCATCCTGAACGCACTGGCCGAGCATCACCGGTTTGAAGATCAAGCGGCGGTTGTCCGATCCGCGTCCGCGCCGCAGGTGCTGCTCAGCGGCATTCCGCTGATCGATGGCAATGGCAGGTTCGCGGGCTTTCGCGGCGTTTCGGTTGCGCGTCACATCGACCGGGCACAGGCCGTCTTTGCCGCGCCGATAGCCGGCGATATGCCGGACGCGTTCGGGCGACAGCTGGACCGCGCCTTGCGTTCGCCGCTCGACAGGATCGTTGCTGGAGCGGAGAGTATCGTGTCCCAGCTAGATGGACCGATCCGGCGCGATTATGCCGAATATGCCGGCGACATCGCGTCTGCCGGTCGGCATTTGCTGGCGCTGGTCGACGATCTGGTCGATTTGCAGGCTATCGAGCGGGATGATTTTGCGCCGGATGTCGCAGCGCTCGATCTTGCCGATGTGGCGCGCAGCGCCGCCGGGCTATTATCGGTCCGGGCCAGTCAGAAAAACATCGGCATCGACCGGCCGCCTGACGATGAAACCCTCGAGGCGACCGGAGACTATAAGCGTGTGTTGCAGATACTGGTCAATCTGATCGGCAATGCCGTGCGATATTCGCCCGAAGGTAGCCAGGTCTGGATACGATGCGAGCGGGAAAGCGATCTGGCTGCGATAATTGTCGCGGATCAGGGAAAAGGCATCGCCAAAGACGATCATGACCGCATCTTCGGAAAATTCGAGAGGCTCGCCGGAAACGAACCGGGTACCGGACTGGGACTCTATATAGCTCGGCGTCTGGCACGTGCGATGGGCGGCGATGTCGGTGTCAATAGTGCGCCCGGGCAGGGTGCCAGGTTTATTCTCACACTCCCCGTCAAGGATTAACCGTCAGCGCTGGGCTATGGCCACATAATCCCGCTGGGTCGGCCCGGTATAAAGCTGACGTGGACGCCCGATGGTCTGGCCGGGGTCCGAAATCATCTCGTTCCACTGTGCCACCCAGCCCACCGTGCGGGCGAGCGCGAACAGCACCGTGAACATCGTCGTCGGGAAGCCGATAGCGGAGAGGATGATGCCTGAATAGAAATCGATATTGGGGAACAGCTTTTTCTCGATGAAATATTCGTCATTGAGCGCCATTTCCTCAAGTTGCAGCGCGACATCGAATACCGGATCATCGACGGCGAGCGAATCGAGCACCTCGCGCACGGTTTTGCGCATGACCGTCGCGCGGGGGTCGTGGTTCTTGTAGACCCGATGTCCGAAACCCATCAGGCGGAACGGATCGTCCTTGTCCTTGGCGCGATCGATATATTCGGGAATGCGGTCGGGATGGCCGATCTCGTGCAGCATGTTCAGCGCCGCCTCATTCGCCCCGCCATGCGCCGGGCCCCAAAGGCAGGCGATGCCCGCGGCAATGCAGGCAAACGGGTTGGCCCCCGAAGATCCGGCCAGCCGAACCGTGGAAGTCGATGCATTCTGCTCATGATCGGCATGGAGGATGAAAATCCGGTCCAGTGCCTGCTCGACGACAGGGTTGACCTCATAATCCTCGGCCGGAACGCCGAAGGTCATCCTCAGAAAATTTCCGGTGTAGGACAGCGAGTTGTCGGGATAAAGGAAGGGCTGACCGATGGCATATTTATAAGCCATCGCCGCGATTGTCGGCATTTTCGCAATCAGCCGATGCGACGCGATCGTCCGCTGCTCCGGATCGGTGATATCGGTGGAATCATGATAGAAGGCACTGAGCGCGCCAACCACACCGCACATGATCGCCATCGGATGGGCGTCGCGGCGGAAACCGCGGAACAGCGAGGTAAGCTGTTCGTGCACCATCGTATGACGGGTAATCGTATAGGTAAAAGTGTCGAACTCGTCGGCGGACGGAAGATCGCCATTGAGCAGCAGATAGGCGACCTCCATGAAGCTGGATTCTTCGGAAAGCTGCTCGATGGAATAGCCGCGATGCAGCAATATACCTTCGCCGCCATCGATATAGGTCAAACCGGATTCGCAGCTCGCGGTGGATTTGAATCCCGGATCGAAGGTGAACATCCCGGTCTCGCCATACAGCTTGCGAATATCGAAGACGTCCGGACCGACAGAACCCGACCTGACTTCATAGTCGTATTCCTTGCCATCGATTTTGAGTTCGGCGCGTTCGTCACCCATATCTTTGCTCCTGCTATTCTGCCTGGTCGGCGATCCGTGCCAGCGACTCCGCGCGACCGAGGAGCAACAGCACGTCGAAAATCCCCGGGGAAGTCGTCTGCCCGGTCAGAGCTGCGCGGAGAGGCTGCGCGACTTTGCCCAGTTTGATGTCCCGGGCGTCCGCATAATCCCTTACAGCGGCATCCAGAGCTTCCTCTGTCCAGTCATCGAGCCCTTCGAGACAGGGCAGAAGCCTGGCGAGCAGCGCCGGTGCGTCGTTCTCTAGCAGCTTTTTCGCCTTCTCGTCCAGATTTAGGGGGCGGGTGCGAAATAAAAAAAGTGCGCCTTCCCCCAAGTCCCCGGTGGTCTTGGCGCGCGGCTTGATGGATTCCATGCTGCGTTGCAGCGTATTGCGTTCGCTTTCGGTCAATTCACGGCCGATTTCTTTTACGACAAGCGGCTCTGCAATCTTCGCAAGTTGGGCATTATCGCTTTCGCGTAGATAGTGGCCGTTGATATTCTCCAGCTTCTTAATGTCCGTCCTCGCGGGCGATTTGCCGACGCCGTCGAGGTCGAACCATTCGATCGCCTGCTCCCGGCTGATGAATTCGTCATCGCCATGTCCCCAACCCAGCCTGAGGAGATAATTGAACACCGTATCGGGCAACATACCCATTTCGTCGCGATAGGCCTCGATACCGACAGCGCCGTGACGTTTCGACAGTTTTGCACCATCCGGGCCATGGATTAGCGGAACATGGCCATAGACCATCCGCTCCCACCCCATCGCATCGATCAGCGCGCGCTGGCGGAAAGCATTGTTCAAATGATCGTCGCCGCGAATGCAGTGCGTGACACCCATCTCATGGTCGTCGACCGCCACCGCGAGCATGTAAGTGGGCGTGCCATCGCCCCGCAGCATGACGAAATCGTCGATCTCTTCATTGTGGACGGTGACCGTGCCTTGCACCGCGTCTTTTATGGTCGTTTCGCCGTCCGTCGCGGTTTTCAGGCGAATGACGAATGGGGCACCTTGGGGCGCTTCGGACGGATCACGGTCGCGCCACCGTCCGTCATAGCGGATGGGCTGTTTCGCCGCGCGCTGCTGCTCGCGCATTTCGGCCAGTTCTTCGGGCGTCGCATAGCAGCGATAGGCCTTGCCGTCGGCGAGCAGCTGGTTCGCCACATCGGCATGACGATCGGCGCGCTGCGACTGATAGATTTCCTCGCCGTCCCAATCGAGACCGAGCCAGCGCATGCCATCGAGAATCTTTGCAATCGCGTCATCGGTCGAGCGTTTGTGATCGGTATCCTCGATGCGCAGTTTGAACTCGCCGCCATGATGTCGTGCGAACAGCCAGTTGAACAGCGCCGTGCGCGCCCCCCCGATATGCAGGAATCCGGTAGGCGAGGGCGCGAAGCGGGTCACTACTCGCTCACGATTAACGGTTGCGCTCATGCGCACTTTCTCCAAAACTGGAAGGAATGGCGAAGGTATTTCGGAGCGGTTTTATCACAGGCGGGGGCGAGCGACAATCGTTTACCCGCTATCTCGCTGCGCCCCTTGAAGA
>JBGTHW010000048.1:0-7434 GCA_041746035.1 Parasphingopyxis sp.
CCCGTCTTCCCGAAAATCCATGGAAATAACCCGCGCCGCCTTTACGGTTTTCGAGTTTTCGACGGCCGCCCAATACTCCTTGCTGGCAACGTTGATAATGACGCCCGAGCCGTCGTCTTCGAGATCGTCGGCCAGTTTCGCGGCAATCCTGTCGCCCCAGAAATCGGTGAGCTTTTTGTAACGCGGTGCCCATTTGGTGCCCATTTCGAGTCGATAGGGTCGAATTTTGTCGAGCGGGCGAAGAAGCCCATACAGGCCGGAAAGAATACGTATATGGTCCTGTGCGAAATGCACGGCTTCCTCATCGAGGCTTTTTACCTCGAACCCTTTATAGACATCGCCGGAAAATGCGAAAATCGCCGGGCGCTCGGGCTGGTCCCAGAAATCCCGGTATCGGCCATAATTGAGATCGATCAGCTTATCGGAGACCGGCATGATTGACCGAAGCTTCTTCTTGGTCAGATTCGATGCAGCGGACACAAGCTTTTCCGTTTCGTCCGGAAAGCGGGGTTGCGTCATCGCCGGCGGTGATATTTCGCTCGTATAGTCGAGCGATTTGGCTGGTGAGATAATGGCAAGCATGCTGACCGGTTAGCGTCTTGAGGATGGGGCGTCAAAACCCAATTCTTGCCTGATTTTCATCATTCAACCGGTGTTCAGCGGCATTCGGCCAGGATATTCTTATCGCGCGCAACTTGTGCGCTCATTCATCCGTTAGTAGCAGCGACGGAAACGCAATTGGTTTTTGCGCTGAATAATTTTGGGAGAAATGATTTCATGAAACGGGTCTCTACATACACGCTCGCCATCGCTCTCGCTTTTGGTGCCACGGCTAGCATACCATTTGTCTCGGCGAGTGCGCAGCAAGCCGCCGCCGGTGCCGAAGCAGTCGAAGAATTCAATGCGGGTAATATCAGTGAAGCCGTGCGGGGTCCGGTGGCGGCTGCCCAAACCGCGCTTTCACCGGAAGGCACTTTCGATGCCGCGACAGTGCGTGGTCAGCTGGAAGCCGCTCGTGGCGCGGTCCAGAATGACGACGATCGCTTCATAGTCGGGCAGTTGATGCTCCAGCTTGGCGTGAAAATGCAGCAGAATGGTGCTGACGCAGCGCAGGTATCCCAAATTCAGGGGGAAGGTCTTCGTCTGGCGCTCGATAGCGACCGGCTTCAACTCGATCAACGGGCGACATACTGGACGTTTCTCGGTAATATGGCGAATTCCGCAGGTAACGGGCCGGAGGCCATAACCGCTTACGAAAATGCTTTGCGTTACAATCCGAACAATGCGGATGCGCAGATTCAGGTGGCCAACGCACAGTTCGAAAATAATAATCTCGAAGCGGGTTACACCTCGGCGGATGCCGCACTCCGGATCGCTGGGGAACAAGGGGAAATTTCGCCGACATGGATTTCGGTACCCTTGAATGCAGCGATCAGGGCGCGCGATGCCGATCGCGTTCTCCGTTATGGAACGCAGCTTGTCGAGGCAGAGCCGACACCCGAAATCTGGAATCAGGTGCTGCTCGCCTATTCGAGTGCGGCCCGCTTCGATGATCAGGCCACGCTCGATATGATGCGTCTGCTACGCGCTGCCGGTGCGCTCGATGCCAATACCTATCCGGAATATGCGAGCCTTGCGATCCGCCGTGGCTTGCCGGGAGAGGCCAAGGCGGTAATCGATGACGCTGCCAGTAACGGGGTTTCCGTAAATAGTGAAATAACCGCCGAGGTCGACAGCAGACTAGGCGAAGACCGTGCCTCGCTCGATGGCTCTCGCTCGGCGGCGCAAAGTGAGACTAATGGCGGTGTAGCCCTGAATACCGGAGATGCATTTGCGTCTTACGGTCAGCATGACGCGGCCATCGAACTTTATCGCCTCGCCAAGGAAAAGGGTGGCGTCGATGCCGGTACTGCCGATCTTCGTATTGCGGCAGCTCATGTTGCCGCCAACCGCACCGGCGAGGCACGCTCCCTGCTGGAAACTGTAACCGGACCGCGGGAGGGCCTCGCCCAATTCTGGCTGGCCTATCTCGACAGCCAGTCCGGCGGAGCGAGTGCGGCAGCACCAGCAACTGTCGATACGACAGTTGACGATGCAGAAAGCAGCGACGAAGAGACGGCTGAATAAGACGGAACGAACAGGATTGGGAGCGGCGAACTGGTTTCTCCGCTCCCTGTTCTATATGCGACTGATTCAGGCGCAGTCATGGAGAAGAGCGTGAGCAGGAAAAATACGGGATATTTACTGATTTCGGCGGCTTTGGCTTTTGCTGTCCCGTCTGTCGTAACAGTTGCTGCCCAAGCCCAGGGCGCTGCTCCCGAATTGCAGCTTACCGAGGAAGTTCGGCAGGCGGCGGAACAGGCACGGCTGGCAATCAGCCAGAATAATTTCCCGAGCGCAACGGCGCTGCTGAACCAGGCCACGTCGCAAGCGCGAACGGATGGCGACAGATATGTCATCGCCACGATGCGGCTCGATATCGCCAACCGCACATTCAATGCCGCTGGCAAGAATGCGGCGATTAACGCGCTGATATCGAGTCCGCTGGTCGATGAAGGCCGCCGGGCGGAGCTGTATCTTGCCAACTCCGCATTGGCCTATAACGCTCAGGACGTCGATGCCGCCCGTTCGGCCTTGCAAGGCGCGATCGATCGCGGCGCGACCGATCCGCGCACCTATATTGCACTCGCCAGCATCGACTTTGAAAAAGGAAATCGGGATAACGCGCTGACATTGGTCGATCGCGCCCTTGCCCTGCAACAGCAGTCTTCCCAGCCGATTTCGGATCACTGGTATCGCCGGGCGATCCATATGGCTAACCGGGCAGGAGATGTTACGCGGGTCGCGCAAATGAGCCAGGCGCTCGTTGCCGCATATCCCACTGCACAGAACTGGCGCGATGTGCTGACTTTCCACAGAACAGTCGGGCAACCGGATCAGGCCGCCGCGCTCGACCTCTGGCGTTTGCAGGGCGCGACGGATGCCCTGTATGGCGAAGCCGATTATCTTGGCTATCTCAGGCTGGCAAACGAAGCTGGCTATCGGGCGGAAGTCGAAAGGGTAGTGCTGGCCGGAAAAGCAGTCAATATGCTCGATGGGGGCAATAGCGAAATTGCGACGCTGGACCGCGGCACGACCCGCTTTGCCGAGAGCCTGCGGAGTGCAATGGCGGGGCGCGCATCAGCGGCGGCGAATCAGGCCGATGGCACCGCCGCGATGGCGGTTGCTGACGATTATGTTTCATTGGGCCGATACGCAGAAGCCGCAGCGCAATACCGGATTGCCTTGCAGAAAGGCGGGATCGATGCCGATCTCGTCAATGAAAGGCTGGGCATGGCACTCGCTCTTTCGGGCGATGTGGCCGGTGCCCGTACGGCGCTCGATGCTGTAACCGGTCCGCGCAGCTGGATCGCGCGCTATTGGCGAATTTTCGCCGACACGCGATCTTCCATACCCGCAGCCACATCGGTCGCTTCGGGCAGCGAAAGCTAGCTCTCTGTCGCATCGTCCCCGACGGGAACACCGGGAAGGGACTTGGCCGTGCGGATCGTAAGCGACGTCTTTACGCTTTCGACGCTGGATATTGTCGTCAGCTGCGAGGTCAGAAAATCCTGAAAATGCTGGAGGTCTCTGGCGACAATTTTGAGGATGAAATCGATTTCGCCGTTGAGCATATGACATTCGCGCACCAGCGGCAGCGTTGCGATATGGCGTTCAAAGGTCCGCAGGTCCTCTTCCGCCTGACTCTTCAGGCTGACCATGGCAAACACGGTTATTCCGAAACCCAGGGTGCGGGGATCGAGTCGCGCATGATAGCTCTGTATCGTACCGTTTTCTTCCAGGGCGCGGACGCGGCGGAGGCAGGGCGGCGCGGTTAACCCTGTTCTGCGCGCCAGTTCGACATTGGTTATTCGCCCTTCATCCTGTAGCGTTTGCAGAATAAGGCGATCGATCTCGTCGAGCGCGGGATGGCCGGAACCCATGATGTAATCCTTCATGATTGCCTGTCCGGTCATAATTATATGTCGTTAAAAAGCAATTGTCCCAGTATCGAACGGTCTGAATTGCAAGCTTCCGTTAACCATTAACGCAGGCTATTTCCAATGGGCAGTTTCCGGGCATTGGCGTTCGGCAGGAAGGCACAGGGACGATGCGGTTTGACGATATGCTGGTGACGGTGCTGTCGCGATCGCGCGATACGGCCAATGCCCGCATAGGTGTTTGGCGGCAGCTTGTCGATATTCTGGCCCAGCGCGAATCTATTGACACAGGTCTGGAAGCCGAGGCGCTGGAATGGCTTGTGCAATGGCGGCCGGATATTCCGGATGCCGTTCGCCGCCAGGCGGCGCGCGGACTCGCCGGACGCTTGATATCGCCCTATTTGGTCAGTTTTTTTGCCGAAGACCGTATGGATATCGCTTCGCCCGTGCTTCTGGAAAGCGATCTCGAAACGGAAGAATGGATCGATCTTATTCCGTCGCTCAGGTCGAGCGCCCGGGCGCTCATGCGGCATCGAACGAATCTCGATGCGGAAGTGGAGATCGCTCTCGATCGATTTGGCTCTGCGGACATGATTCTTGAAAAGACGGTCGACGCGGATTTCGAGCCGGAAGGTTCGCTGGGCCGGTCAGGTATGGCGGGTGTGCAATCTGGTGCGCTGGAAGCGAAACCCGATAATACCCAGATCCGAACTTTGGTCGCCCGGATCGAAGAATTCCGGCAATCGAAAGCAAACTCCCAAAGGTCGTCGGCCACCGTATCCCAGCTTGCAGAATTTCGATTCGAGGCCGGTCCTGACGGCGTTGTTCGATGGGTGGATGGCGCGCCGCGTACTTCTCTGATCGGCCAAACGATCGCGTTCGGCGCTGACGCGCTGGACTTTGGTGTCGATGGTCATGCCGCCGGTGCATTCCGCCGCCGCGCGCCGTTTCGCGACGCGCGACTCGAAGTGGCCGGTATTGGTCCCGCATCCGGTTCCTGGCGAATTTCCGCAGTGCCGTTTTTTACCGAAAGCGACGGGCGGTTTGGGGGCTATCGAGGGATGGCGCGCCGTCCTCGCAGAGACGAGCAGGCCGGGTCTGTCTATTTGAACGAAGGGCTGTTTGGCTCATCCCTCGCGCCCGATTCACTCCGTCAGCTGGTGCATGAGTTGCGCACTCCCCTCAACGCCATTGTCGGTTTTTCCGAGATGATCGAACGGCAGCTTCTTGGACCTGTTTCGGAAAGCTATCGCAAGCGTGCCGGCGCAATCGCGATCGAAGCTGCGCGTCTTCTCCTTTCGGTGGAGGATCTCGATACAGCTGCCAGGGCGGAAACCCAGAATCTGAGCCTCAGCCCGCAAAGCGTCGACGGGCAAGCGATCCTGACACGCCTGCATGATGGATACGCAGCCCAGGCGGAAGCGCGCGGCGTGGCGCTGGTGATGCGGATCGAGGATAAGTTGCCCGTCCTCGATATCGACGCGGGTGCCGCTGACCGGATGGTCGAAAGACTGCTTTCGGCGACAGTCGGGTTAGCCGCACCATCCGAAACGATCACGGTCCGCTGCGCGATGGACCACGCCGATGGTCGTGTAACCGTGGCCTTTTCCCGTCCCGCCCTGTTGGCCGGTCGTGAGGAATCCGAATTGCTCGATCCCGGTTATTCGCCCGACGGCGAATGGCCGGATGCGCCGGCATTGGGCCTTGGCTTTGCCTTGCGGCTGGTGCGCAACATCGCGAATGAGGGCAATGGCCGTCTGGATATCGAGCAGCATGATTTTATCCTGCGCCTTCCGGTAAAAGATGCTAGCGCCTTTTCGGGTGAGCGAGGCCGATAAACAATCAGAGAGCGCGACTGCCTATCATCGTAGTGAAAGGCGGATCGGACGGATCGACCGCCCGCCCGACCGACGCGCCTACGCCAGAATTCCGCCAGACTTCGGGCAGCGTTTCCTGATTTTCGTCGATACCGAAGAGGAGTTTGACTGGACCCAGCCGCTGGCGCGCGAAAATACTGCGGTGACGGCGATGGAGGGATTGCCGGAAGCGCAGCGTTTCTTTCGCAGTGCCGGTGCGAAGCCGACCTATATGGTCGATTATCCGATTGTCGATAATCGGCGTTCTGTCGACATTCTCCGCCAGATGGTGGCAGATGATGGCTGCGAAATCGGGACGCAACTTCACCCTTGGGTCAACCCGCCATTCGAGGAAGAGGTGACGCCCTATAACAGCTTCACAGGAAACCTGCCCGTCGAATTGCAGAAATCGAAGCTCCGGTGCCTTACGGAGAAGATTGAGGATACGATGGGTAGACGTCCGGTTCTGTATCGCGCCGGCCGCTATGGTATCGGCTCGCAGAGCGCCGCACTGCTGGAGGAGGCTGGTTACGAAATGGATGCGTCCGTTCGCGCACTGTTCAACTATGCCAGCACGGGAGGCCCAGATTTTTCAGGCTTCGAGACCGATGCGTTCTGGGCGGGACCGAATCGCAACCTGCTCGAACTGCCATTGACCGCGACCTATGTCGGGCATCTGCGTCGGCTGGGCGGTCGACTCTTCCCGCTGGGAGACAGGATCGGGTTGTGGCGGTCGCTGCTGGCCCGGTCCGGCATGTTACAGCGCGTGTCCCTGACGCCGGAGGACTACCCGCTCGATATGGCGCTCGACGCGATACGGCGCATGCTCGACGATGGTCGCAATATCTTCAGCCTGTCTTATCATTCGCCTTCGGTTGTTCCAGGCCACACCCCCTATGTTCGGGTTGCCGAGGATTTGCGGGTGTTCTACCGCTGGTGGGATGGAGTTTTCGACCTGTTTGCCCGTCATGGCGTGGAGGCCGCGCGAGCAGGCGAGGTGGTCGCGGCAGCCCGCGCGGCGCGTTAGGTGCTTGCACAGCGGGCGCGCCTTTGGCAGGGACCTTCGTTGACAGGTGGGGCCTGTAGCTCAGTTGGTTAGAGCTGGCCGCTCATAACGGCTAGGTCGGGGGTTCGAGTCCCTCCGGGCCCACCATTTTCGGAAATACAAGGTTGCCGGGCTGCGGGACACCGCCTAAAGGCGCATGACCGAATGTCGGCCAAGGAATGTCGGGGAGTGGCGCAGCCTGGTAGCGCATCTGTTTTGGGAACAGAGGGTCGCAGGTTCGAATCCTGTCTCCCCGACCATTTTTTCGGAAGACGGCGAGGGACGCGGTCGTATCGGGAAGATGTCCGGGTGATATCCTCCCCGAAACGCGCAACCGGCGGCTGGATGGTTCAGAAAAAAAAGAGGCGCTACCGACTACCGGCAGCGCCTCCTTTTTGTTTGTTCGAGCCAAAAAGGGTGAAATAGAGCCTACTGGCCTTCTTCCATCACGGCACCTTCTTCAGCCATGGAATCTTCTTCCATCATGGCATCGTCAGCCATCGCGTCGTCGCCCATGGCATCGCCGGCCATCGCGTCGTCGGCCATGGCATCG
>JBGTHW010000049.1:0-9887 GCA_041746035.1 Parasphingopyxis sp.
CCTCGCCGACCGGAATCGTCTCAAGCCCGGCCCCTCGCGCCACGACGCGGTCCTCGATCATTCGCATCCAGCCCGGATCGGCCCCGACGAACAGCAGAAGCGTTTGCCGCTCGCTCACTCGTCTTCCCCCCATCGGCGGGAGACTACGCGCGCGGGCGGGGTACTGGCGTCGATCAGCGCGGCCTGGGCGAGTTCGGTATCGCCGAGCCGGACATCGAGTTCGAGCCGGAAATAGCGCGTGCGTATCCGGGTTTGCCCGATGATCTCGCCGGAAGGTTCGAAGCCCGCCAGCGCCGGCTGGCTCCAGAAATCGGCGACGTTATTCCAGCCGGTGACCGGGCGATCTCCGATGGTCTGCGCCGCCTGGGCGAGCTGAAGCTGATCGGGCAGGAGCATGGCGATGAGCGGTGCCTGTTCGGGAAGCAGGGTGTTGACATTGATCGGCGACAATTCGTCGGTCGGCAAGGCGCAGACCCACGGGCGAAGCTGCTCATAATAGGCATCCGTCACCCCGGCAACCGCGCGCAGTTCGCTGACCTCGGCCAGCATGGCATTGGCCGTGCGATACTGCGTGTCGGCATTGCCATAGGCACCGTCTTCTGCCCCCTGCCGGGCGGCGCGTTCGTCGCCATCGATCCAGTCGGCCAGCGACCAGGCGATCCGTTCGGCATCGCCCTGCGGAATTTCCAGCACATTCATCAGCGCGATAAACTGGATGACGGCGATCTGGTCCGTGCCGAGATTGGCGGGGTCGTTACCCTGCGCCAGACTGTTCAGATTGAAGCAGTTCGAGCCATCGAACACCCGTGCTATCGCAACCCCGCCATCGGGCAGCGGCAGCGTCGTCTCATTGCCAAGCCAGCCGCCATCGAGCGTGGTTTTCCGGTTATCGCGCGCAATCAGGTCGTTGATGCGCAGCACGGCAAGCGATTCCGCGCCGGTGGCAAAGGCGCGTGCCTGATCGAGCGAAGCGATATTGGCGGCAAGACGGGTGGAGAGCTGAAGCCGCTCGAAGGACGCCGCCGCCATCGCCGACATAATGGCGACGAGCAGAAGGACGGCGAGGAGCGCGGTGCCGGTTTCGGACCGGGGGGGCGTGAACTTCGCCGCGATCCGTTCGCCCTGAGCTTGTCGAAGGGCCGCTCTTTTTTTTGACCGAAGGAAAGAACGGGGCTTCGACAAGCTAAGCCCGAACGGTGCATGGTGCGATTCCCTTTTCCTCATCCCCCTCCTCCCCCGACAAGAAGCAGCTGCCGCACCGGACCCAGCCCCTCGATGGTCACGGTCAGCTCGACCGCATCGGGCAGAAGATCGAGTCGTGCCGGATCCCAGCGGTCGCGCAATTCGCCGTTTATACGATAGCGCAGCGAAATATCCTCGACGCCCTCGACCAGGATCGCAGCGGGAAGCGGTTCCGCGCCATCGACATAAGGGTAGGCGCGCCGCTCCAGCCGGTCCTCGACCAGCAGATAATCGACCTTCTGGAGAGACGACCGCGCCTCGCCATCGTAATTGTTCCAGCCCCGGCGCACGATGCTGAACAGTATATTCCCCTCGCGCCCGTCGCTGCCGAAAAAAGCGCTCTGACGGAAACCGACTTCGTCGCGCGCGGGGCGCCGGGCGGCCTGGGTGAGATCGTTGGTCAGCGAGGCATTCATCCGGCGGATCGCGCTCATATCGGCGAGCGCCTCGCGCGAGGCGTTCTGGCCGTCGATGCTGAAGGTCAGCAGCGCCGTGCCCGCCGCCGACAGCAGCCCGAAGATGAACAGCGCCACCAACAGCTCGACCAGCGTAAAGCCGTTTTCCGAGATGCACGGCACCCTCATTGCGCGGCAAACCGGAAGACGGTGAGATCGGCGGCGCGCTGGCCCGAGGCATCCGTAACCGCGACCGTGATTTGCAGGATGCGCGATTCGGGCGATTCATCGGTCACCCGCACCCAGTTCCATGGGCGGTCGCCATTTATTTCCTGCCCGGATTCCGTGCCGATAGCAGGCGGACGCGGATCGGTCAGTGCCTCCACCGCGACATTGCGCGCGACGATCTGGCCGATGGTACGATCCGAAATGCGGGCAGTGTTGGTGAGCGTCACGGTTTGCAAATTGAGCAGGGCCAGCGCGGCGATACTGAATACCGCCAGCGCGACCAGCATTTCCAGCAGGGTGAAACCGGACTCGTTATCCCTCGACATTAATCGTTCCGTCCCCACCAATCGAGACCTGCACCTGCTGCTCGTCGCGCGTTAGCGTCACATCGAGCGGGCCATTCAGCCCCGTCGCATCGAAGACGATGCGCGTGCGCTCGTCGCTTTGCTGGGCCACTGTCGCCACCGTATCGACCGGCCATTGCCGGTCCTGGAACGGCGGCTGCCCGACCGCCAGCCACTGTTCCTCCCGATACCGTTCGAACCCGTATCCCGCAGGCGAAACCCACAATGCCATATCGCGCGCCTCCGATACCGCCGTCTCCTGCGCAGCCCGAGCGCGCGCGGCAAAACTCTCCGCCTCGTCGACCAGCTGCCCGCGCGGATCGGGCATATTGATGACAACGACGGAGGAGAGCAGACCGAGGATCACCAGCACCACCATCAGTTCGGTGAGCGTGAAACCGTCTTCTCCCCGTTCGTCGCGGAAGGGAGGCTTTATCTGGGTCTTGCCGCGCACATCATTCCCAGTTGCCGATATCGGCATTTTGCTCGTCGCCGCCCGGCTGGCCATCGGCCCCCAGCGTCATGATGTCGTATGCCCCGCCGCTCTGTGTGCCGGGCATCGCATAGACATAGGGATTGCCCCAGGGATCGTTCGGCAAGCGGCGGATATAGCCGCCACTGCGGTAACGCTGCGGCTGCGAAAGGCCCGCTGGTGGGGTCACCAGCGCCTGCAGCCCCTGCTCGGACTGCGGATAGGTCACATTGTCGAGGCGATATTGTTCGAGCGCCGATTCAAGCGTCGAGAGGTCGGCGCGGACCTTGGTGTTGTTCGCCTGATCGGCGGCGGGCAGAACATTGATGATAACGATCGTGGCCAGCAGGCCAAGGATCACGAGCACGACCATCAGTTCGGTCAGGGTGAAGCCCTGTTCGGATTGCGGGACGATAATGCGGGTGTGCGGTTTGACAAACATTGGGTTTTCCTATGCTCCGGCGAGAGTATTGAGTTGCAGGATGGGCAGCAGGATCGCGAGCACAATCAGCGTCACGATCACACCCATCACGATGATGATAGCAGGTTCGAGCAGCGAGAGCATCGCCGAGGTAAAGGCGTCGAACTCGCGCTCCAGATAATCGGCGGCGCGTTCCAGCATCGTATCGAGCTGGCCGGACGCCTCGCCGCTGTTCGCCATATAGACAAGCAATGGCGGGAAGATGCCCGAGCGCTTCATCGCGGCGGAGAGACTGCCGCCCTGGCGGATGGACTCGGTGATGTCCTCGGACGCCTGGCGCTGCGCGGCGTTGGTGACGGTTTTGGTGGTCAGCGTCAACCCTTCGAGCAACGGCAGGCGGCTCGCAATCATCGTCGCCAGCGTCCGCGCCATCCGGGCGGCATGGAGATCGCGGATCAGGCGTCCGATCAGCGGGATACGCAGCAAGCGGCTATCGAAAGCGAGACGGAAACCGGGATTTTGCATACCGCGCCAGAGACCGAAACCGGCCAGCGCGATCAGAGCGAGCAGCAGCCACCAGTAACTCGCGAGAAAATCCGACAGGCCAATGACGATCCTTGTCAGCAGCGGCAATTCCTGGCCGACACTGTCGAATTGCTCGACCACCTGCGGCACGACGAAAATCATCAGCGCGGCTACCACGCCAATAGCGACAACCGTGAGGATGATCGGATAGGCGAGCGCGGTCAATATCTTGCCGCGTATCTCCGCCTGCCGTTCTTGCAGATCGGCGAGGCGTTCGAGGATCGATGGCAGCGAGCCGGAGCTTTCGCCCGCCGCGACCATCGCACGATAGAGCGGCGGGAAACTCTTCGCCTCCCGGTCCATCGACCGCGCGAGCCGCTGCCCCTCGACGACACCGGCATGGACGCGGTCGAAAATCGCCCGCGTGCGCGGCTTCTCCGCCTGCAACGCTATCGTGCGCAGCGACTCCTCCATCGGACTCACCTGCACGAGCGTCGCCAGCTGGCGGGTAAACAGGGTCAGTTCCTTGGCGCTCAGATTCTTGCGCAGCTCTATCGAGCGGCTGAGCAATGGCGCGGTGTCGTTGGCGGCCTCGCGCGACGGCCCGCCGCTGCCCGGCGCGATCCGCACCACATAAAGCCGCCGCGCATCGAGCCGCGCCCGGGCGTCTTCCACCGTCTCCCCGTTAACGCTGCCGCGCCTTTCGCGGCCCGCCGTATCGAGCGCGAGATAATCGAAATCAGGCATCGACCGGCTCGGGCTCCTGCATTCGCGAAACGCGCACGGCTTCCTCCGCCGTCGTAATCCCGTCCTTCACCAGCGCCCGCGCCGCCGAGCCGAGATTGGGTGCATGCAGAAACGCATGGCGGGCGATCTGCGATTCATCGCCGCCGGCATTGATCATCCGGCGGATTTCCTCGTCGATCCGGATCACCTCGAAAACGCCGATCCGGCCCTTGTAGCCGGTCTGTTTGCACTCGCCGCATCCGCGCGCCTCATAGATCGATGTGCCGGTCTCGAACCCGAGCAAGGCGGCGACGGCACTCGAGGCCTGCGTCGCTTCGCGGCAGTTCTCGCACAGGCGGCGGACGAGGCGCTGGGCAATCACCGCGCGCAAGGTGGAGGCGAGCAGAAAGGGCTCGATCTTCATGTCGCGCATCCGGGTGATCGCGCCGACCGCATCGTTGGTGTGAACGGTGGAAAGCACGAGATGGCCGGTAAGCGAGGATTGCACGGCAATATCGGCGGTCTCGCGGTCGCGAATCTCGCCGACCATGACGGTATCGGGATCCTGTCGCAGGATGGCGCGCAGCCCGGTCGCAAAATCGAGACCGACCTTCGGATTGACCTGGGTCTGGCCGACACCTTCTATCGCATACTCCACAGGATCTTCGACTGTGAGAATGTTACGCGTACCATCATTGAGCAGCCGCAGACCGGCATAGAGCGAAGTCGTCTTGCCCGATCCTGTCGGCCCCGTAACGAGAATGATACCGTTGGGTTCGCGCAGTGCCTCGCGGAAGGCGAGGTCGATCCGTTCGGGCATGCCGAGCTGTTCCAGATCGATCCCGGCATTGTCCTTGTCGAGAATACGCAGCACCACGCGCTCGCCCGCCCGGCTCGGCAGGGTCGACACACGCACATCGAGCAGCTTGCCGCCCAGCGTCAGCGAAATGCGCCCGTCCTGCGGTATCCGCCGCTCGGCAATATCGAGTCTCGCCATCACCTTGATACGGCTGACGATGGTCGAGGCGACGTGCGGTGGCATCCGCAGCGTCTCGTGCAGCACCCCGTCCATGCGCATCCGCACCACAAGCCCGGTATCGTAGGGTTCGATATGGATATCCGACACGCCCTGACGCGCGGCATCGGCGATGATGCCGTTAATCAGGCGGATCGCGGGCGCATCGTCGGCACTGTCGAGAAGATCGTCGGCGGTCGGAATATCGCTGGCGAGATGATCGAGATCGCCGATCCCCAGGCCGCTGGCGGCGTCGGCGGCAGCCTGCCCGTCCATCGCATAGCGTTCGGAAAGAATACGGTCGAATTCATCGACGGGAACGAGATCGACGGCAAAGGGGCGGCTCAGGAAACGGCGGACCTCAAGCAGCGCGCCGGGGTCTTCGCCCTCGCGCAACGCGACCTTCAGGCGTTCGCCCTCGCCCTCCAGCAAAACGACCCCGAATTTGCGGGCAAAGCCATAAGGAATATTCACAGCAAGCGGCGGCGGTGCCGCAATATCGATCTCGTCCCGGGTCAGGACGAGCGGCTCTTCGGCTTCCACTTCTCCGCCCCGTCGAACCCGCATCACCGATCCTCCTCGATGTCGGGACGTTCGACCGGAACCTGGCGAATACGGGAGGTGCTGGTCCTGACCTCGGGCACGATTACGGTCGGCTCGATCGGCGGCGGTATCGATGGCGGCGCGCCCGGAGGAGCCAGGCCCAGATATTGCCGGACCAGCGTGTCGATGCCGGGTTCGATTTCGGGATTGTTAAGATACTGCCGCGAGCGGACATAGCCATAGCGGCGCTCGTAGACTTCCCGCCGGTCTTCGGCGGAGCGCAGGATAGTGGGGCGAATAAACACCATCAGATTCGTCTGCGTCCGTGAACGGGCGCGGGACCGGAACAGCTCGCCGATAATGGGAATATCGCCGAGCAGCGGGATGCGCTGGATCGTCCGGCGCTCATTATCGTCGAGCAGACCGCCAAGCGCGATAATCTCGCCATCATTGACCGTCACCGTCGTCTGGATCTGGCGTTTGTTGAGGATCAGTTCGTTGAAATCGTCGGACACCGGCCCGGCGACCGAGCTGACTTCCTGCTGGATAGCGAGCCGTACCGCGCCATTGGCATTGATCTGCGGCGTGACGATCAGTTCGATGCCGACATTCTCGCGCTGGATCGTGCGGAAGGCATTGTCGAAATTATTGGACAGCGCCTCCCCGGTCGAAATCGGGATTTCCTGGCCGACCAGGATGCTGGCCTCCTGATTATCGAGCGTCGTGATGGACGGCGTCGAAAGGATATTCGATTCGGTATCTTCCTGGACGGCATTAAGAATAGCACCGAAGATCAGGTCGCTGCCGAGATCGGTGGCAAAGCCCAGAAACCCGCCGCTTGCCCCCAGAATGGCCTGCGCCGCATTCTGGCGCAGCAGATCGCCGGTCGCGGAATTGTTCGAAGTCGTCACGACATCGCCGTTAATCACCGTGGTCGTCTGATCGATATTGTCGGCGAGTATACCGCCGGCGAGATCGAGGATACGCGGGGATATATTGGAATAGTTGGTGACGCCGAACGGCGCATTGCGACCGCCGAACAGGAATTGCACGCCCAGCTCGCGCGCCGCCTGATCCGATATTTCGACGATGATCGCCTCGACCAGCACCTGATCGCGGCGCGTGTCGAGCTGACGGATCAGTTCGCCCAGCGTGCGCTGCATATCCGGCGGTGCGGAAATGATGATCGCATTGGCACCTTCATAGCCGGTGACGATGATATCCTGTCCGGGGCGTGTAAAGGTGGTCGTCGATTGCGAGGCCGTGCCGGGATTGGCGACCTGCGCCGCGGAACCGCCGACATCTGCGGCCGGTACCGCTTCGCCGCTCGAAGTGGAAGCGGTTACCGACGTAGCTTGCCCGGTCACGCGTTCGAGAACAGGCAGAATCTGCGCCGCATCGGCATATTCGAGGAACACCACCCGGATTTCGGTGCCGCTGGCGGCGCGGACATCGAGATCGCGGGCAATATCCATCAGCCGCGAGACGGTCGCCGGCTCGCCGCGGAACAGCAGCGAATTCGAGCTGTCGACCGGGACGATGACGGCAGGATTGACAGCGCCCTCGCCGCCGGTCTGCACCAGCGCCTGCAAAGAAGCGGCGATCTCACGCGCGCCGGCATTGCGCAGGGCCAGCGTCTGGCTTGCCGTGTTATCGACATCGATATTCGAAATAAGCTGGCGCATCCGCCGGACATTGTCGGCAAAATCGGCAATGACGATGGAATTGGCAGCCGTGTTGGCCGTCACCGATCCCTCGGCGCTCACCAGCGGACGTAATGTTTCCAGCGCCGATGCGGCAGGAATATTGCGAAGCCGGAATATCTCCGTGACGAAAGCGTTATTCGAGCCGACACGGCTGCCGACGGTGGTCGGCTGCTGGGCGGCGCTGGCCGTCGGCTGGATACGCAGCGCCCCGCCGGCCGTCGGCACGGCCACAAGGCCATTGGCGCGCAAGGTCGACAGGAAAATCTCGAAATACTCCGAACGCGACAACGGCCGGTTTGTCACCACCGTGACATTGCCACTGACTGCCGGATCGATCACGAAAGTCCGCCCGGTGACGCGCGAAGCATCCTGAATGAAGGCGCGAATATCGGCATTGCGCAGATTCAGCACATGCTGTGCGCTCAGCGGTGCCAGCGGCATCGCCAGCATCGCCAGAATCGCGAGAAAAGACGTCAGTTTTTTCATTCGTGTACCCTTGCGCGAAACGAAGTCGTTTCGCCATTGCGTTCTACCTGGACGAGCGCATTACCGTCCCCGAGCATCGTCGAAAAGCGCGCAGCCTGCCCCATATCCTGAATACGCTCGCCATTGATCGACAAAATGACGTCGCCCGGCTCGAAACCGGCCGCAGCGAGCGCCGCACCGTCGCCGGTTGGCTGAAGAATGATGCCGGTCAGGCGATTGCCCTCGCGGCGGGGGGAAATCTGCGTTCCGGAGGCAAGTTGCCGCGGACTTACCGTATTGTCCTGCGATGCCGTTCCGCGATTTGCCGCCGCGCGTTGGGCTGCTGGGACAATAATGCCTGGCGGCGATTGCGCGGCTGCGGGCCGGGAAGCGCTTGGGGTCGGCGTCCCGCCCGATTGGTCGAGAAAAATCTGCTCTTCCGCCCCGCCTCGCTCGATCGTCACATAATCGAACCCTACCGACTTCAAAATGACACCCGGCATGATCTCCTCTCCGACCAGATAATTGGTCTGTTCGCCATTCTGCTGGGCGATAATCGCAGAACCGCGACCGGTCGCGCGATCCTGCCGCACGCCGAACAATTGCAGGTCGAGTTCGGTTACAACGATGGCCGATCCGCCCTCAAGCCGAAAAAACGGATCGAACTGTCCGAAAAGCGACGCATCCGGTGCCGCAAGCGCCGCCACGCCCGCATCGCCGCGCCAGTCTCCGATCGGCCCGACCGGCGTTATCATGACCCACATCAACCGCGCGCACTGGATCGCCAGCAGGGAGAGCAGCAGCAGCTCCAGAGCCGAAAATACAGTCGTTCGTGGCAACCGCCTTATCAGGCGCTGCGCACGGGCGTCCAGCGAGTCACGCATCAAAATTCCCCGAGAGATTTCGCCGCTATGCGGTTAGTGTTACACTGCGATGACGTTTTCGATGACAGTTCCATGGCACTTCGACATTGAAAAGTCAGCCAGCCATTAGATAATCCCCGTCGAAAGCGTTGATCCAGAACCATATAACGCCCGCAGCCATGGCCAGAAATAGACCGAAAGGCAAGCGCCTGGTGGCCGGGACTGTATTTCCGGAAAGCCGCAACAGAAGGATCAGGGCGATTCCCGCCCCGCTGGCCAACAACAGGACAAGCGGCAACATCTGCCAGCCGAGCCAGGCTCCGATGGCCGCCAGCAGTTTGCTGTCGCCCCCGCCCAGTCCATCCCTGCCGCGCAGCGCGCGATATGCATAATTGATCGTAACCAGCAGCAAAAATCCCGCAACCGCGCCGATGAAAGCATCGATGAGCCGGGGCATTTCGAACATTGCCGCAAAAGCCAGCCCAAGGCCGATCAGCGGCAAGGTCAGCCGGTCGGGAAGCCAGAAATGTCGTATGTCCAGCACGGCCAGCGTCAACAGGAACCATCCGAAAATTGCTCCGGCGAGACCCGTCGGTCCAGGAACGGCGACGAGCGCCAGGGCAGCGATGGCTCCCGCCAGAACCTCGATGATAAAATGCACCGGGTCTATAGCCGCGTCGCATTTCCGGCATTTGCCGCGGCTCGCCAGAAAACTGGCGAGCGGGATCAAATCCGGAAGTTTCAGCGTTCTGCCGCAGCTTTCACACCGCGACCGCCCGCGCACTACATCTTGATTCTCTGGCCAGCGCGTAGCGATAGTAGCCAGAAAACTGCCGATAATCGCACCCAGCACAAACCCCGCCAGACCGCGCCAGACCGGCCCGATCGACAGTAACATTTCTGCAACTGTATATTCACCGGCTATTGCTATAATCTCCCTAT
>JBGTHW010000050.1:0-2313 GCA_041746035.1 Parasphingopyxis sp.
TCGCCGCGCGCCCAAATGCCTCGGCGGCCTCGCGCGACGATCCACTGGCATCGGTCAGCGTTCGGGCGTGGGTTTCCAGGCTGTCCTGCGAGCTGGCAAACCCGCTGGCGGTGCGCTTGATGCTGTTTGCGGCCGAGCGGACGCCGTCCAGCAAGGGCGCGGTGGCTTCGGCGAAGCGTTCATTGAATTTCGCAAAGGCTTGCTCGATCGCCGCAGCGCTGGTTTCCGCCGCCTTCGCTGTGGCAATCTCGGCGGAGGCGGCGAGCTTGTCGCCCGCCGTTTCGGTCGCATTTTTTAGCGCATTGACGGTATCGGTCAGCGCCAGCCGGTTGGCCTCTGCGGTTTCGCGATCGCGCTGCATCAGCCCTTCGGCCATGCTCGAAAGATCGCCATTGACGCTGCCCATCGTGCTCTCGACCTGCGTGACCAGCGCTTCGAAACGTGCGGCGATACGGCTGCCGGCCTCGTCGCTGGTTTCCTGCATCTTCGTGCCGATACTTTCGAAATTGCGGTTCAGTTCGGCAAAGGCGTTGCGCATTTCCTCCGATACGCTGGCAAGCTTGCGCACCGCATCGTCGATCTGGCGGTCGGTCGCCTCGCCCTGTTTTTCGAGCTTTTCGGAGAGCGAACCGAGCGAAGCGGCCATTGTCCCCATCGCCGCCGCGAGGCCGGTCATCTCGTCTCCGGCGCGCTCCCGGATGGCTTCTGCGACCCCAACCGATCCCTCGCCATTCAGCCTGCCGATCCCGTCCGATATATCGCCAAGAACGGTGACCATCGGCTCCACTTTCTTGCCGAAAGCATCTTCGATGACGAGTGCAAACTCGGTGGAGAAGGATTTGAGGGCCGTGCTCTGTTCGTTGGCCTGGGTGAGCTGTTCCAACGCGATGCGCTGCGGCGGCAGATAGGCCATGCCGTGTTCGAGATAATCGCAAAGCCGCGCGAGCTGTGTGCTCAGCTTCTTTTTCGAGCGATAATCGACCGCGCGCAATATGATCGAGCCGAACAACCCGCCCACGGACGCCCAGAATTTCGCAGCAGTGATGCCAAGCAACTGCTGCAGCCCCGCGCGCATCCCCGCTCCGTCGGCATCCTGCATACTCATCGTTGCCGACGAGAGCGCGGCGATGATCCCCAGAAAGGTGATGAGCAGCCCGATGGCAATGAAGATATTGGCGAGCCAGCCAAGCGTTTTCACTTCGTCGACCAGATGAAGGAAAAAATTCTCCGGGCGCGCGGTGTTTTGCAGGCAGGGTTCGGAGGGATCGACAATCGTCTCACGATATTCTTCCCAGCACCGGCGCAGTCCGTGGACCTGGTTCTCGCGCTCGGGCACGTCCATCATCGCGGCGTCGATTTCGTCATATCGTTCGGCAAAGGCGAGCCGTGCGCGATGCACGTCGTCTTCGGCCACTATGTTGCGCAGCACCGCGTTTCGCTCTTTTAGCGCACGGGACAGCGGATTATGCGTCCCAAGACGATAACGGATTGCCACGATCATGGCCCATGCAACCAGCACAATAGCCAGATACAGGGCCATCGCGTCGCCGATACCCGGAATACCGGTGAACAAAAAAATCAGAATATTGCTGATATTGTCCATGGTAATCTTTTACCCCCGCCGTTTTGACGTTTCACGTTTAGCCTGATTCCGGCCCCTGGCCACCGGAATGTGCGGACACTATTCTCTCAAAACACGCCGCAACGCACCTGAAATCAGGTTCATAACGGATGTAATTCGATACAGCCGGAAGCAGGGCCGGCGGATATCCGCACCGAAGGAAGCGATCCCCTTCACCCTAAATGCTCAAACCCCCGTCCACCGCGAATGCCGCGCCGGTCGCGAATTTGCTTTCGTCGGAGGCGAGATAGACCACCAGATGCGCGATATCTTCGGGTTCGCCCATCCTGCCGATCGGCTGGGCAAGGGCGAATTGCACTCTGGTTGCCTCCGGGTCCGGGGTGCCGGCGATGACGGCTTCGACATTGGGCGTCAGGATCGTCCCGGGCAGCACGGCGTTGACGCGGACGCCGTTCTTCTCACGCGCGCAATACAGCGCGATGGATTTCGTCAGCATCGGAATGGCGGCCTTGGCCGAATTATAGGCGACCAGATCGGCACTGGCCTTCACCCCCGCCGCCGACGAGAAATTGATAATCGAGCCGCCGGTGCGAGCCATCAGCGGGATCGCCGTTTTGCAGCCGAGAAAGATGCTGTCGACATCCACGGTGTAACAGCGGCGGAAGTCTTCGTAACTGACATCGGCGATGGAACCGAAGACCGTGACCGCCGCATTGTTGACCAGCACATCC
>JBGTHW010000051.1:0-9296 GCA_041746035.1 Parasphingopyxis sp.
CGATGTGCTGGCGCGCTACAAACGGATGACCGGACACGAGGTTCTGCATCCGATGGGCTGGGACGCCTTCGGCATGCCGGCCGAAAATGCGGCGATGGAAAAGAAGGTCCATCCCGGCGAATGGACGCGCGCCAATATCGCGGCGATGCGGGATCAGCTAAAACGGCTGGGTTTCGCGTTGGACTGGAGCCGCGAACTGGCGACCTGCGAACCCGACTATTATGGCCATGAACAGGCCTTGTTCCTCGACATGTATGAGGCGGGCCTCGTCTATCGCAAGGAATCGGCGGTCAACTGGGATCCGGTCGATATGACGGTGCTGGCCAACGAGCAGGTGATCGACGGCAAGGGCTGGCGTTCGGGCGCGCCCGTCGAACGCCGCAAGCTCAGCCAGTGGTTCCTGAAAATCACCGATTTCGCCGACGATCTGCTGAACGGTCTCGACGATCTCAAACTCTGGCCGGACAAGGTTAGGCTGATGCAGGAAAACTGGATCGGCAAGAGCGTCGGCCTGAAATTCCGCTTTACACTGAGCCAGCCTGTTGCCGGGCAGAGCCAGCTGCATGTCTTTACCACCCGGCCCGACACGATTTTCGGATCGAGCTTCGTTGCCGTCGCGGCCGATCATCCGCTGGCGACGGCGCTCGCCGAAAAACGCCCGGAGATCGGCAAGTTTATCGCCGAGTGCCAGGCGGGCGGGACATCGGCAGCGGAAATCGAAGGCGCGGAAAAGCTCGGCTTCGATACCGGCATCGCCTGTGCGCATCCGTTTCAGCCGGAATGGGAATTGCCGCTCTATATCGCGAATTTCGTATTGATGGCCTACGGCACCGGCGCGGTGTTCGGCGTGCCCGCGCACGATCAGCGCGATCTCGATTTTTCGCGCAAATACGATCTGCCCGTCCGTCGCGTGGTCGCCGATGGCGACACGACCGACGCCGAGTTCGAAGGCGACGAGGCCTTCACCGGCGATGGCGCGCTGGTCAATTCGCGCTTTCTCGACGGGATGGCGGTCGAAGAGGCCAGGGCCGCCGTCATTGCCCGCGCCGAAAAAGAAGGCTGGGGCGAGGGCACAACCGTCTGGCGGCTGCGCGACTGGGGTGTTTCGCGGCAGCGTTATTGGGGCACGCCGATCCCGATTATCCATTGCGAGGATTGCGGCCCGGTTGGCCTGCCGAAGGACCAGTTGCCGGTCGTGCTGCCCGAAGACATCGATTTCGAAACCCCCGGCAATCCGCTCGACCGCCATCCGACATGGAGCAAGGCGGACTGCCCGCAATGCCGCAAACCCGCGCGGCGCGAGACCGACACGCTCGATACTTTCGCCGATTCGAGCTGGTATTTCATCCGCTTCGCCAGCCAGCCCGACGACAAGCCGTTCGACAAGGCGGAGGCCGAGGCCTGGCTGCCGGTCGGGCAATATATCGGCGGCGTCGAGCACGCGATCCTGCATCTGCTCTATGCCCGCTTCTGGACACGCGCGCTGAACCGCATGGGCCAGCTCGATATCAAGGAGCCGTTCGCGGGCCTGTTCACGCAGGGAATGGTGACGCACGGAACCTACCAGGCGGGTGACGGCAGCTGGCTCTCGCCAGAAGAGGTGCAACGCAATGGCGAGGACTGGACGATGATCGAAGACGGCGCGCCGGTAACGCCCGGGCGCGTCGAGAAAATGTCCAAATCCAGGAAAAACACCGTCGATCCCGGCCCCATCGCCAATCAGTATGGCGCGGACGCGGTGCGCTGGTTTATGCTCTCCGACAGCCCGCCCGAGCGCGACCTGCCGTGGAGCGAGGCCGGGATCGAGGGATCATGGCGCTTTATTCAACGGCTCTGGCGGCTGATCGACACGAACGAAACGGCAGAAGGCGAAGACAAGGCACTGGATCGTAAATTGCACCAGACCATCGCCGGGGTCGGCGAGGATATCGAGGCGCTGTCCTTCAACAAGGCGGTGGCGAAAATCCACGAGCTCGCCAACGCTATCGAAAAGGCCGATGCGAGCGAAAGCCGCAACACCGCGATCCGTACCCTGGTCCGCCTTGTCGCACCGATGGCCCCGCATCTGGCCGAGGAAGCCTGGGCGCAGATGGATGAGGACGGCCTGGTCGCCGACGCGGCATGGCCGGAAGCCGACCCTGCCCTGCTTGTCGAGGACGAAGTGACGATTGCCATACAGATCAATGGCAAGCTGCGCGATACGATCACGGCAGCCAAAGGCATAAGCAAAGCCGATCTGGAAGCCGCCGCGCTCGCTTCGGACAAGGTCGCACGGCAGCTAGACGGTGCAGAGCCTAAAAAGGTCATCGTCGTGCCGGATCGACTGGTGAATATCGTCGCATGACACGCCTTCTACTCCTCTTCCTTATCGCCGCCCCCCTCCTTGGCTCGTGCGGCCTCCGCCCGCTTTATGGCGGCACCAGCTCGCCCGCCGTCGAGACGCTCGGCGCCGTGGAAGTTGGCGGCATTCCGGGACGGGCGGGCTATCTGATGCGCGGGGCGCTAGAGGAGCGTTTGCGCGCGGTCGGCGAAGAAGCACCGCGTTACCGGCTCGAAGTGACGCTCGACGATGAGATAACCGGCTTCGGCGTCCGGGCCGACAATGCCGTTACCCGTGAGCGCAGAACACTTCGCGCCCGTTTTCAGCTGGTTACGGCGGATCGCGGCACCGTGCTTCTTGACGCCACGGCGGGATCGGATGCGGGTGTCGATGTCGTATCGTCCGAATATGCGACCATCGCCGCCGAACAGACCGCGCTCGAACGGCTGACCGAACAGGTTGCCGACCAGATCGTCGCCCGCGTCGCGCTCTATGCCAGCCGCCGCGCCGAACAGCGCGAAGCCGAGCTGGAAGGCGAGGTTACACAGTGAAGGCCAAGCGCGGCGATATCGAACGCGCGCTGGCCAGCCCCGGAGACGCTATCCGGCTTTATCTGCTCTACGGCCCGGACCGCGCCGGGTCCGAAGGGCTAGCGAAAACTCTCGCCGAAGCGATGGGCGAGAACGCCGAGCGCGTCGATCTCGCGGCATCGGATATCAAGTCGGACCCCGCCCTGCTCGCCGACGAAGCCGCCTCGATCTCCCTGTTCGGCGGCACGCGTTATATCCGCGTCGACCCGGCGGGCGACGAGATTTTCGCAGGCGTCGAGGCACTGCTGGAGGCGGAGCAGGCGGGTAACCCCGTCGTGGCTATTGCCGGGCAGCTGCGCGGCACCAACCGGCTGGTCAAGCTCGCCAATAGCAGCAAGCAGGCGATGGCGTTCGCCAGCTATCTGCCCGAGGGCCGGGATGCCGACCGGCTGGTTATCGAGCTTGGCCACAAGGCGGGTTTGCAAATGACGCCGGACATGGCGCGGCGTCTTGCCAGCGCGGCCGGCGGAGACCGAGCGATACTGGCCTCGGAAATCGACAAGCTCGCGCTCTATCTCGATGCCGCGCCCGACCGGCCCCGCAAGCTGGAGCATGATACGTTCGATGCGCTCGGCGCGGCGAGCGAAGAGGGCGATATGTCGCGCCTCACCGATCTGGTGCTGTCCGGCGACACGGCGGGGCTCGACCATGAGCTGGTGCGGCTGGCGAGCGTCGGTCTGGAAGGGGTGCCGCTGCTGCGCGCGCTACTCCGGCGGCTAACACTGCTCGCGAAACTGCGCGCCGATGTCGAAAGCGGCAACAGCCCGCAAAGCGCCATCGGCAAGGCGCGTCCGCCGATTTTCTGGAAGGAGAAAGACGCGATTGTCTGGCAGCTCCAGCGCTGGCGCAGCGATGCGCTCGCCAAGGCCATCGATCGCGTCGCGACCACCGAGCGCATGCTCAAATCCTCCGCCGGGCCGGGCTTGGTCGCCGCCAATAACGAACTGTTCGCCATCGCCCGCCATGCGCGAAGACTGCGCTAGAAATTGCCGCCGCTGAGACGTAGGCAGATCAGGTCGAGCTGATCCAGCGTCTTGTAATCGAGCTGGACCTTGCCGCCGCCGCCCTTGTGATCGACCCGGACACCGAGGCCCAGTGCTTCCGAAAGTCGCTGTTCCAGCGCCATGATATCGGCATCGCGTTCGGCGGGCGGGCTGCTGGCGGGTTTCGAGCCGCCGCCCGGCCTGGCGTTGCGCGCCAGATCCTCGGCAGCGCGAACCGTCAGCCCCTCCGAGACGATCTTCTGCGCCAGAGCCTCGGGGTCCGGCGCGTTTATGATCGCCCGGGCGTGGCCCATATCGAGCTTGTTCTCGACCACCAGATCGCGAACACTCTTCGGCAGATCGAGCAGCCGCAGAAGATTCGCGACATGACTGCGCGATTTATGCACCAGCCGTCCGAGCGCTGCCTGCGTGTGGCCGAAATCCTCGATCAGCCGCTGATAAGCTTCGGCCTCCTCGATCGCATTGAGGTCTTCGCGCTGGATGTTCTCTACAATCGCGATTTCGAGGGCTTCGGCGTCGTCGAAATCGCGCACGATCACCGGCACCCTGTGGAGTTTTGCTTGCTGGGCGGCACGCCAGCGGCGTTCGCCGGCGACGATCTGGAAGCGCACCCCGCGCGGTCGCACGACGATCGGCTGGATCATGCCGCGCGCCTCGATGGAACGCGCCAGCTCGCCGATCGCTTCGGCATCGAAATGGCGGCGCGGCTGATTGGGATGCGGGAGGATTCGACCGACCGGAATGAACCGGACGCTGCCTTCGTCGGGCACCCCCGGATCGACCGATGTTTCCCTTTCCACCTCGCCAAGCAGGGAAGAAAGCCCCCGACCAAGACCGGCCGGCTTTTTGCGCACCGGCGTGCTCGCCGATTTATCCCGATCCGCGTCGCTCATGCCGCCTCCGCCTGTTTTGGCAGACGCGCGATGGTTTCGCGCGCCAAAGCAATATAGGCCTCCGATCCCGGGCAGCGATAATCGTAGATCAGCGCCGGGAGGCCGTGGCTCGGGGCTTCGGAAAGCCGCACATTGCGGGGGATCACCGTCTCGAAAACCAGCTTGCCGAGGACCGCGCGCGCATCGTCGGCGACCTGACCGGAAAGATTGTTGCGCTTGTCGAACATCGTCAGGACAACGCCAAAGATCGAAATGTCCGGATTAAAGCGCTCGCGAACCCTTTCAACTGTCTGTAATAGCTGGCTTAATCCTTCCAGCGCGAAGAATTCGCATTGCAGCGGCACGAGCAGGGACGGTGCGGCGACCAGGGCATTGATCGTCAGCAGACCCAAAGAGGGCGGACAATCGATAAGGCAGACATCCCAGCGCCCGGGCGGGACATCGGACAACGCGTCGTCCAGACGCTCGGTACGCCTTTCATAATCGACAAGCTCGATCTCCGCGCCGGATAGATCGACCGTTGCGGGCACCAGAGCGAGATGCGGAACCTGCGTTGCAATGGCAGCCTCTATCGTCGAGGCCTCGCCGGTCAAAAGGTCGTAGCTCGACCATTCCCTGTCCGCCGCGCTCAGGCCCAGGCCGGTCGAAGCATTGCCCTGCGGATCGAGATCGAGAAGCAAAACTTTCAGACCGGTTGCCGCCAGCGCGGTGGCAAGATTGATCGCCGTCGTCGTCTTGCCGACGCCGCCTTTCTGATTGGCCACCGCGATTCGGATCATTTATCTCTCCGGGGCTCGATATTACGCGCTACGATTATGAAAGAATCGGGATCGGTCACGCTCGGTATGGTTTCAAATTCACCTTGCCACGCTGCTTTCGCCACCGCCAGTTCGGTGTCCACAGACTTGCCCTTCAGCAAGATCCACAATGTGTCGGGATGGGCGAACCGGTGGGCGAGGTCGAAAAGCTTAGGCAGGGGCGCAAAAGCTCGTCCGGTTATAACATCGAACGCGTCGGCATCCAGTGTTTCCAGCCGAGCGCCCTCTACAGTTACAGTGTCGGCGAGGTCGAGCCTTGCAACGGCTTCATGAAGAAATTCCATCCGCCTGCGGCGCGCTTCGACCAGTGTAATGCGGATATCCGCGATCAGAGCGATAACCAGGCCCGGCAAACCCGGGCCCGAGCCGAGGTCGAGCCATTTCGTCCTTCGCCCGGATTGCGGCGCGAGACACAATAATTGCGCGGAATCCCGAATATGCCGATCCCAGAATATGCTGACGGTCGAGGGGGCGATCAGATTCTGGTTTTTATTCTCGGCGATCAGCAAATCAGCATAGAGCGCCAGCTTGTCGAGCGTTTCACGTGAAACATCGAAGGTTTTCCTCAGCCAGTCCTCGACTTCTGCGCGGTCCATAGCGTTCAAGCCGCGCGCTTGCGCGCATGGACGAGGATGGCGGCGAGCGCGGCCGGCGTTATGCCGCGTATCCGCGATACCTCGGCGAGTGTCCGGGGTTGCGCCATCGACAAACGCTCGATCATCTCATTGGAAAGGCCGATAATATCGGCATAGTGCAAGGACGGCGACAAACGAACCGCGCTATCGGCCCGAACCCGCGCAATTTCGGCATCCTGCCGCTTGAGATAAGGCGCGTAGCGAATGTCCTCGATCATCTCGCTAACAATCGCCCGATCGATATCGGTCAGTTCCGGCGCGAGAGACTGGACCGATTCCGGGCTGGCTCCCGGCGTGACAAGCCAGTCCCGTAGCGGCTGCGTCCGTGCATTCTCCGGCGTGTGCCAGCCACAGGCCTTTGCCGTATCCGGCGCGATGGGGCGTTCGAACAAAGCTAGTGTCCGTTCGACCTGTTTCGCGCGGGCTGCAAGCAGAACTTCCCTTTCGAACGTCAGGCAATTCCAGTCTCGCGCTTTGGCCGAGAGCCGGGTCACAGCGTTATCCGCCCGCAAGCGCAAACGATATTCCGCGCGCGCTGTCAGCATACGGTATGGTTCGGTGACGCCCTGCAACACAAGATCGTCGATCATCACGCCGATATAGCTGTCCTCGCGCTCGAAACGCACGGGCTCCCGATTGTTCGCGAACCGCGCGGCATTGATCCCGGCAACCAGCCCCTGTGCCGCCGCTTCCTCATACCCGGTCGTCCCGTTGATCTGCCCGGCGAGATAGAGACCCGGCATCGTGCGCACGGCGAGATCATGGCCGAGTATACGCGGATCGATATGGTCATACTCCACCGCATAGCCCGGCTTCGCAATCGACGCGCGCTCGAGCCCCTCGATCGCATGAAGAAATTCCCGCTGCACATCTTCCGGTAAAGATGTCGAAATTCCGTTCGGATAGATAAGATGGTCATCGAGGCCCTCGGGTTCGAGGAATATCTGATGGCCGTCGCGATCTCCGAACCGATGGATCTTGTCTTCGATCGACGGGCAATAGCGCGGCCCCTCGCCCTGAATTTCGCCAGAGAAAAGCGGCGAACGGTCGAGCGATGCGCGGATGATATCGTGGCTGCGGCGTGTGGTCCGGGTAATCGCGCAAAAAAGCGCCGGATTGGCGCGCTGTGTGGTCGCTAGCGAGAAGGACCAGTCCTCCTTGTCCGATTCCTGCTTTTGCAACCCCGCCCAGTCGATCGTTCGCCCGTCGAGCCGCGGCGGCGTTCCGGTCTTGAGTCGCGCGAGCGGCAGCCGCGCCGCATATAGCTGTTCGGCGAGCGCCGTGGCCGCCCGCTCGCCCATCCTCCCTCCGGCATGGTTCTCCAACCCGAAATGCAGCCGCGCACCGAGAAAGGTGCCGGTGGCGAGCACCACCGCCGGTGCCACCAGCGTCCGCGCCCCCTTGTCGAGCACCCGGCCCCGGACGGTCAGGCCGTCGTCCGCAAGATCGAGCGCGGTCGCCTCTGCCTCGACGATATCAAGCGTCGGCAACCCCTCGAGCGCCGCACGGATCGCGGCCTTGTAAAGCGTGCGATCCGCCTGGATGCGCGGCCCGCGCACCGCCGCACCCTTGCTGCGATTGAGCATGCGGTAATGGATTGCCGCCGCATCGGCGGCTTTCGCTATCAGCCCGTCGAACGCATCGACTTCCCGAACGAGATGCCCCTTGCCGAGGCCGCCTATCGCCGGATTACAGGACATCGCACCGATCTGGTCACGATCCATGGATATGAGCGCTGTACGCGCACCGATCCGCGCTGCGACCGCTGCAGCCTCGCAGCCCGCATGCCCCCCGCCCACGATAATGACATCATAATGCTGCTGAACCATAGCGCCGCTCTACCAGCGTCCGTGGGTCGAGGCAAAATGTTCCACGTGGAACGCTATTTTCCGATGCAAAAGCGCGCAAACAACGCGTCGAGCATATCCTCGACCCCCGCACCGCCTGTTATGCGGTCCAGATCGCTGCGCGCCTGGCGGATCGATTCGGCAACAAGCACACTATCGCTGGCATCCATGCTTTCGAGGCTGTTCGACGCGTCTCGCAGCGCGCCCCGCTGCCGTTGATTCAGCGCGATCTGATCGTCGCCCGGCACCAGCGATTGCGCGCGCTCAACCAACAAAGTGCGTAGGTCCGATAACCCCGTGCCTGCGACGACCGACACCGCAATATCCGCCATTTCCGGTGCCCTCTCGCGGCCCGATTCGTCGCATCGCGGATGGATCGTGATTCGCCGTTTGTCCCGCGGTCCGTCAGCCGGATCGCCCAACCATAGGACGATATCGGAACGCCCGGCGCTTTGCAGCGCCCGCCGGACACCCTCTCCCTCGATCGCGTCCCCGCCTTCGCGTAAACCGGCGGTATCGCTGAGCAGAAACGGTACGCCCCCAATCTCCATCGTCGCCTCGATCACATCGCGCGTCGTCCCCGGCATCCGGGATACAATCGCCGCATCGCGGTTCAGTAGGGCATTGAATAACGTCGATTTTCCGGCATTCGGCGGACCCAGCAGCGCCACTCTGATGCCGTCCCGGAGGATTTCCGCCGAGGGCGCGTCGAGGGCATCGTCGATTTCACATTTGACAATCCCGATATCGCCGTAGGCTACATCCGCCGCCGCTTCTTCGGCGACATCTCCCTCGTCCGAAAAATTGAGTTCCGCCTCGATCCGCGCCTCTGCCTTCAATAGCCGTTCCCGCCAGCCCGCGATCTTTCGGGAAAGCCCCCCTTCGGCCATCGCCATCGCCTGCCGCCGCTGGGTTTCGGTCTCGGCGGCGAGCAGATCCCCCAACCCCTCCGCCTGGACGAGGTCCATCCGGCCATTGAGAAAGGCGCGCCGGGTGAATTCTCCGGCTTCCGCCATCCGCATCCCCGGTATGGCCGCCAGAATATCCAGCAATCGCGCGGCCACGGCGCGGCTGCCGTGAATATGAAACTCGGCGATATCCTCGCCGGTGACGGTATCAGGGCCAGGCAGCCAAAGCGTCACGGCGCGGTCCAGCGGCGCAGCGTCATCGGCATCGCACAACAGTGCGA
>JBGTHW010000052.1:0-4367 GCA_041746035.1 Parasphingopyxis sp.
TGGATTTTGTCAATACGCTCGATGAACGCGGGGCCGAGCCGCGTGAGCTATTGCCCGATTATGACCGGTTGCTCGATTGGGGCGAACAGGCCGGTCTGTTATCGGCAACGGCCCGCACGAAACTGCACCGCGCCGCAAAACGCGATCCCCGGAAAGCGACGCGCATTCTGGCCGATGCGCAGCAGTTTCGCGATTGCTTGTTCGATTGTTTCCAGAATCTCTACGCGGGCAAGACCGTCAATGAAGCAACGCTCGACGCTTTGGTTAAATGGAAGCATCGCGTCGATGCGCGCAAAATTCTGGCGTTTCGCGGTGGTCAATTGCATGTTGGTTATGACGAAGCCGATCCCGCAGCAATGCTCTGGTCTGTGGTCGATGAGGCTATCGATCTGCTGAGCGATGCCGGGGCGCCCGACCGGATCAAACTGTGCGAAGGCGAGACCTGCAACTGGGTCTTTGTCGACGAAAGCCGACAGGGCAATCGGCGATGGTGCGACATGAGCGTCTGTGGCAACCGCGCCAAGGCGAAGCGCTTCCGGTCGAAGCAGGCCGAAGGCGAAAAACCCCTTCTAAAATAGAAGATCCTGTCATAGCTGGTTTGCTCCCCTGATTCGTCGGAGGAGGGAGCCTGTATGCCCAGCCTGTATCGCCCCATCCCGCTCGCACTTTGCGGGGCGTCCGCGTTCGCGGGGAGGGAGGGGGAGGTGAAAGGCCCAAACCCCGTCAACTTGATCAACTTAATCAGGAACCGGGAGGAAGGCGTAACCTTTCCCGACCCTTCACCGAACAGAGGGAACGATACGCCGGACACGCGACACCGGCCTTCTCGACAAACGCCCGCCCCATACCCATCTTATTGTCGCGCAACCCATTTTCACGAACGGAGCATCGCCATGGCAAAATACAGCAAAACCCCCGAAGCCGTTTCCGCGCTGTCGCCCGAGCAATATCGCGTGACGCAGGAAAGCGGCACCGAGCGGGCGGGGAGCGGCGAATATCTCGATAACAAGGAACCGGGCATCTATGTCGATGTGGTGTCCGGCGAACCGCTATTCGCCTCGTCCGATAAATTCGAGTCCGGCTGCGGCTGGCCGAGCTTTACCAAGCCGATCGATACATCCCATGTCGCCGAGCTGACCGACAGCAGCCACGGCATGAGCCGCACCGAAGTGCGCTCGACCGGTGGCGACAGCCATCTCGGTCATGTCTTCCCGGACGGGCCGCAGGACCGCGGCGGCTTGCGCTATTGCATCAATTCGGCCTCGCTCAAATTCATCCATCGCGACGATATGGAGGCCGAGGGCTATGGCGACTATATCGATCAGGTGGAGGAAATAGCATGAGCGAAGGAACGAACAATCAGGGTGAAAATCAGGAGCGCGGGGTGCTTGCGGGCGGCTGTTTTTGGGGCATGCAGGATCTGATCCGCAAATATGACGGGGTGATCTCGACCCGCGTCGGCTATAGCGGCGGCGATGTGCCCAATGCGACCTATCGCAATCATGGCAGCCATGCCGAAGCGATCGAGATCGTCTTCGATCCTTCGGTAATGAGCTATCGCGAGCTGCTCGAATTCTTCTTCCAGATCCACGATCCCTCGACGCCGAACCGGCAGGGCAACGATCGCGGCGCGAGCTATCGCTCGGCGATCTATTATACGAACGACGAGCAGAAAAGCGTCGCCGAGGACACCATTGCCGATGTCGATGCCTCGGGCATCTGGCCGGGCAAGGTGGTGACAGAGGTAGAGCCAGTCGGCGATTTCTGGGAAGCCGAGCCCGAGCATCAGAATTATCTGGAGCGGATTCCGCATGGCTATACATGCCATTTCGTCCGGCCCGGCTGGAAGCTGCCGCAAAGGGCGGACGCGGCTTAGACGACAATCCTCCCCGGCACGGGGAGGTGGCAGTCCGCAGGGCTGACGGAGGGGTGGCGAGCCGAAGGCGAGCATGGCGCCGGTGCGACAGAAGCTCGCTGCGCTCACTACCCCTCCACCGTCTCCGACGGTCCCCCTCCCCGTGCCGGGGAGGATTTAGGCAGCCTTATACCGCAACGGCAACGTCTTTAGCCCCCCGACAAAACTCGATTGCGCGCGTTTCGGCTCGCCTGCCAGTTCGACACTCTCGATCCGGTCGAGCAACTCATTGAACAATATCCGCATTTCCAGCCGCGCAAGATGCAGGCCCAAACACTGATGCGCGCCGGCCCCGAATGCCAGATGCCGGTTGGGCGAGCGGCTGGCATCGAATGTGCGCGGATTGTCGAAAACCCGCTCGTCATGATTGGCCGAGACATAGTTGATCATCAGCCAGTCGCCCCTGGCAATCGCCTGCCCGCCGATTTCGGTATCCTCGGCGGCGGTCCGCATAAAATGCTGGACCGGGCTGGTCCAGCGGATCGCTTCCTCGACAATGCCGGGCAGGAGATCGCGGTCTTCGCGAAGGCGGGCATATTGCGCCGGGTCTTGCGCCAGCGCCATCATCGCGCCCGCCGTCGAAGCCGAAGTCGTATCGTGCCCGGCCGCCGCAAGAATGATATAGTATCCGGCCATATCGCGCTCATTGAGATAGTCTCCATCGACTTTGGCATTGGCGATCACGCTGGCGACATCCTCGGTCGGATGCGCGCGCTTTTCCCCGGTGAGCTTCGTGAAATAGGCTTCGAAATCCCTGACCGCGCCGATGACGATCCGGGTCAGCTGCTCGGGTGTCAGGTCCGCCATGCCCGACTTGTTGAGGTCTTCATCCTGCCCGCCGAACATCTGCTGCGTCAGAAACAGCATCCGCTGCTCGTCTTCTTCGGGCACACCGAGAATCTGCATGACGACATGCAACGGATAGGGCGCGGAGACGAGCGGGACGAAATCGGCCTCGCTACCCGCCTCGAACAGCCGGTCGACCGTGTGTCTGGCCAGCGTTTCGATCCCGGCCTCGATAGTCCGCAGGTTCTTCGGCATGAACCATTCCTGCGTCAGCCGCCGGTATTTGGGATGGATCGGCGCATCGAGCGCGACCAGCGAGTTGACGAGATGCGGGCTGCCGCCCGTCACTTCCCTGACGATGTTCTCGCCTGCCTTGATGCCGAACACCACGCCACGCGGATTATTGAGGAAGGTCGCATTGTCCTTGCTGACCCGCATGACATCCTCATAGCGGGTGACGAGCCAGAACGGATCGTGGAACTGCCCGCCATCGCCATCGATCCAGGCAACGGGCATGGTGTTGCGCAGCGTTTCGAAGGTATCGAGCAGACTGTCCCAATCGGCATAAGCCGCCGGATCGATCACGGCGCGCGCGACTTCCGGGGATGGCGACGGGCGTTCGATGAGGGCGGTTGCCATTGCGAAAATCTCCTATGCGTTCCGGTTCTTCGCTTCCGCCCAATACTCGTCGCGCAGCAAGCGTTTGTAGAGTTTCCCCGTCGGATGGCGCGGCAGCTCGTCGCGGAAATCGATCTGGCGGGGTATTTTCACGCCGGAGAGTTCCGTGCGCATGAAATCGGTCAGCTCGGCGGCCAGTGCCTCCCCCGCATCCGCCATATCGAGCGGCTGCACGATGGCCACCACGCGCTCCCCGAAATCTTCGTCCGGCGCGCCGATCACGGCGGCGTCTTGCACCTTGTCATGCGTGATCAGCAGATTCTCGATCTCCTGCGGATAAATATTCACGCCGCCCGAAATGATCATGAAACTCTTGCGGTCGGTGAGATAGAGATAGCCCTCTTCATCGGCCCAGCCGACATCGCCGAGCGTCGTCCAGCCATGCTTGTTCGCCGCTTCCGCCGTTTTTTCGGGATCGTTATGATATTCGAACGGGTTGCCGCCCTCGAAAAACACCGCGCCTTCGGTGCGCGGCGGCACCTCGTTGCCTTCCTCGTCGCAAATCCGCAGCGTTCCGATAATCGGCCTGCCCACCGAGCCTTTATGTTCGAGCCAGTCGGGCGCGGCGATGAAGGTCATGCCATTGCCCTCGGACCCGGCATAATATTCCTTCAGCGCCGGTCCCCACCATTCGATCATCCGCTCCTTGATCGGCACCGGACAGGGGGCTGCGGCATGGATAGCGGTGTGGATGCTCGACACGTCGTATTTGCTGCGCACTTCTTCGGGCAGTTTGAGCATCCGCACGAAATGCGTCGGCACGAACTGGCCGCAGGTGATTTTGTGGTCCTCGATCAGTTGCAGCGCGCGTTCGGGATCGAATTTTTCCATCACGATCACGGTCACGCCCTGCCGGTGCATCGTCATGCACCAGCGCAGCGGCGCGGCATGATAGAGCGGCGCGGGCGAGAGATATGTGTCTTCGCCGGAAATACCGAATGCCTGCATGGTGAGCGCCACGAGCGCATTGGCGGCGGCGGGGTTGCGC
>JBGTHW010000053.1:0-16031 GCA_041746035.1 Parasphingopyxis sp.
GATGCTGGCGATAAAAACATAATAGATCGTCGGTTTCAGCTTGATGAAGGTTTCATTGTGCAGGATCAGCGTGATTCCGCCGAAAATCAGCACCATGACGCCGGAGAACATCAGCATCGGCGATATTCGACCGGCCTTGAACCAGGAAATCGCCAGCGCAATGCCCATCGCGGCCATGAAAGCCCCGGTCGCATAAAAAATCGCGAATTCGCCGCTGACCAGAAAATTGACGAGGAAGAAGATCAGCACGGGTCCGAAATCGAGCGCCATTTTCATGCCCGCCGACCATTCGGCTTTTGCTTCGGTCTCGCTCATAATCTGTCCTCATCGAATTCGTCGGCACCGCTGATTGCGCGCGCAACCGCTCGCGGATCGAAGGGGCGCAAGTCTTCCAGTGTCTCGCCAACCCCTATAGCATGGATCGGCAGCCGGTATTTCTCCGCCGCCGCTACCAATACGCCGCCCCGCGCCGTGCCGTCGAGCTTGGTCATTACCAGCCCGGTGACATTGGCGACCTCCAGAAACACCTCGATCTGCGAAAGCGCATTCTGCCCTGTCGTTGCATCGAGCACGAGGATAACATTGTGCGGGGCCTGTTCGTTCAGCCGCCCGAGCACTTTGCGGATTTTCGCTAGCTCGTCCATGAGATAGCTTTTATTCTGTAGCCGTCCTGCGGTGTCCACGATAAGTGCATCGATGCCCTCGGCTGTACCGCGCCGGACGCCTTCGAACACCAGGCTGGCTGCATCGCCGCCTTCCTTGCCGGAAATGACCGGGACACCGATGCGCTCGGCCCAGACCTTGAGTTGTCCGATGGCGGCGGCGCGGAAGGTATCGCCGGCGACGAACATCACGCCATAATCGTCTTCGAGCAGCCAGTGGCCGAGCTTGGCGATGGTGGTCGTCTTGCCCGACCCGTTGACACCGATCACGAGCATGATCTGTGGGCGCGGAAACGCATCTATTTCCAGAGGAACCGCAACCGGCGCGAGGATTTTCTCAAGTTCCTCGGCGACAATCTCCCGGATATCGAGTTCGGACAGATGCCGGTCGAAGCGCCCCTCCGAAAGCCGGTCGCGGATGCGGGCGGAAACCGCCGGGCCAAGGTCCGTCGCGATCAGTGCTTCCTCGATCTCGTCGAGCGTGTCCTCGTCGAGTCTCTCTCTGGTGACAATCCCGGCGAGATTGCCGCCGAGGCGCTCGGATGTGCGTTTGAAACCGAACCGCACCTTCTCGCTCCAGCCCTGTTTCTCGCTCATACAGGCTCTCCGACGAGAATATAGCCATCGTGGGCTACGATCTTTGCTTCGATAATCCGGCCGGTCATGGCCGGATTGCTGTTCACGCTCACCGCGGCAAAATTTTCGGCATGGCCGTGTCCGTTTTCGCTCTCTATCAGAACACGCTGCCGCGAACCGACAAGACTGTTCAGCCAGCCCAGCTTCCGTTTCGCAGCGGCTTCCCGCAATCGCGCAGCGCGTTGCTTGCGGAGCGCGACCGGCACTTGTGGCATCCTGGCGGCAGGCGTTCCGCGCCGCGCCGAATAGGGGAAGATATGACCAAAAACGATCTGGCAATCGTCGATGAGCGCCAGGCTGTTATCCGCCATCTCATCGGTTTCGGTGGGGAAACCGGCGATGATATCCGCGCCGATGGCGATTTCGGGGCGTTTGGCTTTGAGTGCCGCGACCATATCCACCGCTTGCGCACGCGAATGGCGGCGCTTCATGCGTTTCAGCATCATGTCATCGCCAGCCTGAAGCGAAAGATGGAGATGCGGCATAAAGCGCGGCTCGGAGGTTATGATTTCGAACAGACGCTCGTCGATTTCGACGGAATCGATCGAGGAAAGCCGGAGGCGCGGAAGTTCGGGCACCTGCTTCAGTATCCGCTCGACGAGAAGACCGAGACTCGGCGAACCCGGCAGATCGGGTCCATAGCTGGTGACATCGACGCCGGTCAGCACGACCTCGCGGAAGCCTTCCCCGATCAGCGCCCGGATGCGCTCGATCACAAGGCCAGCGGGCACGGAACGGCTGTTGCCGCGTCCATAGGGGATAACGCAGAAAGTGCAGCGGTGATCGCAGCCATTCTGGACCTCGACAAAGGCGCGGGCGCGCTCGGCAAAACCGGTGACGAGATGCGGCGCGGTATCGCGCACGGCCATGATGTCGGAGACCAGCGAGCGATTGCCGGTAAAACTCTCGGGCATCATCTTTTCGCGATTGCCGAGAATACGCGACACTTCGGGCATGTCGGCGAAGGTTTCGGGTTCGATCTGCGCCGCGCAGCCGGTGACGATGATTTCGGCATCAGGCCGCGCCCTTCTCGCTTTTCGGATGTGCTGGCGGGTCTTGCGCACGGCTTCTGCTGTAACCGCGCAGCTATTGACGATCACCATATCGTCGCGATCTCCCGCCAGGGCGCGCATCGCTTCGCTCTCCGCGAAATTGAGGCGGCAGCCCAGGGTAATCAGTTCGGGGCCGCTCATAACAGCCGGTCCGTGTCTATTTCGCCCGTGAATACATGCGCGGCGGGACCGGTCATGCGGATAGTCTCGCCCGCTGACCATTCGATTGTCAGACTTCCGCCGGGAAGGCTAACGGCAACCGGGCTGCGAACCAGCTTCCGGCCGATCGCGGCCACTGCCGTCGCACATGCGCCGGTGCCACACGCGCTTGTAAGGCCGACACCCCGCTCCCAGACACGCAGATCGAGGCGATCGGGACCGGATATGCTGGCGACATTTACATTGATGCGTTCCGGGAAAAGAGGGTCGTTCTCGATGATCGGTCCGAGCCGCTCCAGTTCGACCGAGTCCGCATGTTCGACAAAGAACACAATATGCGGATTGCCGACATTTATCGCTACGGGGTTCCCGAGCATTTCCCAGCCAACGGGCATCTTTCCGGTATCCATCGCATAGGCGAGCGGAATCGCCTGCCATGCTGTCCGGGGCTTCCCCATATCGATGGCCGCGCCTTCTCCCGACGCCCGGCCGCCGATCACGCCTCCGCTTGTTTCTATAGTTGCGTCTTTTCCTCGCCATTGCACGACGCAGCGCGCGGCATTGCCGCACGCCTCGACTTCGCCACCGTCGGCATTGAAGATTCTCATCTTCATATCGGCCTTTTTCGAGGGTTCGATAAGGATCAGCTGATCGCAACCGATGCCTGTCCGGCGATCGGCGATTGCGCGCGCCAGACTGTCCGTCATCGGGACCGGGTTTTCGGACGCATCGATAATGACGAAGTCATTGCCGAGTCCGTGCATTTTCTGGAAAGCAAGGCGCATGGCCGCGATCTAGGGAGGGTGTGGCAGAGTGTCCACACTGTCAGCGGCGATCCGCTATCCGGTTTTGCGCAAATCCTGGAGCGTATGCAGCGCTTCTTCGGCACGCTGTTCCGGCGAGCGGGCGGTAAGCAGGTCTTTTTCCGCAAGCATTCGGCGCGTCCGGCCAATCGTCATCGGCTTGCCGAAATGCCAGCCTTGTCCATTCATCGCGCCGAGGCGCTTGAGACTCGCTGCTATCTTTTCGTTTTCGATGCCTTCCGCTGTAACAGGTAATCCAAGACTTACACCCAGCCGCGTGATGGCATCGACTATGGCCGCGCTTTCGCTATCGTCATTGATCGAGGTAACGAAGCTTCGGTCGATCTTGATCCTGTCGAAGGGAAGGGAACGCAGGTGGGCGAGGCTGGAATAGCCGGTACCGAAATCGTCGAGCGCTATGGCAATGCCCTGGTTTTTGAGACTGCCGATAATCGACTGGGCTACACTCAGATTGTCGAAGAGCGCCGTTTCGGTGATTTCGATTTCGAGGCGGCTCGCCGGAAAGTTCGTTTCGGTCAGAAGTTTTACCATTCTCTGGGCGAGCCAGGGATCCTTGAGTTGTGCTGGCGAGATATTGACGGACAGGCTGAGCGACGAATCCCAGTCCCGCGCTTCGAGGAACGCCCGGCGCATCACGCTTTCGGAAAGTTCAGCGATCAATCCGCTTTCTTCTGCGACCGGGATGAAATCGTCCGGCTCGATGATGCCTCTGCTCGGATGGTTCCAGCGCGCGAGTATTTCGAAGCCGCGCAGCTCACCGCTTAGCAAATCGACCTGAGGCTCGTAATAGGGGAGAAACTCGCCTGCCGGTATTCCCTTGCGCATGCCCGCTTCGATCCGGTTGCGCGCATCAAGGATCCTTTCCATGCTACCGTCGAACCAGATGGCGCGGTTCTTTCCCTGGTTCTTCGCGGCATACATGGCGATATCCGCGCGCCGCATTAGCGTTTCGATGTTACCGCAGTCGCTGTCCGATCGCGCGATACCGGTGGATGCGCTTGTCTGTACGGTCTGGCCCTCGATCGTGAAGGGATGGGACAATCGTTCGATCAGTTCGTCGGCCATCGCATCCACTGTCGAGGGATTGGACGGTTCGAACTGAAAACTCACCGCGAACTCGTCGCCGCCGAGCCGGGCGCATAGCGCCGGGGACGGCAGTGTTTCGCGGATACGACCGCTAACCGCACGGAGCAACTCATCCCCGACATGATGGCCGCTGAGATCGTTGACATATTTGAAACCGTCGAGATCGATGACCAGCATTGCCACTGCCTTGTCCCGTTTGCGGGCGTTTTCGACGATCTTCGAGCCTTCTTCCGCCATCGCCCGGCGGTTAAGGAACCCGGTAAGCGGATCTTTGGAAGCGAGCGTACGGGCACGCTCGGCCGCAACCGAATGTTCTGCGATCTGCGCGCTCGTATCGCGATGATGATGCCAACCGATCAGGATAAGCGCGACATTGAGAATCAGGGCAACGGCAAGTATCGGATCGCGGCCTCCGGCGGTGCCGTCGACGATATTGGCGACAACTTCGCCGCCCAGCACGGTAAACATGCCGATTGCGGTCAACGAGATGACGGCAACCAGCACACCCCGCGAGTCTGCGCGCGGGCGGTGTCTTTCCAGCCGGTCGCTACCCGATACCCGGTCTGTCTGTTTCGGTGTCATACGCCCCCGCAATTTCTTGGCGGAGGCCATGTGCCACAGATTGAGTGAAAACCGCGTTAACGCCGCTTTGTCTCCCGAAACCGCTTGAAATATCGAGTCTCGTACCGTAATTGCGGTCTTCACGTTCCGTGAGGGATGCACAGAGCGCGCCGAAAGGCGCACGCTGGTCGGCGAGGTTTCGTCCACCGGCGCTTTTTGCGTACGTTCCGGACAGGAAGGAAGAGCGCGATGTTCGACAGTCTCAGCGACCGGCTTGGCGGGGTATTCGACCGCCTTAAAGGCCGGGGTGCGCTCAATGAGAGCGATGTCCGGGCGGCCATGCGCGAGGTGCGTATAGCGCTGCTCGAGGCTGACGTGGCGTTGCCGGTTGCGCGCGAATTCGTGGAAGGTGTCACCGAAGAGGCTGTCGGGCAAAAAGTGCTGAAATCGGTGACGCCGGGTCAGCAGGTCGTCAAGATCGTCAATGATGCACTGGTTGCGATGCTCGGATCGGAAGCAGCGGCCCTACAGGTCGAGGGATCGCCTCCGAATGTCGTGATGATGGTCGGGCTTCAGGGTTCGGGCAAAACGACGACGACCGCGAAGATCGCCAGGCGGCTTAAGGAAAAGAACGGCAAGAAAGTCCTGATGGCGTCGCTCGATGTCAATCGTCCGGCGGCGCAGGAACAACTGGCGGTACTGGGCGAGCAGACGGCTATCGCAACACTGCCGATCGTGCCGGGTCAGCAGCCTGTCGAAATTGCGCGCCGCGCCTTGCAGGCGGCCAAATTGCAGGGTCACGATATCGTCATGCTCGATACCGCGGGCCGCCTGCATGTCGATCGGCAATTGATGGACGAGATGAAGGCGGTCGCCGATGTCGCGACGCCAGGTGAAATCCTGCTCGTCGTCGATGCGCTGACGGGTCAGGATGCCGTTAATGTCGCGCAGAATTTCTCCGAGCAGGTGCCGCTGACCGGCACGGTGTTGACGCGAATGGATGGCGATGCGCGGGGCGGCGCGGCGCTCTCCATGCGGGCTGTCACCGGCACCCCGATCAAGCTGATCGGCACGGGCGAAAAGCTCGATGCGCTGGAGGAATTTCATCCCGAGCGGGTTGCGGGCCGCATTCTCGGGATGGGCGATGTCGTCAGCCTCGTCGAGCGCGCCGCCGAAGCGGTCGAGAAAGACGAGGCGGAAGCCTTTGCCAGGAAGATGGCGAAGGGGCAGTTCGATCTCAACGACCTGCGCAGCCAGCTCGCCCAGATGCAGCGGATGGGCGGGCTTGGCGCGCTGGCCGGGATGCTGCCGGGGATGAAGAAAGCACAGGCCGCAATGGATAAAAGCGGCATGGACGACAAGGTGCTGGTCCATATGGACGCGATGATCGGTTCGATGACCCGCGAGGAGCGTTCCAAACCGGGTCTCCTGAATGCGAAGCGCAAGCGGCGCGTCGCCATCGGCTCGGGCACGACCGTGCAGGAGGTCAACAAGCTGCTCAAGATGCACAAGGAAATGTCCAGCGCGATGAAGCGCATCCGGAAGATGGGCGGCATCAAGGGGTTGATGAAAATGTTCGGTGGCGGGGCAGGGGGCGATGGCCTTCCCGGCGGCGACGGCGCGATGCCGCAGGGCGGAATGCCCGGCCTTCCCGGAATGCCGGGACAGGGCATCCCTCCCGGTCTCGATAAATTACTGAAGCGTTAAAATTTTTATCCGGTTTTTTTAATTTTAGAAAAGGAAATACCCATGTCAGTAGCAATCCGGCTGTCGCGCGCAGGCGCAAAGAAGCGGCCCTATTACAAGATCGTCGTCACCGATTCCCGCAAGGCGCGGGACGGCAAGTTCATCGAGCGTATCGGCAGCTACAATCCGCTGCTCGGCAAAGACGATCCCGATCGCGTGAAGCTCGATAGCGAGCGCGCGGAGCACTGGCTGTCGGTCGGTGCACAGCCGTCCGATCGCGTTCTGCGCTTTCTGGATGCGGAAGGCATCGTGAAGCGCGAACCGCGCAACAATCCGCAGAAAGCGGAGCCGGGTACGAAGGCCAAGGAACGGATCGAGCAAAAAGCGGAGAGGGAGCAGGCCGCCAGGGATGCGGCTGCCGAAGCCGAGGCTGCCGAGAAGGAAGCCCCGGCAGAAGAAGCAGCGGCTGAGGAGACTCCCGCCGAAGAGGCCAAGGCCGAAGACGCTCCGACCGAGGAAGCTGCTGCTGAAGAGGCCCCCGCCGAGGAAGCAAAAACCGGAGAAACGGTCGCAGAGGAAGCACCTGTAGAAGAAGCGAAGGCCGACGATGCAGACAATGCGAAGGCTGAAGAAGAAGCCAAGGCTGAATGAACCATCCTCCCCTCCCGCTTGCGGGAGGGGCCGGGGGTGGGAATGTCTCCGCCCCGGCAGGCCCACCCCTAACCCCTCCCGCAAGCGGGAGGGGAATATGACCCTCGCAAAACACATATCCCTTGCCGCCATTGCCGGTGCACATGGCATTGGCGGCGAGGTGCGTCTGAAACTTTTTGCCGAAAACCTCGAAAGCTTCAAACAGCACAAGACGTTCGATGCGGGCGGTCGGACGCTGACCCTTAAAAGCGTCAAACAGACCGGCAAAATGCCGATCGCCCGATTTGCCGAAGTGACGGATCGCAATGCCGCCGAGGCGCTGCGGAGTGTCGAGCTCACCGTCCCGCGCGAAGCCTTGCCGCTGCTCGACGAGGGCGAATTCTATCATGTCGATCTGATCGGTGTGCCCTGCCTGTCGCAGGATGGCGAGCCCGTCGGCACCATCGTTGCCGTCGAAAATTTCGGCGCGGGCGACATTGTCGAGATCGAAAAACCCGATGGCGCGAAATTCATGGTGCCTCTGAACGATACCGCCGTGCCCGAACGCGGCGAGCATTTCACGATTGCGCCGGACTTCATCGAATAGTATATACATAATGTATATACGGAGATCGATCATGGGCAAGGAATATCGCGGCAAGGTTTTCAAATCGGGCAATTCGGTTGCGCTGCGGTTGCCCAAAGCGCTCGGAATCGAGGAGGGCACGGAAATGGTGCTTAGGGAGGAGCGGGGCAAATATGTCTTCGAGAAGATCGAAAAAAAGGGAAGGAGGATCGATTTAACCGGAATTTACGGATCGATTCCAGGGCTGAAGCCACTTCGTCGAGAGGATCGCGAAATGGAGCCTCGCGAACTCGATTGGGAAGGAAAGCTCCTCAAGCGTGATTGAGCCGGAGTTTTTGCTCGACAGCAATATCTGTATTTACTTGCTGGGCGGTTTGTCGCCCCATTTGCGAGCCAGGATCGAAATGCAAGAAAGAGGAAGACTTGCTACCGGTACGGTAAGTTATGCGGAAGTTATGGTGGGAGCGCAGTCGCGAAAAGCCATCGCCGAAGCCGACGCTTTTTTTGAGCATCTTGTTATTCTGCCTTTCGATAGAAGGTCCGCGATGAGCTATGCCTCAATCCCGTTTAAACGCTCGCGCTTTGATCGCCTGATTGCCGCGCAGGCATTGTCACTCGGCCTGACGCTGGTGACAAACAACGAACGCGATTTCGCCGATGTGCCAGACCTGAAAGTCGAGAACTGGACGAAATGACCTTCGCCGCCACGATCCTCACCCTTTACCCGGAGATGTTTCCAGGTCCGCTCGGTCATTCGATTGCCGGTCGTGCGATGGAGGAGGGCGCATGGTCGCTCGATACGCTACAAATTCGCGATTTCGCGACCGATAAACATAGCACCGTCGATGGCACGCCTGCCGGGGGCGGGGCGGGGATGGTGCTGAAGGTGGATGTGCTGGTGGCGGCGGTCGATGCGGCGCTTGTGCGGCAGCCGGATGCGCCGGTGCTGGCGATGTCGCCGCGTGGCAAACCATTAGATCAAACTCGCGTCAGGGTACTTTCGGCGGGGCCGGGTGTGACGATTCTCTGTGGCCGCTTCGAGGGTTTCGACGAGCGGATATTCGAGGCCCGCGCTGTCGAACCTGTTTCCATCGGCGATTATGTGTTGTCTGGCGGAGAAATCGGGGCACTGGCACTGCTCGATGCTTGCATCCGGCTGCTTCCCGGGGTAATGGGCGCGGCTTCAAGCGGCGATGACGAGAGCTTCGAAACGGGGCTGCTCGAATATCCGCATTATACCCGGCCTTATGAATGGGAAGGGCGCACGATCCCCGAGGTGTTGCGATCGGGGGATCATGCGAAGATCGCGGCATGGCGCGAAAGCCAGGTCGCAATCGATACACGGTCACGGAGGCCGGATCTATGGGAACGCCGCAGGGGCGCTCCGGATCGGTCTCCCTCTGGCGCGCAACGCGAAAAGTCACAGGACGACTGACATGAATATCATCGAAACCCTTGAAGCCGAAGCTATCGAGAGCATTACGAAGGACAAGAAGCTCCCCGAATTCAAGGCGGGCGACACGCTGCGTGTCGGCGTGAAGGTCGTCGAAGGCGAGCGCACCCGTATTCAGAATTTCGAAGGCGTCTGCATTGCGCGCACCAATCGCGGCATGGGATCGAGCTTTACGGTTCGCAAGATTTCCTTCGGCGAGGGCGTCGAGCGCGTCTTCCCGCTCTATTCGCCCAATGTCGACAGCGTGACGGTGCTCAAGCGCGGCATCGTCCGGCGCGCGAAACTCTATTATCTGCGCGGCCGCACCGGCAAGAGCGCGCGTATCGCCGAAAAGCGCGACGATCGCGAGAAAAACACAATCAAGACCGAAAAGCCCGAAGCCGCAGAAGCGTCCGAAAGCTAGAATTCCAGAATCGAACGCTCAGGACCGGTCCGCGATGGCGACCCGGTCTATCAGCCGCGTATATAGGTGCCAGGTCGCGTAACCGAGCACCGGCAACGCGACGGCGAGGCCTATAAAGACCGGAATCGATGCGACGGCGAGGATGACGGCAACGGTGAGGCCCCAGCGCAACAGCACCGCCGTATTCTTCCGGAACGCCGCCAACGAGGTGGCCACCGCGCGCTCGGCACTGAGCTGCCGGTCGACAAGCAGTGGCAACGAGACCACGCTGACGGCGAGCACGATAATCGCGAAAAAGACTCCAGCGAGGGAGCCCGAAACGATCATGCCCCAGCCTTGCGGTGTGGTGAAAACATCGCGGAAAAAGCCGGAAACGGAAATCGGCGGTTCGCCACCGAAGAACACCGCATAGATGACGGTGGCGCTGGCCAGCCACAGCGCGAAAATGGCGAGCAGGCCGGTGCCGACGGCGACAATCGAGCCGATCGAATGGCTGCGCAGGACATCGAAAAAATGGTGCCACTCGCTGTCTATCCCCGCATCGCGGCGGCGGGCCAACTCGTAAAATCCGGTCGCCACCAGCGGGCCGAGCAGCAACAGGCCGGCAACCAGCGGAAACAGCAGCGGTATGCTTCTGTTATCGACGAGCACAGCGGTCACGATGCCGATCAGCGGATAAAGGACGCCGACGAGCAGGAGATCGCCGCGTTTGGCCTTGAAATCCGCATAGCCATCGGCGAGGCTGGCACGCAGGTCGTCGGTGGTGATTTTGCGGACGGGCAACGGTACCGGGGCTGTGGTTTCGGTGGAGACGGCATCGGTGGGCATGGCTTTCTCCTTCGGCAATAATGCTGCCGGAAAACGCCCCCGTAACATATAAACGCCGCGCTGTTCATAATGCATCGTGCGATTTCTTGCAATCTTCGTGATGTACCGGCGCGCGGTTATTGGTTGGCGAATGCGCAGCGTGGCGCTAGAGCGCGGCGCTTCAGGGATGGAGGAAAGACTATGGGGTACCGGGTGGCCGTAATCGGCGCGACGGGGACTGTCGGGCGGGAAATACTTGCCTGTCTGGCGGAACGCGAATTTCCTGCGGACGAGATTGCGGCGGTGGCATCCTCACGGTCCCATGGGGTCCAAGTCGAGCTTGGCGATACGGGCAAGATGCTGAAATGCCGGAATATCGAGAATTTCGATTTCGCCGGGTGGGACATTGCGCTTTTCGCTGCCGGGTCCGGGCCTACCAAAGCGTATGCTCCGAAGGCTGCGGCGGCAGGCTGCATCGTTATCGACAACAGTTCGCACTATCGGATGGACCCGGATGTTCCGCTGATTGTGCCGGAAGTGAATCCGGACGCCATCGATGGCTATCGCAGAAAAAACATCATCGCCAATCCGAACTGCTCGACCGCGCAGATGGTGGTTGCGCTCAAGCCGCTGCATGATGCGGCCACGATCAAGAGGGTCGTCGTTTCGACCTATCAGTCAGTGTCGGGCGCGGGCAAGCAGGGCATGGACGAGCTGTTTGCGCAATCCCGCGATATATTTGTCGGCGATTCTGCCGATGCGGCGTTTTTTACCAAGCAGATCGCGTTCAATGTCATCCCTCATATCGATATTTTCCTCGATGATGGCTCGACAAAGGAAGAATGGAAGATGGTGGTAGAGACCAAGAAAATCCTCGATCCGAAGATCAGGGTGACGGCTACCTGTGTGCGTGTGCCGGTGTTTGTCGGGCACAGCGAATCGATCAATATCGAGCTCGAAAATGATCTTTCAGCGGATGACGCCCGCAAGATACTTCGCGAGGCACCGGGCATCATGCTCGTCGATAAGCGCGAGGATGGCGGGTATGTAACGCCGGTCGAATGCGTCGGCGATGGTGCGACCTATATCAGCCGTCTGCGCGACGACCCGACGGTGGAGAACGGTCTGAACCTGTGGTGCGTGTCGGATAATCTGAGGAAAGGGGCAGCGCTGAACGCCGTCCAGATCGCCGAACTGCTGGGGCGGCGGCATCTGGACAAAGCGGCGTAATCGCGGGTGGTCTCCACCCCGGTCCCCAAGGCGTTGCGAAGGCGCAAAACCTCGAAACCGAATGGTGCTGCTAGAGAGAATTGAACTCTCGACCTCACCCTTACCAAGGGTGCGCTCTACCACTGAGCTACAGCAGCCTGCCATTTGCCGGAATGCGCCCGAACGAGAGCGCGCCTATGCGCGGCAAACGGTTAAAATGTCAAGAACTGCCTTGGCGAGAGGTCGTGCGCGGGGCATGGTGTGGCGCATGGCGGACAAGGACGAGCGCGCGAAACGGCTGGCGGAAGAGTTGCGCAGGAATTTGCGGAAGCGGAAGGGGCAGGCGCGGGAGATGGGAGAGGGGAAAGAGCCTGCTGGGAAACCGAAGTAATCCGCCATTGCGAGCGCAGCGAAGCAATCCAGAGCCACAGGCCTCATCGCGTGCCGCTCTGGATTGCTTCGTCGCTACGCTCCTCGCAATGACGGCGTTTTGGCTATCGCACGGAAACTTTAGTCCAGCGGCGCACACATTTCGCCAAGCCAGGCCGCCGTGGCATCGTCGAGCTGAGGACCGATTTTCGCCACCACATCGGCATGATAGCCATCCACCCAGTTGCGTTCCTGCGGGGAGAGCATCCTGACATCGATCAGCGTCCGGTCAATCGGCGCGAAGGTCATCGTGTCGAAGCCGAGCATCGTCGCCTCGCCGTCTTCGATCTCGCGCTCCTCGATGACCACGAGGTTCTCTATACGAATGCCGTATTCGCCGGTTTTATAGTACCCCGGCTCATTCGACAGGAACATGCCCGCACGCAGCGGCTCGTCCCAGCCCGTGCCCGGATAATTCGCCGCGCTGATCCGCTGCGGGCCTTCATGGACGGCCAGGAAGCTGCCGACGCCATGGCCGGTGCCATGGCCATAATCGAGGCCCGCCTGCCACAGATATTGCCGCGCGAAACCGTCGATCTGGCTGCCGCGTGTGCCTTGCGGGAAGACAGCGGTGGCGAGCGCGATATGGCCTTTCAGAACGCGCGTGAAGCGGTCGCGCATCTCGTCGGTCGGTGTGCCGACGATGATCGTGCGCGTCACATCGGTCGTGCCGTCGGAATATTGCCCGCCGCTATCGACCAGATAGATGGAATCCATCTCCAGCGGGATGCTCGATTCCTCGTTCACGCGGTAATGCGGGATCGCCGCGTGCGGCCCCGCGCCGGAAATCGTGTCGAAGGAAAGATCGCGCAGCACGCCGGTTTCCTCGCGGAACTTCCTGAGCTTTTGCGCGACCGACCATTCGGTCAGCCCGCCCTTGGGCGCTTCGAGGGAGAGCCAGTGGAGAAAGCGCGTCAGCGCCGCCCCGTCGCGCTCATGCGCCGCCTTCTGTCCGGCAATCTCGACCGGGTTCTTGATCGCCTTGGCCAGCACCGCAGGCTCGCGCTCCGCCAGTATCTTCGCACCGGCATCGTCGAGCGACTGGAAAATCGCCGAAACCGCGCTGTCCGGATCGGCGACGACGGTTTTTCCTGTCATATCGGCCAGCGTGCTCTCGAACGCACCGCGCTCATGCACGCGCACGCCATTGCCGAGATGCTGGGCGACCTCGTCGCTCATCTTGTCGGGATCGACGAAGAGGTCCGCCGTGCCATCCTTATTGACCAAGGCATAGGCGAGCGCAACCGGCGTGTGATCGACATCGGCCCCGCGGATATTGAAGGTCCAGGCAATCGAATCGAGCGCCGCCAGCACCGCCGCATCCGCGCCGCGCTCTTCGAGCCAGTCCGCCATTTCCTGGCGTTTTTCGGCGGAGGATTTCCCCGCATGTTCGGTGGTGTGGACGACCAGCTTGGCCTCGGACGGCAATGGCCTGTCCGGCCAGATCGCGTCGATGGGATTGGTATCGACCGGCACGAGTTCCGCGCCCTTCTCGGCCAGCGCCTTGGTCGCCGTCTTTACCCATTGGCGGGTATGCAGCCACGGGTCGAAGCCGATCTTCGCGCCCGCATCGGCATGGTCTTTCAGCCAGTCTGCCATGCTCGTGCCGGGAATGCTGACATATTCATAATGATCGCCATCGACCTGCTCGCGCACCTGGATCGTATAGCGCCCGTCGGTAAAGATCGCCGCCTGCTCGGGCAGGATGGCAGCGGAACCCGCCGACCCCTGAAACCCTGTCAGCCAGGCCAGGCGCTGGGCGTAGGAGCCGACATATTCGCTCATATGCTCGTCGGTCAGCGGCACGACGAAACCGGTGAGTTTGCGGGCGGCGAGTTCCTCGCGCAGGGCTTTGAGACGGTCTTCGTAGCTGGACATGGTATTTGGCCTTTTTCATCGTTACAGGCTGGCAATATAACAACCGGTGCGGCTTCGCGCCACTATAGGAAAGACCCTCCCATGTCCGTCCGTCCCTTATTGGCCGCCGCCAGCCTCATCGCGCTCGCTACCCCCGCCTATGCCCAGACAGAAAGTGCCTCCGTGACCACCAACGCCACCAGCCTGCCCGCCCCGCCCTTAGCCGAGCGCCGCCCGCACAGCTTCACGACGCATGGCATCACAGTGGAAGACCCCTATTTCTGGTTGAAGGATCAGGGCTATCCGGAAATCGACGATGCCGATGTGCTGGCCTATCTGAACGCGGAAAATACCTATTTCCAGGCGGTTATGGAACCGCACCAGGCGTTGATCGAGACGCTGACCGCCGAGATGCGCGGACGGATCGCGGAGAACGATGCCAGCGTTCCGGTGCCCGATGGCGATTATACCTATTGGTATGCCTATGATGAGGGCCAGGAATATCGCAAATGGTATCGCCGCCCGGTGGCAGACGGCGAGGATCAACTGCTGCTCGACGAGAATGCGCTGGCTGAAGGGCACGAGCAGTTCGATCTCGATACCATCGAGGTCAGCCCCGATGCGCGTCTGCTCGCCTATTCGACCGACACCGACGGGTCGGAGCGCTATATCCTGCGCTTCCGCGATCTAACCACCGGCGAAGAGCTGCCCGATACGATCTCCGATGTGCGCGGCGGTGTCGTGTGGGCGGCGGATTCGGGGAGCGTGGTTTACACTCCTGTCGACGAGAACTGGCGCAACAAGGTGGCGATGCACCATGTGCTGGGCACACAAGCCTCCGCCGATACCGAACTGTATCGCGAGGCCGAGGAAGGCATGGAAATCGGCATCGGCGAGACGCAATCGCGCCGGTTTCTGACGATCGGCGCGGGCGACAATGTGTCGAACGAGGTGCGGCTGGTGCCGCTCGCGGACCTGACCGCCACCCCGGTCCTCGTCGCGCCGCGCGAGACCGACCGGCAATATGGCGTCGAGGAGCATGACGATACGCTCTATATCCATACCAATGACGGCCATGTGAATTTCCGGGTGGTGACGGCACCGGTCTCAACCCCAGGCGAATGGACCGAACTGATTGGCGGATCGGACGATTTCTACATTACCGGCCTGACGACCTTCGCCAATTTCTATGTCGTCGAGGGCCGCGAACGCGGACTCGATCAGGTCGATGTCCATTATTACGACAATGGAACGGTCGATCGCATAGAATTCCCCGAAGCCAGCTATTCCGCCGGTCTCGGCCCGGTCTCCGAATACGATACCGACACGATCCGCGTCGATTATGAATCGATGGTCACGCCGGACACCGATTATTCCTACACCGTCTCCTACGATCCGGCGGACGGGGAGGCGGCGAGCAACCTGACGACGCTGAAGGTCCAGCAAATCCCGTCCGGCTACGATGCTGGCCAGTATGTCACCGAGCGGCTGGAAATCGAGGCGCGTGACGGGACGATGGTGCCGGTCAGCCTCGTTCATCGCCGCGATGTGACGCCCGGCGCTGACACGCCGATGCATCTCTATGCCTATGGTGCCTATGGCTATGCGGTGCCGCCGGGCTTCTCGACGCGGCAGCTCAGCCTGGTCGATCGCGGTTTCATCTATGCCATCGCCCATATCAGGGGCGGCGACGATCTCGGCTATCAGTGGTATCTCGATGGCAAGCTCGAACGGCGGACCAACACCTTCAACGATTTTATCGATGTGGCGCGTGGGCTGACCGCGCGCGGCTATAGCTCGCCGGGTCGGATTGCCGCCTCAGGTGGCTCGGCGGGCGGTGAGCTGATGGGCGTGATCGCCAACCAGGCACCGGAGCTGTGGGGCGCGGTGGTTGCCGAAGTGCCGTTTGTCGATGTGCTAAACACGATGCTCGATACCAGCCTGCCGCTGACGCCGGGCGAATGGCCCGAATGGGGCAACCCGATCACCGA
>JBGTHW010000054.1:0-5454 GCA_041746035.1 Parasphingopyxis sp.
CCTGCCCGGGCCGATATTTGAACCATCGAGATCGGCATCGAGGCTCTCGTCGCCATCGGTATCGACCCTTCCCGACAGGATCGAAATATTGCCGCCCGCACTGAAGCCTCGGCCGAGCCGCGCCTCGAGCGAGGCCTCGAATCCCTGAATCCGCGTTTTCTCCCGCAGGACATCGAAAATCCCGTCGGCATTGGCGACCAGCCGCGAACCAAGATCGGAGCTGGAGATATAGTACGCAAGCTGCGCCGTAACCGGCTCTCGCGATACGGTCAGTCCTGCTTCGTAATTATCGGCGATGACCGGGCGCAGCGCGACGATATCGTCGACCCGCGTGCCGAATTCGGAAATCCCGCGCAGCACACGACCAACATCGGGCACGGTAAAGCCCTGCGAGTAACTAGCATAAACGCTGATCCCGTCGGTGAATTCATAAACCAGCGCGCCATTGACGAGCAGCTCGTCGAAACTCGGCGAACCGCCCTCGACCGGCGTACGCTGGAAATCGGCGCGATTGCCGGCGATGGCGGTATAGTCGGCGACATCGAGCGTCGCGGTTTCGTAACGCAGCCCGCCCGCGAACCGCAGCCCGCCCGCTATCGGCCCATTCAGCTGAATGAACGGCGCGATATTCTCATAGCGCGTCGTCGGCACCCAGAGACGATCTGTCTGGATAAGCGCCTGTTCGGTCTCGTCGTGCAGAAAGTCGACACCGGCGATCAGGCCGATATCGCTGCCGCCGATATCCTCGTACCGCTGGCTCAGCCGCGCGCCGAGTTTCTCGGAACGCGTCTGGGATTGCTCGAACAGTGTGCCGATCGGCGCGATCAGGGGATCCTGGAATGTATCGAACGTGTTGCCGCCGAACGTCGCGGCGAAATCCTGATAATAGAGCTGCGCCGAGAGTTCGCCGCCGAGCAGGTTTTCACGGATATAATCGAGCGATACAGTCGTGACATCGTTTTCCGTCGGTTCGCCTTGCGGGGGAATGGCGGAGGCCTGTGCTGGAATACCGAGCGCGCGAATGCCGTCGATTGTCGAAAAATCGCCATTCCCGACAACGCTATAATCATTGATCGTTAGCTGGAGCCGCTGCTCCGGGGTCGGTTCCCAGCCGAGTTTCCCGAAAAAATTGCGCTGTTCGGAATCGGCGAGATCGCCCTGCGTGGCATCGACGCCGATGGTCCGCCCGCGACCGTCATAAAACAGATTGCGCTGGTGATAGCTGGCCGATCCCAGCACATCGAAATTGCCGAACCGGCGCGAGGCATAGCCGCCGATGCGATATTCGAAACCGTCGCTATCGAACTCGTCGGATGCGGTGATCGCCGCGCGCACACCGCCGGACCAGTCGCCCGAAGGATCGGCGGAACGGGTAACGTAATTGACGATGCCGCCGGTCGCGCCGAGGCCCTGGATGGCGTTCGCGCCGTTGACGATCTCGATGCGTTCTATCACGAGCGGGTCTATCGTATAGCCATCGCGCGCCGCATCGCGCAGCGGGTTGGATTGCGGCACGCCATCGATCAGATAAAGCGGACTGCGCCCGCGAAAACTCTCGCCCGCGCCGGAGAGCTTCTGGCGGCTCGGCGCGAAGCCGGGAGCGGATTGCGCCAGCACGCTCTGGATGTCGGTGGCAATGGTCAGCTGCTGCGCGATATCCTCTTCCTCGACCAGCGTAACCAGCGCCGGAATTTGCGAGGCTGGCAGCTCGGCGCGGGTGGCGGTAACGATGATCGGATCGCGGTCGGTGTCCGATTGAGCGAGGGCGGACTGGGCGGGAACGAGAAGCGAAGTGGCGAGGAGGAGAGAAACGATACGCACGGGAATTTCCTGCTATTGAGAATAATTCGCAGTCGCATAATGCCTGCATTTCGCATGTCAACGATTTTTCGCCGATGCGTCGGGCGCGGCGGATATCGCGTTGCACTATGCAACGCACAGGCATAGGCTGCACGTCGTCATCCATCCCCAAGAGGAATCGTTCCATGATCATTTACGGCGCATCGCTCTCCCCCTTCGTCCGCAAGACCGTCGCCTATGCCAATGAGAAGGGGCTGGAATTCGAACATCGTCCGATGATGCCGGGCGCGGACGATCCGGAATTCCGCGAATGCTCGCCCTTCGGCAAGGTGCCCGGATTTCGCGATGGCGATTACTGCCTGTCCGATTCGACCGCGATCATTCAGTATCTGGACGCCAGCCACCCCGAACCCGAACTGATTCCGGCAAACGCCAAGGCGCGGGGCAAGGTCATCTGGTTCGATGAATTCGCCGATACGATCCTGACCAGCGCGGGCGGTGCGATTTTCTTCAACCGTATCGTCGCGAGGATGATGGGGCAGGAACCCGACGAAGCCGCCGCCGTTACCGCCGAGAAAGAAACCCTGCCGCCGATCCTCGATTATATCGAAAAATCGCTGGAGGGCGACTGGCTGGTCGGCGACAGCCTGACCCTTGCCGATATCGCGGTCGTCGCGTCGATGAAAAATCTCGATTACGCTCGGGCAGCGATCGACTGGGACAAATGGCCGAAAACGAAAGCGCATTGCGACCGGGTGCTGGGTCGCGAGAGCTTCGCGGCGCTGCTGGCATCGGATGCGGCGATGCTGGGCGGTTGAGAAGATATAATTGCCGTCATAACACCGAAAATTAGGGAGAAAGATTGTGCGTTTCCGGACACTTTTAGCAACTGCCGCTACGTTTACCGTCACCACCGCTGCCTTCGCCCAACAGCCCGAAACCACCAGCACGATCCCCGATTATGCACAAAGCGAGAACTGGCTTTGCCTTCCCGGTCAGGACGATGCCTGCGCCGTTTCTATCGACACGACCCTGGTGGAAGCCGACGGCACGATGACGGTCGAAGAGAACGCCATAGTCGAAAACCCGACCTTCGACTGTTTCTATGTCTATCCGACCGTCTCTAACGACGAGAGCGGCAACAGCGACCTAATCGCCAATGACGAGGAGCGCCGCGTTATTCTGCTTCAGGCCGCGCCGTTCCGGCAGGCGTGCCGGATGTATGCGCCGCTCTATCGCCAGGTGACGCTGACCGCGTTGCGCCGGGGCATGACGACCGGAGACTGGAGTGGCGTCGACCGCGAGATGGCGGCGAACGATGTGAAGGCCGCCTGGGACTATTATATGACCAACCATAATGAGGGGCGCGGGGTGGTGCTGATCGGCCATAGCCAGGGTTCGGGCATCCTCGCGCGGCTACTCGGCGAACAGGGCGGCGTAACACCGCTGACCACCAACATGATTTCGGCACTGCTGATCGGTACCAATGTTGGTGTGCCGGAGAGCGAGGATGCGGGCGGGCAACTGGGCGATACGCCGCTCTGCCGCGCGGCGGATCAGACCGGCTGCGTGGTCAGCTTCGTCAGCTTCCGCTCCGATGTGCCGCCTCCTGCCACCAGCCGCTTCGGCAAGGTCGAGGGCGAGGGGCAGGTCGCCGCCTGTGTCAATCCCGCCGCTCCCGCTGGCGGCAGCGCGCCGCTCGATGCGTGGCTCGCCAATCGCTCCTTGCTGGAAGATTCGACGCCGTTCGACTGGGTCGAGGGCGGCGAGACCGTCACCACCGGTTTTGTCCGCGTCCCGGGTTTGCTCAGTGCCCAATGCGTGGCGGAGAATGGCGCGAATTATCTTGCGGTCACGGTCAATGCCGACCCCGCCGATCCGCGCACCGACACGATCGCCGGCGATGTGATGGTCAGTGGCCAGCGGCTCGATGACTGGGGGTTGCATCTGATCGACATGAATCTGGCGATGGGCGACATGATCGCTATGATCGAGCGGCAGGCGGCGGCGTGGATGGCGGCGCATCCGCAGGAGTAAAAGGAGACGTTTCATGCGTTTGTCGATTGTCGCAGTGGCTTCGCTTTGCGCGGTTCTGGCGATGCCCGCCGCCTGCGCCCAAAAACCTGCCGAGCCGTCCGGAGATGAGACGGGCGAGCGCGCCGATCCGCCTCCCGTCGAACGCCCGGCCATCGACGAAAACTGGGAAGCGATGGGGGTCTGGCGTTCGGGTTTCGAGGAAAGCGCCTTCTGGACCAGCGATGGCGAAGGGCCGATCTGGCTCAAGACCTATGGAGATTATCAGCAGCTCCGGTCCTATATGGCCGACGACGGAATTGTCCGGCATGGCGGTGGACCGGCGCTGCGGCTGACAGTTCGCGGGAGGATCGAACGTGGCGACCCGAACGGTTACGGGCATCTTGGCGCTTATGTGGCCGAAGGCGACGCACAGGAATATGTCTCTATAGAAGCGATTACCGCCGAAGAATACGAGGCCGAAGTCGCGCGGATCAGGGCGAGCCGGGGCGAGCCAGTTCAGAACAGATAGCGCACTGCGACGAAGCCGCCGATGCCGAGGACCAGCACGGCGGTGGTCAGGATGCCGAAATAGCGGTCGATCAGCCCCTTGATGGGCTCGCCGAATTTCCAGAGCAGCGCGGCCACAAGGAAGAAACGTGCCGAACGCGCGATGATCGCGGCGATGATGAGGACATGGAGCGGCATGGCGGTCGCACCGGCGGCGATGGTGATGACTTTGAAGGGCAGGGGCGTAAAGCCCGCCGCCAGCACGATCAGCCAGCCCTGCTCGTTGAACCGCTGCGAGAAGGCGGTGAACTCGCCGCTCAGGCCGTAAAAATCGAGGATCGGTGCACCGATGCTGGCGAACAGCCAATAGCCGATGGCGTAACCGAGCAACGCGCCGAGCACCGAGGCGATGGTGCAGATAAAGGCATAGCGGAAAGCCTTGTCCGGTCGCGCCAGACACATTGGGATCAGCATGATGTCCGGCGGAATCGGGAAGAAGCTCGATTCAATGAACGCGATAAACGCCAGCCAACGCTCCGCGAGCGGATGCGCCGCCTTCGCCAGCGTCCAGTGATACAGGCGCTTTAGCATCCAATTCCTCTCCCCCCTTCGACGACGCCTGCGGCGTCGCTCAGGACAGGCTGGGAGAGGTCGGCCCACAGGGCCGGGTGAGGGGGGTAGAGCGATGCGAAGCGAGCATGAATCTGGCGGAGGGCGGAATTTGCCGCTGCGCGCCAAGCTCGGCTGCGCCTCGCACCCCTCATCCAACTTCGACTAACTCGCTGCGCTCGAAAGTCTCCGTATCCTTCTCCCTCAAGCCTGTCCTGAGCGGTGTCGAAGGGGGGAGAAGGGCCATGCTCAATGCCCACCCGGCGCTCCGGCGACGTCTTCGCTCAGCTCCGCCGGTGTTTCGCGGTCATGATCGGTTCCCGCCGTGCGGTTGCCCCTGGCCAGCGCGAACACTACACCCGACAGCGCCAGCAGTGCGACGATATTGGGCAGCGCCATCGACGCATTGGCGATATCGCCAAGCCGCCAGATCAGCTCGAGCGGGACGAAAGAGCCGATGAAAATTACCACGCACCACAATACCCGCCAGATCATGTGAAGTATCTTCTCGCCGCGCAGATT
>JBGTHW010000055.1:0-5991 GCA_041746035.1 Parasphingopyxis sp.
CGACACGCCATCGAGCGTGATCGAGCCTTTGGGCGCAATATATTTCGCCAGCTCCTTCGGCGCGCGGATCGTGATTTCGGTCGAATCGCCCGACTCCGTTGCGGAAACCACCTCGCCAATCCCGTCGACATGCCCGGTCACGATATGCCCCCCCATCTCGTCGCCGAGCTTGAGCGAGCGTTCGAGATTGAGCGCGCCGCCCTCATTCCACTGGCCCTGCGCCGTACGCGACACGCTTTCGGCGGACAGATCAGCGGCGAACCAATCCTCGCCCTTATCGACCACCGTCAGACACACGCCCGAGCAACAGATCGACGCGCCAAGATCGATGCTCGCCATATCGTAGCCGCACGCAATTTCGAGCCGCAGATCGCCGAGCTGCTCGGCCTTCCGGATCGTGCCGATATCGGTGATGATGCCAGTGAACATGATTGCCTTTTACCCGCTCACCTTGAACTTGTCGAAGGGGAAGCTGAGTCCGCAATGAGTGGAAAGCGAACAAAAGCCATCGCGGGCCCGCTCATTTTTCGATTGTTTCTGCTTCTTCAAAAACTCTGGAGTCATAGCTAGAGTGCAAACCATGTTCGGTTTGTGGAAATTCTATCACAGAAAGTTTGAACCCTATGATTCAGGGTACTCATTTCGCACTTTGAATGGAAACAAGTACGTCACTCCCGCTGAACGAGATGAATTGATTTCCAGCTACCGCAATAGCTTAAAGTTCGATTTTTTCGCAATTTTCAAAGCTTTTTTGCTGTCGTTTGTGATGATTTTCATTGGAGCAGTGTGTGTAGCATTGTTTGATCTTGGGAAATCCTTTCTGGCGGTGGTTTCCTACATTGCGATAGTTCCAATCCTCATAGCAGCGTTTAGGCCTCCTTGGATTCACTACCGGAAGGCAAACCATATTTTGTCTAAGGCTATACCCTTACCTCACACAGGCTCTTGGCTGAGCAGGTTAGGATCGAATTGGCAGAGAACTTCTTGGGTAAGAATTGGCATCGTCTTACCGCTCTACGGCTACATTTTTTACTGGTTGATCGGAGTAACATCAGTTTCGCCTGCGAACTGGTTTCTCCTTCTCTTGATCGTCGCGCTCGGGTTGGGATTGATCAATTTTTGCTGCGCCGCGATTTGGAAAATCATCCAGCTGGTGCGCTAACCACCGCTCTCGGAAAAATGCAGTCGCTAGCTTGGTTATATGGTGTCCTCAGCTTGGGCGCGAAGCGGACGGTCTGACAATGGATCGAAAGCAGTCGGAACGCTATGCGCGTTCGTAAACCTCGAGCCGGTCCTTGCCAAGCAAGCGCTCCTCATGAAGCTGCCATTGGCCGTGCGCGTCGGGCAGGTCGGTCAGCCCGATATCGCCCAGCGCAGTCACGCCGGAGCCTATTAATATCGGCGCGCGATACAGGACAAGGCGGTCCACCAGACCGGCCTTCAGAAACGCCGCAGCCGCCCCCGCACCGCCTTCGACAAGCGCGAAATCGACGGCATCGAGACCGGCGATCGCTTCGGGGCGGCTGAGATGAAACCAGTCGGGCTGGTTCGCCCTGGCGGTAAATTTCGCAAAATTGCTGTGTTCGCGCGTAAGAATGGCGCGTTTGGGGGTGCGTTCCGCCAGCCCGGCCAGCCGGACATCGAGGCGCGGCTCGTCGGCGAGTGCGGTCGCCCGCCCAACAATGACGATGTCGGCCAGCGAGCGCTCGACATGGGCGTGCGCGCGGGCTTGCTCGCCGGTAATCCACTGGCTCGACCCGTCCGGCAGTGCAATCTGGCCATCCAGCGAGGTCGCGAGTTTGAGCGTCACATGCGGTCGGCCATGTTTCTGACGCATGAAAAACCCGGCCATCGCGCGACGGGCTTCGTCCGCCAGCACATTCTTGACGACTTCGATGCCCGCTCGGCGGAGCTTGCCGACACCCCGGCCATCGGTGCGCGGATCGATATCGGTCATTCCGAAAATCACCCGGCGAACCCCCGCCTCGACAAGTAAATCCGCGCAGGCCCGCCCGCGCTCGCTCTCATGCGCGCAGGGCTCCAACGTCACATAGACATCGGCACCGCTCGCATCGATGCCCTCCAGCGCCATTGCCTCGGCATGGGGGCGTCCGCCCGGCTGCGTCCAGCCGCGTCCGATAACCACGCCATCGCGCACGATCACACAGCCGACATTGGGATTGGGCGCGGTCCGCCCGCGCCCGCGCATCGACAGCGCAAGGGCCGCCGCCATCCAGCGTTCGTCAGCGTTGCTCAGCGATGGCCTCCCCGGCTGCGCCGCCCTCACGCGCCTCGATCTCGGCCATCAGGCGGCGATTCTCTTCGGTGATGCGCTGGGCCTCTGCCGCCGCTTCCTCGTCATACTCGACGCCGAGGCCATCGGCGAGACTCTGGAATCTTTCGCGAAGTATCGCGCGCCGCTCATTCTCCGCCATGAGCAATTCGCGCTGCCGTGCCTGGATATCCTCGTCGCTGCGCGTCACGGACCAGCTTTCGGCATAGATGACGACCGGCGTATCATCGAAGATATTGGTCCGGCCATCAAGAATAAACACATAAATAATGCCGGCAGGAATCGCCATCGCCAGCATCAGCGCAATCCAGTTATGGCGTTCGCCACGACCGAGGAAGGACTTGAAGTCTTTCCAGATCGTTCCGGGTTTGGGCGGAATCATGACCATGCCGACAACATAGGCAGACTGCCGCCCGAGCGCCAGAGCCAGGGCTCGATCGCAACATTCAGGCGATGCGAAACCGGATAGTATGAGTCTGCCAGCTCTCGACGGGTTCGCCATCGCGCGTCGCAGGCACGAATCGCCAGCGGCGCAAGGCATGCTGCCGGGTCGCTTCGAACAGCGTTTCATGAACCGCGCGCACCCGCTCGACCGCCGTCACCCGGCCATCGGTGCCGACCCGCACGCGGACCGTGACCTCGCCCTCGACACCCTGGCGGATCATCGCCGAAGGATAGGGCGGTTGCAGATGCGCCATCGCCGACTGCGCGAAACGCGCATTGGTAAGCACCGGTTCGCGCGGTGGCGGCGCGGGCGGCGACAAGGGCGGAGCAGGCGGTACGACCTCGGCCAGCCTGTCGAACGGAACGAACGGCGTCGGCGCGATAGGCGGCAAGGCTGGCCGAGGTATGTCGATAACGGTCTCGGCTGGCATGACCGGCAGCTGGTGTTCGATGGGTGTTTCCGGACGACCCGGCGGTGGTGGCGGGGGTGGATCGAGAGCGATCCATTCGGCCTGCGGCGGGTCGCCGATAACACTGGTTACTATTTCCGGCTTTGCCAGCAGCAGCACACCAAGGCCTGCGGCGTGCATGACGACGACGATCGCGATGCCTGTCGGGCTGAAACGCTTCTGCTGGAGATAGGATGATTTGTGGTTCTGTGCGGCTGGGGGTAACTGTGGCATGGCGTTCTCCTCTCAAGGATTATATGATACAACATTACATATAAACTGTATAGAGGAGATGATTGCGTGTGGGCAATGGCGCTCATTCGTGGCGCTATTCTCCAGGGCCGGTGCGCCTTTCCCGGTTTTTGGCGCGCGCGTCGAGGTCGGCGATGCCCATGCTGGTCGTCGAGATCGGCGCGAATGTGCCTTTGCTGTTCGGCGCGACCTTCCCGCTGACCGTCTGGCGCAACAGCATCGACAGGGACAGCAGGCCGAGCAGCACTGCGGGGACGGCGAACAGCCCGGAAGGCCCCAAGGCGACCGACATCAGGAGGCCCGCAATGACCGGCCCCGTCGCCGCGCCGCTGGCCCAGACCATCAGCATCCCGGCAATCGCCTTCGGCCCCTGCCCCGGCCCGGCGCGGTCGGCGGCATGGGCGACAGCGATGCCATAGAAATTCAGGCTGCCTGCTCCCCATAACGCGGCCAAACCCAGCAGCAACCAGACCGGCAGCATCGCCCCGAGCAGACCCAGCGACAGCGACGCCAGTGCACCAAGCGCGGCCAGCACGGCGATGACGTTGCGCCGGTCCGCCCGATCCGACCAGCTGCCTGCGGGCCACAGCACCAGCAGCGCGCCGATCTGGGCAATGCCGTTAAAGGCGGCAATCGCTATCTCGCCCACTCCCGGCGTTATCGCCAGCATATAGATCGGATAGAGCTGGAGCACGGCACCATTGGCCGCCCCCGCCGCAAAAGCCGCCTGCACGCTGGCAGGCGCAGCGCGCCAGAGATCGCGGATGCCGAACGGCGCGGCAGAGGGCGGGTCCGGCTCGACCTGGCGGGTTATCGTGATCGGCAGGATAGCGGCGCAAAACAGCCCCGCAAGCAGCATGAAAGCCCCGCCCGTATGCAAGACGCTGAACGAGACAACAAACGGCCCCGCCATCGTGCCGAGCTTGGCGAACAGATAATAGATGCTGAGCACCCGCCCCCGGCTTTCCTCGGGCGCGGCATCGGTGACCCAGCTTTCGCCGGTCGCGAACAGCGCCGCCACGGAAATTCCGAGCAACAGCTCGACCAGTGCCGTCCAGAAGGGCGAGAAACTGACATAGAGACACAGGCAGGCAAGGCTCGCCGCCGCGCCGAACAAGGCGAAAGCGCGGACATGGCCGACAATGCCGATGCGCGCCGGGGCCAGCCGCGCACCGGCCAGGAATCCGATCATGTAGCAGGCTGTGACCAGCCCGATCACGAAACTGCTTTGGCCGTTGCCGCTCAGCAAGAGCGGGATCACGAAACCCGTCGCCGCGACCGCTGTCTGGACAAAGGTCAGCGCCGCGATAATCGCCCAAAGATCGCGCAGGCTGCCTTTGGCGGGGGAAGTCGATGGTGCTGTTGCGGTCACCAGCGCGCCCTAACGCGCCTCGCGCAGCCGCATCAAGCCTTCCTGCGCGACACTGGCGACGAGCCGGCCGTCGCGCGTGAAAATCTGCCCCCGGTTGAAGCCGCGCGCATGGCCCGTCCAGGGCGTATCCGTGGCGTACAGCAACCACTCGTCGGCGCGGAATTCCTCGTGAAGCCAAAGCGCGTGATCGAGGCTCGCCATCTGGAGATTTGGGTTCGAAATATGATGGACGCCGTGCGGGAGAGTTGCCGTACCAAGCAAAGTAGAGTCCGACGCATAGGCAAGAAAGGCCTGATGGAGTTTGAGGTCGCCATCCAGCGGCGCGACAGCCTTGAACCAGCAGGCGCTTTGAGGCGGGCGTCTTTTTGGCGGAAGCTCCATCGGCTCGACAGGCCGGAAGTCCAGCGCACGCTGCCGCAGCACCGCTTTGCGATGGGCTTCGGGTACCAGATCGATATTGTCGCGCCACCAGTCGATACGGCTTTGCAGGGTTTCGGGCGGCGGGACGGCGGGCATTTCGAACTGGTGCGACAGGCCTTCTTCGGGCCGCTGAAAATTGGCCGCCATATTGAAGATCGGCTTGCCCTTTTGCAGCGCGATGATCCGGCGTGTCGAGAAACTCCGCCCGTCGCGGTCCCGCTCGATACGGTAGATAATCGGATGGTTCTCATTACCCGGTCGCATGAAATAGGCGTGGAGCGAGTGTGCCACGAGATCGTCTTCGACCGAATGATTCGCCGCGACCAGCGCCTGCGCGATCACCTGCCCGCCAAATACCCGCCCGACACCGCCCGGCAGCCGGGGGCCGCGATAAAGATCGGTGTCTATCTCTTCGATATTGAGCAGATCGACCAGTTTCTGCACCAGGGCTTCCGGGGATTTCGGACCCTTGCCGAGGGCGTCGTCGTCTTTTTCCAAAACACAGTCCTTTCGCGGCATGGCATATGACGCGCCATCCCGCACTGCAACATCAGGGCATTACGACGGCAAGTGCGGAAGGCTAATCTTGCGAAGCGATGTCGGCATAGACGGCGCTGGTGAAGCCGGGACGGAAATCGTTATTCACTGGACCCATCAGCTGGATATAGCCCGAAATCCGCATATTGTGGCGAAAATCCACCCAGGCGGCGGTGCCCGCCGCGCCGCCCCATCCGAAGCTGCCTGCCGGTTGTCCCTCGGTT
>JBGTHW010000056.1:0-3942 GCA_041746035.1 Parasphingopyxis sp.
CCCGTTGTCGGCCCGATGATCGTGACCGGCGTCGATTCCATATAAGTGCCGTCGCAGAATTCGTAGCCGCCGCCGCCTTTCAGGACGAAACGAAACTGGGCACGCTCCGCCCGCTCGGTCTCGCGCGACTCGGCAATATCCACGCGAAACCAGTAGAAGGAGGAGACCATGTCCTTCAAATCGTCGGCAGGCGCGGCGTATTCCAAGGAAAACCTGGATAAGTCCGTCACAATATGCGTCCCGAAGCTCTTGTTTTATAGCTTTCTTGCGGCAGGATACACGAATTATGCGCATAAGACAAAAAGTAGCCCCTGCCGACAAAGTCGGCAGGGGCTACTAAGTTAAGGTATCCCGAAACCGGGATCCTTCGGGTCGCAAAGAGGTGTGTAGCGAGTCGTTACGGACCTGTATTGGATAAAAACGACGTCGGCGATTTTGTCGGCATTATCCGCCCGTCCGCACTTCCGCGATCCAGGCGTCGATATTTTCTTCCAGTATATCGAGCGGCACGGGCCCCGGCAGCAGCACCGCGTCGTGGAAGCCCGGATAGCTGAAATCGTCGCCCAGCGTGTCCATCGCCCGCTGGCGCAGTTCCATGATCTTCAGCTTGCCGATCAGATAGGCCGTCGCCTGCCCCGGATAAACGACATAGCGCTCGATGGCCTTGCGGATATCGCCTTCCGGGTTCGGCGTGTTCTCGCTCAGATACTCGATCGCCTCCTCGCGGGTCCAGCGCATGTGATGGATGCCGGTATCGACGACCAGCCGACAGGCGCGCCACAGTTCCATACCCAAACGTCCGAAGTCCGAATAGGGATCGGTATAGAAGCCCATATCCTTGCCCAGTTCCTCCGAATACAGCCCCCAGCCTTCGGTATAGGCGGTGAAGCCACCGAACTGCCGGAAGGGTGGAACATCGTCATTCTCGGTCTGGATGGTGCGCTGGAGATGGTGGCCGGGAACGCCCTCATGATAGGCGAGCGCCTCCAGCTCGGTGCGCGACATGTCGCGCAGATTATAGAGGTTCACATAATAGGTGCCGGGGCGCGAACCGTCCGGCGCGGGGCCGTTATAGAAGGCCTTGCCGGCCGATTGCTCGCGAAATTCCTCGACCGGTTTGACGACGAGTTCGGCCTCGGGCAGCGTCCCGAAATATTCCGGCAGCCGGGCGCGCATCGCGTCGATCGCCGCGCGGGCATCGGCGAGATAGGCCTCGCGCGTGTCGTAGAAAAACTCGTCGCTCGTCCGCAGATGTTCGAAAAATTCCTGCAACGTCCCCGCGAACCCGACCTCGTCCATAATCTCGCGCATCTCGCCATGGATGCGCGCGACATTATCGAGGCCGATCCGGTGGATCTGGTCGGCGGTGAGTTCGGTGGTCGTATAATAGCGCAGCCGTTCGGCATAATATTCCGCGCCATTATCGAGCCGCCAGATGCCGTCATCGGTCGGCGCGATCGCCTGATGCCGCTCCAGCATCGCGAGCAATCGCCGATAGGCCGGGCCGATGTTCTCTAGCAACGCGGTGCGCCCGCGCGCGATCAGGGAATCCTTTTCGGCCTGCGGAATATCGAGCGCATTCACCTTGCTCTGCAGGTCTTCCCAGAGCGGCGCATCCTCGCCTTCGTCGAACGGCGCGCCGCTGGTCACATTGCGCGTATCGGACAGCACATAGGGAAACACCCAGTCGGGTGGGATCACGCCATTTTCGGCCCGCGTTTCGGCCTCGGCGATCAGCGTGTCGATTGCCCCGCCCAGCCCCTCCAGGCGGCTGACATAGGCCTCGGCTTCCTCGGCATTCGAGACCCGATGGATGTTGATCAGAAACGCCGGAAGCCCGCTCTGCGCGCCGTTCATCTGATCGAAGACATAGCCGTTGCGGCGATACTGGAAGGCGCCATTGGATCGCTCGGTCACGGCATCGAACAAACGATAGGAGAGCTGTGCATCCTCGCTGAGATCGCCATTCCGGAAGCGTTCGCGCATCTCCTGGCGGGCGGCGTTGCGGCGCTCGTTTTCCGCGACCGCATCGGCGTCGCTGAAATCGCCCCATTCGCCATAATCCTCGTCGCGAATGCCGCGATAGGCTTTCGACTGCGGCGAGAATTCGAGTTCGGTCTCATCGTAGCTTTCGAAAAATTCATTGATCTGCGTATCGGCCGTTTCGGCTTCGGCGGGCGCTTCTTCCTGTGGCGGGGTGGCGGAGGCGGCGGGTCCGGGAAGCGCAGCAGGCGGCGGGCCTGCTTCCATGGTCGCGCACCCGGCCAGCGTGACGGTGGCTGTAGCGGTGGTGGCGAGAAGAAGGATACGCGTCATGAAATGCTCCCTGAATGAGACGAAATGCGACAGATATGAGATTATCCTACACATCCCCGCCCCGCTTTGACCAGACTTGAATCCGCTGCCATAGCGCCGCCATGCCGCTCTATTCCCTGCTTCGCCCGTTCGTTTTTGCGCTCGATGCGGAGCGCGCGCACCGGCTGACTATTGCCGCCTTGAAGAGCGCCCCTTTGCCATCGCCACCGGCGTCGCCCAAGGCGATGCAGGTGCGGCTGGCGGGACTGACCTTCCCGAACCCGGTCGGCCTCGCACCGGGGTTCGACAAAGACGCGGAAGTGTTCGACGCCATGCTTCGCCTCGGCTTCGGCCATGCCGAGATCGGCACGATCACCCCGCGCCCGCAGGCTGGAAACCCGAAGCCCCGCCTCTTTCGCCTGCGCGAGGACGAGGCGGTGATCAACCGGATGGGTTTCAACAATGCAGGCCAGGCGGCAGCGGTCGAGCGTCTTGCAAAGCTGGATCGCCGTCGGCACCCCTCGACTGCGCTCAGGACAGGCATAGTCGGCATCAATATCGGCGCGAACAAGGACAGCGAGGATCGCATCGGCGATTATGTCGCGGGCGTGGGCGCAATGGCATCCCTCGCCGATTATCTCACCATCAATATCTCCTCGCCGAACACCCCCGGCCTGCGCGCGCTGCAGGACGAGGGCGCGCTGACCAGTTTGCTCGATCAGGTGATGACCGCACGAGGAGAGGATGGACCTCCTGTCTTCCTGAAACTCGCCCCCGATCTCGAAATATCGGACATCGATGCTATCGCGCGGAAAACGATAGAGCGCGGCATCGCCGCCCTCATCATCGGCAACACCACCATCTCCCGCCCGCACCTGACCTCGCGTCATGCGCAGGAAACCGGCGGCCTCTCCGGCACCCCCCTCGCTCCCCTGGCCCGCCAGCGCCTCGCCGATTTTCGCAAGGCCACCGGCGCGCAAATTCCCCTGATCGCCGTCGGCGGTATCGACAGCGCCGAAGAAGCCTGGGCGCGGATAAGAGCGGGCGCGAGCCTCATCCAGCTTTATAGCGCGCTGGTGTATAAAGGTCCGGGGCTGGCAAAGCGGATCGTAAAAGGGCTGGACCGTTTGCGCGAGCAGGAGGGCTTCGCGACGATGCAGGAGGCGATTGGTTAGAGCAGGTGACGCCTGATTCGTGCCGCTGCAAAGACGGTAGCGTCTTCGAACTCACGCTTGCATTCCATATCAAAAATGGTATAAGTAATTTTATGTGGTCTGTTGAATTCGTCAATGAGTCTGCGGTAGCCGGTTCAAGTCACTGCCTCAGGACTTGCAGGCGAAGCTCGAGCGGATCGCGGACCTGATCGAGGCAAACGGACTTGCGGCTATGCGGGAGCCTTATGTGAAGCATCTCCAGGACAAGCTCTGGGAGATACGATTGAAGGGCCAGAGCGGCCTCGCCCGTTCGCTATATATCACGGCGACGGATCAGCGGGTCGTGATTCTACGGACCTTTACAAAGAAGACGCAAAGGACGCCGCGTCGCGAAATCGATCTGGCGCTTGCCCGCGCAAAGGAAGTGAAATGACGAGAAAGAACACAATCCCTGCAAAAAGGGTCTTTGCCGAAATGCACAAAGACCCCGGAT
>JBGTHW010000057.1:0-11055 GCA_041746035.1 Parasphingopyxis sp.
CGCGCCTGCGCGGATCTGGCGCAATTTCATGACCGGCGCGATACCCGACGCCGCGCCACGGCCGAGACCGCGCGCTGCCCCCCCTCCCCCGCCCGACGAACCGGCGGAAATCGAAAAGCCGCCGGTGATGGTCGATTCCGACGGCAATATCATCGTCGATACCAATATCGGCGGCGGGCGGATTACGATTGGCCCGGATGGCGAGCCGGGCTTCGAACCGGACAAGGAAACGCGGCGGCGGCTCGACGAACTGGAGCGGGCCGGTGAGGACGCGCAGAGAGCGGTGGAGGAAGCGACGCAATAAATCCTGACCGGATTAAAGATTACCAAAGTCATGGCGACCGGGAAGCAGGCTCTTCGCTTACACCATCCCGTCATGCTGAACTCGTTTCAGCATCCATTTATGAACCTGGTGCCTGCCTCCGCTATGACGCATCGTTCGCTTCAGGCGATCAATCGCAATATACGGGCAAAGCCAAAGGCGTGGGCGCGTGGGCGGAAATGGATGCTGAAACGAGTTCGGCATGACGAGGGTATGGTGTAGCTGAGCCAATCCTCTCCAGCCCGCAGGGAAGATTTACTGTTCCGCCAGCTTCTCCGGCAGCGGAAACAGCGTCGTGAAGCGACGCGCCAGTTCGCGGTCGCCCTCCACTTTCAGCACCCCAGCCCCTTCCAGCGCCTCCAGCGGCTCGCCACCATAGACCGCCGCTGCGATCATCGTCGGTTCGCCTTCGAAGACGAAATCTGCGTCCTCCGGCTCGGCCCGCTCGGTCTCGATATCGCCCTCCGCGATCTGCACCACGAACCGGTCCTCGCCCAGCCGGAAACCCGCTATCGCCGCGAACCCCGCCGCGCGTTCCCGGTCGATCATCGTGCGGAACGACATCATGATCGAGGCAGCGCTGAGCGGCAACGTAGGATCGTGATCGGGATGCCGCGTCGCCCAGCGGCCCAACATCTGGACAACATCCTCCGCTTCATAGCCCCATTCGGTCAGTTCATAGACCTGCGCGGAAACCGACGGCGGCAATTTGCGTTTATACAGGATGCGCGATGCTTCCAGTCCCTCCAGCCGCTGCGTCAGGATTTTGGCGCTGATCCCGGGTAATCCGCCGCGCAGTTCACCGAACCGGCGCGGGCCGAACATCAGCTCGCGGATGATGAGGATGCTCCAGCGTTCGCCGATCAGATCGAGCGCAAACGCCGTGCCGCAGGCATCGTCATACCAGCGTTTTCGCTCGGCTCGTCGCTCGTTAGTTTCTTTTTGTAACTTCACAGTTGCTTTTTGTAACGCATTTTGCAATTTTAATCAATCACCGAGTCGGAAAGGAGAACACCATGACTCAGATGATTTTCGTTAACCTTCCTGTTGCCGATCTTGAGGCGTCCAAAGCGTTCTACGAGGCGATCGGCTTCACTTATGAGCCGAAATTCTCCGACGAGCGGGCCACCGCGATGCACTGGTCGGACGCGATCAAGGTGATGCTGCTGACGCATGATTTCTGGAAGACGTTCACCGACAAGGCGATCCCCGATGCCAAAGCGAGCGCGCAGGTGCTGCTCTGCCTCAGCCATGACAGCCGCGCGGATGTCGATGCGATCACCGAGGCGGCGGCGAAGGCAGGCGGCAAGGCCGATCCCTGCCCGAAGCAGGAGATGCATTTCATGTACGGCCGCAGCTTCGAGGATCCCGACGGCCATATCTGGGAGCCGATGTGGATGAGCGCGGAGGCGGCCGAACAAGGCCCGGCGGAAATGATGGCGGAACCCGGAGCCTGAGCGAACCGTAGCGTAAAGATTCAAAAGGAGAGCGCCATGCCCGAGACGAACGACGCACCGATCACCATCACCGCGTTCGAAAGCTCGCCCGACAAGGGCCAGGGACTGGCGCGCGACATGCGCGTGCGATGGGCGCTCGAAGAAGCGGGCCAGCCCTACGCGGTTCGGCTGGTTTCATTCGCGGAAATGAAGGAGCCTGCGCACCGCGCGCTCCATCCGTTCGGGCAGATTCCTACCTATGAAGAAGGCGATCTGGCGCTGTTCGAATCAGGTGCAATCGTGCTGCATATTGCGGAGCGCCTTGCGGGCCTGCTCCCGGACGATGCCGACGCCCGCGCCCGCGCTATCACCTGGATGTTTACCGCGCTCAATACGATCGAGCCGCCAATCGTGGAGCGCGAGCAGGCTGGCTACCTGGAGCGCGACAAAAGCTGGTACGACGAACGCCTGCCTCTGCTCGAAGACCGCGTCCTCGAGCGGCTGGACGACCTGTCCCATCGGCTTGGCGATGGCGACTGGCTCGACGGCACATTCAGCGCAGGCGACCTGTTGATGGTGACGGTGCTGCGCAGACTGGAAGGCGCAGGCATCGTGGAGGAATATCCGAACCTCGCCGCCTACATCGCCCGCGGCGAAGCGCGGCCCGCCTACCAGCGCGCGTTCGCTGACCAGTTGGCGGTTTTCGAAGCAAGCCTCAAAGCGGAGACAAGTAATGCCGATTGACCCCGAAGCCCCGATCACCATCACCGCTTTCGACTGGGTGCCGCCCTTCGCGCGCGGCCAGGTCCGCGATCTGCGCGTGCGCTGGGCGCTGGAGGAGGTGGGGCAGCCCTATGCCGTGCGTTATCTCACCCGGGGCGAGCAGAAGCAGGACGATCATCGCGCCCGCCAGCCCTTCGGCCAGGTGCCGACCTATGAGGAAGGCGACTTGACGCTGTTCGAGAGCGGGGCGATCGTGCTGCATATCGCCGATCGCTGGCCCGGCCTGTTGCCGGACGGCCCCGATGCCCGTTCGCGCGCAGCGGAATGGGTGTTCGCCGCGCTCAACACGGTCGAGCCCGATCTCAGCGACATGGCGATGGCGACGATTTTCGAGCGCGACGAGAGCTGGTCGAAGCCGCGCATCCCCGCGATCCGCGAACGAATCGGCGAAAAGCTGCGGGAACTGTCCGACCGGCTCGGCGACAGCCCCTGGCTCGACGGCGAGTTTTCGGCCGGCGATCTGATGATGATCTCGGTGCTGCGCATGGTGGAGGGCGACGACGCTTTCCTGATCGAGGCGCACCCTAATCTGCTCGCCTACCGGACCCGCGGCGAGGAGCGGCCCGCGTTCAGACGCGCGCTGTCCGATCACATGGCCGGGTTCACTGGAAAAGCCCCGCCCGAATTCGCGGCGTGGGAAGAAGGAGAGAAAGCGTGACCAATCACAGGGCCGCCCTTCCCGAGATAGTCACACGCGATAACTGGATTGCAGCGCGCAAAGCCATGCATGAAAAGGAAACGGCGTTCTCTCGCGAACGGGACGCGATCATTTCCGAGCGCCGGGATTTGCCGATGGTCGAGATGGACGAAGGCCATCGCTTCGAAGGTCCGCACGGCAGCGCCAGTCTGATCGATCTGTTCGAGGGTCGCCGCCAGCTCCTCATCTATGATTTCTGGTTCGAGCCGGGCAAAGACCCATGCGAGGGATGTTCGATGTGGACGCGCGACCTCGGCGATCTGGGCGGCGATTTCGCCCATTTGCACAAATATGACACGTCGCTGGCGTTTGTTTCGCGCGTCGGTCGGCGAAATCGCAGCCGTCAAGACAGACCGCGACTGGCCGGTGCCCTGGTATTCGCTGCCCGACGAAAGCTTCCACGAAGCCACCGGCTATGACGGATGGGCGCAAATTTCGGTGTTCCTGCGCGATGGCGATACGGCTTATCTCGCCAATATCGTACCGTTCGATGATCTCGTGACCATCGGCAACCACTGGACCCTGCTCGACCGTACGCCGCTGGGTCTCGGCGACAATGAAAAAGGAGAAACAAAATGAGCTACATAGACGGATTTGTGATCGCGGTTCCGACCGCCAACAAACAGAAGTTTATCGATCATGCCAATCTCGGCGACAGCATGTTCATGGACATGGGCGCGACGCGTATCTTGGAATGCTGGGGCGATGACGTGTCCGAAGGAAAGACCACGGATTTCCGGATGGCGGTCAAGGCGGAGGAAGACGAGAGCGTCGTCTTTTCGTGGATCGAATGGCCCGACAAACCAACGCGCGACGCCGCGATGGCGAAGATGATGGATGAGGACAATCCCGATCCGCGCATGGACCCGGAGAAAAACCCGATGCCCTTCGATGGCAAACGAATGATCTATGGCGGCTTTACGCCCGTAGTCGAACTGAAAGGATAGCACGATGCCCAACAAACATGGCGATTTTATCTGGTATGAGCTGATGACCGACGATGCCGATGCGGCGCAGGATTTCTACGGCGAAATTCTCGGCTGGACATTCCGGAATCTCGGACAGGAAGACACCGATTACCGCACCTTCTCCGCCGGTAGCGAAACCGTTGGCGGCATCATGCCGCTCACCGACGAAATGACGGCAAATGGCGCGCGGCCCTGCTGGCTCGGCTATATCGCGGTCGACAGTGTCGATGAGGCAGCCGCCAGCATCGAGGCGGAGGGCGGCAGCATCCAGAGGGAGCCGTGGGATATTCCCGGCGTCGGGCGGATGGCCTTTGTCGCCGATCCGCAGAGCGCGATGTTTTACATTATGCGCCCCGTCCCGCCCGCCGATAATCCCGACGCCACCAGCACCGCCTTCTCTGCCACCGAACCGATGGTCGGCCATTGCGCCTGGAACGAGCTGGCCACCACCGATCCCGCCGCCGCCAAGAGTTTTTACGGCGAGCAATTCGGCTGGGAGCAGGATGGCGATATGGATATGGGCGAACTCGGCAAATACGAATTCTGGAAGGTCGGCGACGCGCGCGGCCACATGCTCGGCGCGGTGATGCCGAAAATGCCCGAAATGCCGGTGAGCATGTGGAGCTATTATTTCCGCGTGTCCGATATCGACAAGGCGGTCGAAACGATCGAGGCCAAGGGCGGCACCATCCTGCAGGAGCCCATCGAAATCCCCGGCGGCAATTTTGCAATGAACGGCATGGACCCGCAAGGCGCGGCCTTCGCGCTGGTCGGCGCGCGGAAATAGGGAGAACCGCGATGGCCCTCGAACTCTTCGCCCATCCCTTCTCGTCCTACTGCCAGAAGGTGCTGATCGCGCTCCATGAGAATGCCATACCGTTCGAGCTGCAAATGCTCGAACCCGGTAGCCCGGCGCAGGAAGAACTCGCGCGCATCTGGCCGCTCGAACGCTTTCCGGTGCTGCGCGAGGGCGAGCGGGTGGTGCCGGAAGCTACGAGCATCATCGAATATCTGTACGTTCACCATCCCGGGCCGGTCGCGCTGATTCCCGACGATCCCGATGCGGCGGTCGAGGTCCGGATGCTCGATCGTTTCTTCGACAATTATGTCTCGAACCCGCAGGCCAGCATCGTCTTCAACGCGATCCGCGAGGAAGAGGATCGCGACCCCATTGGCGATGATAAAGCGCGGGCGATGCTCGATACCAGCTACGCGATCCTCGACCGCTGGATGGCGACGCGCGAATGGGCGGCGGGCGGCGATTTCAGCCTCGCCGACTGCGCCGCCGCTCCTGCCTTGTTCTACGCCGACTGGACGCATGAGATCGGCGAGGAGTTCGCCAACGTCCGCGCCTACCGGAGCCGCCTGCTCGCCCGTCCCTCCTTCGCCCGCGCGATCGATGAGGCACGGCCCTATCGCGACCTCTTCCCGCTCGGCGCGCCGGATCGCGATTGAACGCGCCAGAACCTGAAAGGAAAAAACCTATGACCACCCAAACCCTCAAACCCGCCAAGGACCTTGTCGAACTGAACGAGGCCGGCTTCCCGAACGAAAGCGACGAATATCGCCGCGCGCGCACCGATCTCCTCGCCGAGGAGATCGAACTGCGCCGTCATATCTGGCGCGTCGGCGAGATGCGCCGCGCGCTGCCGCCGGGCGGCGAGGTGACGACGGACTACCGCTTCGAGGGGCCGGAGGGCGAAGTCGGCCTGGCCGATCTGTTCGGCGACAAGGATACGCTCATCGTCTATTCGATGATGTACGGGCCTGATCGCAAGGACGGCTGCCCGATGTGTTCCGCCCTGCTCGATTCATGGGACGGCGAAGCACGGCATATCGAACAGCGCGCCGCGCTGGTGGTCGTCGCGCGCTCGCCTTATGAGCGGATCGCGGACTATGCGAAGGAACGCGGCTGGAAGCACCTGCGCTTCTATTCGGACCTGAGCGGCGATTTCTGGGCGGATTATAACGATTCGCGCGATGCCGACATGCCCGCCTTCACGGTCTTCCGGCGCGAGGGCGAAAGCATCCGTCATTTCTACAGCGCGGAAGGCGGCATGGACATCGCCGATCCCGGCCAGGACCCGCATCCCGCCCCCGAATGGAATCCGCTATGGATCCTGCTCGACATGACGCCCGAGGGGCGCGGGACCGACTGGTATCCGAAGCTGGACGATGGGGAAAAAGCATGACGATCACCATCACCGCTTTCGAATGGGTGCCCGATTTTGCGCGCGGGTTTGTCCGCGATCTGCGTCCGCGCTGGGCGTGCGAGGAGATCGGGCTTTCCTACGAAGAACGCCTGATCGGGCAGGAGGAAAAGAATTCGGACGCCTACCGCAAGGAACAGCCCTTTGCGCAGGTTCCGGTGCTCGGCGATGACGGCGTTTCGATGTTCGAAAGCGGCGCGATCCTGCTGCATCTGGCGGAGAAGGACGAGCGCCTGCTGCCCGCCGACCCGCAGAAACGCGCCCATACGATCAGCTGGCTGTTCGCCGCGCTCAACAGCATCGAGCCGTTTGTTTTCGAGCTTGGCAATATCGATCTCTTCTCCAAGGACGAGGAATGGGCGACACTGCGGCGGCCCGGCCTGATCGAATTTCTGGGCGGGCGGCTCGATGCCTTGGCGGCGGCGCTGGGCGAAAAACCTTATCTGGTCGGCGATTTCACCGTCGCCGATATCGCGATGGCGACGGTGTTGCGCGAAACCGTCGAGGCGGGTCTCCCCGAACACCACCCTCCCCTCGCCGCCTATCTTGATCGCTGCACCGAACGCCCGGCTTTCCAGAAAGCGCTGGCCGACCAGCTCGCCGCCTTCGACCGGAACCCGCCACCAAATGGATAACTGTCAGCAGAAAGGAAACGAACATGCCCGAACAACCCAACCAAGGCCCGGCCACCGGCCTCACCCCGCACCTCCAGATCGGCGACAGCCGGGCCGCAGAGGCCATCGATTTTTATGTCGCGGCCTTCGGCGCGGCCGAACAGATGCGGCAAGCGGCGGACGACGGCAAGCGCCTGATGCACGCGCATCTCCACATCAACGGCGGCTCGCTGATGCTACATGACGAGTTCCCCGAATATGTCGATCCCGCCCAAGCCGATAGCGGGCCGCCGCGCGGAATGACGCTGCATCTGCAAGTCGATGATGCCGACACATGGTTCGACCGTGCCGTTGCCGCCGGCGGTACCCCGACCATGCCGCTCGAACACATGTTCTGGGGCGACCGCTACGGCCAACTGAAAGACCCATTTGGCCACATTTGGTCGATTGGCGCGCCGGCCCGGAAAGGAGAAGAAGGATGACCGATGCAACCCTGTGCCTCTGGTACAACAGGGACGCCGAGGAGGCGGCAAAATTCTACGCCGCCACCTTCCCGGACAGCAGCGTGGGCGCGGTGCACCATGCGCCCGCCGACTTTCCCTCCGGCAAGAAGGGCGATGCGCTGACGGTGGAGTTTACCGTGCTCGGCCTGAAATGCATCGGCCTGAATGGCGGCCCGGCCTTTCCGCACACCGAAGCCTTTTCCTTCCAGGTCAATACCGGCACGCAGGAGGAAACCGACCTTTACTGGAACGCCATCGTAGATAATGGCGGGGCGGAAAGCGCGTGCGGCTGGTGCAAGGACAAATGGGGCGTCAACTGGCAGATCACGCCGACCGTGCTGACCGAGGCGATGGCGACGGGCGGCGAGGTGGCAAAGCGCGCTTTCGAGGCTATGATGACGATGCACAAAATCGATGTGGCCGCCATCGAGGCGGCGGTTAAGGGAGACGCATGATGGCCGATATTACCTTTTACACCAACCCGATGTCGCGCGGGCAGATCGCGCGCTGGGCGCTGGAGGAAGCGGGCGCGGACTATGAGCAGGTGCTGCTCGATTACGACCGCAGCATGAAGGCGGACGAGTATCTTGCGATCAACCCGATGGGCAAGGTACCGGCGATTGTGCATGGCGACAAGGTGGTCACTGAATGCGCCGCGATCTGCGCGTATCTGGCCGATGCCTTTCCGGAGGCGGGCCTCGCCCCGAACGACGACGAACGCGCCGATTATTATCGCTGGATGTTCTTCACCTCCGGCCCGGTGGAACAGGCGATCACCGACAAGCATCTCGGCATCACGCCGACCGAGGATCAGGAGCGCATGGCGGGCTATGGCACTTACGACCGCGCCGTCGCTGTGCTGGAAGGCGCGATTACCGGCCGCGATTATGTCTGCGGCAGCCGCTTCACGATGGCCGATGTCTATGTCGGCTCGCAGGTGGATTGGGGGCTCAATTTCGGGACGCTGCCTAAGCATGATGCGTTCGAAACTTATGCGGCGCGATTCCGGGAACGGGAAGCCTATCAGCGCGCCAAGGCGATTGACGGGAAACTGATCGCGGAGATGGAGGGTGACGAGAACGACTAGAACTCGATGAGATTTGAAATCGTCATTGCGAGGAGCGCTGCGACGAAGCAATCCAGCGCGACTGGTGAAAATGCTTGCGGTCCTGGATTGCTTCGCTGCGCTCGCAATGACAATATGGGTCAACTTAGCATCATGATAGTCTCAAACCATCATCATCCCCCCGCGCAGCAAGCCGGTTCCCGTAGCAGCAAGCCGGTTCCCGTAGGGTGCATTGAGCCCTTGCGAAATGCACCATCGCGCAATGCACGATCCCGATAAAAACTCGTGCATTTCAGCTTTGCCTCAATGCACCGTACGTTCTCGCGAAAAAAAGGCCCGGCGAATCTCCCCGCCGGGCCTTTTCGTGTTCGAGTATCGACCGCCCTATTCGCGACCGCCCATGAAGCTGAGCAGGAACATGAACATGTTCACGAAATCGAGATAGAGGTTCAGCGCGCCCATAATGACGACCTTGCCCATCATATCCGTGCCCGCGACATGCGCATACATGCTCTTGATCTTCTGCGTGTCATAGGCGGTCAGCGCCGCGAAGATCAGCACGCCGATACCGCTGATGACATAACCCATCGCTTCGGATTGCAGGAAGATGTTGATGACCATCGCTACGATCAGCCCGACCACGCCCATGATCAGAAACGTGCCCCAGCCGGACAGGTCTTTCTTGGTCGTGTAGCCCCACAGGCTGAGGCTGACAAACGCCGCCGATGTGGCGAAGAAAGTCTGGGCGATCGACGTGCCTGTATAGCGCAGGAAAATCGTCGAGAGCGACAGGCCCATCGTCACCGCGAAGGCCCAGTATAGCGCCTGCAATGCACCCTGCGAAAGCCGGTTCATGCCAAAACTCATCACCAGAATAAACGCCAGCGGGGCGAGCATGATAACCCAGGACATGATGCCACCGGACAGGATCAGCGTCGCTGCGGGCGACTCCGTTCCGCCGCGCGCGAACAGCATCGCGACAATACCCGTCAGCAGCACGCCCGAGGCCATGTAATTGTAAACTTTGAGCATATAGGACCGGAGACCGGCGTCAAACGCGACATCGCGGGTGCCGGTGCGGGCCTGGGTCTGTCCTCGCATGTCGAGACCCCTTTGCGGGTCGGACCAGTTAGCCATTATGCGTAAACTCCTCTGCAATCCGGCCAAACCGCCGGGTTCCTCTATAATATCGGCCATTTCGCGCAGCTTTTCAAGGTGTATCGACCGTGGAAAGCGAACGGAATCGCGGATAATGGTAATTAACCATGCACCGCCTGTTCGCCGCCATCCGCCCGCCCGCCGCCATCCGCGCGCAATTGCTCGGTCTGATGGACGGTATTCGCGGCGCACGCTGGCAGGATGACGGGCAGTTGCATATCACTTTGCGCTTCATCGGCGAGGTGGAGCGGCACCGCGCGGAAGATATCGCGCTGGCGCTCGGGCGCGTGCGGTTCGAGCCGTTCGAGGCTGCGCTGGACGGCATCGGCCAGTTCGAAAGCGGCGGGCGGCGCGACAGCCTCTGGGTCGGGGTGAAACCGCACGAGCCGCTCAAGGCGCTGCACAAGAAAGTGGACGGCGCACTGCGGCAGGCGGGTGTCGAAGCGGAGCACCGCGCCTATCTGCCGCATATCACGATTGCGCGGCTGAACAGCGGAACCGGGCCGGTGGGCGGCTTTATCGCCGATCATGCGGCAGTGACGAGCGAGGCATTTCCGGTGGAGAGCTTTTGCCTGTATGAGAGTTTTCTGGGCAACGACGGCGCGCGCTATGAGGTGGTGGAGCGGTATGGAGTGACGTGATTGTCATGCTGAACTTGTTTCAGCATCCATTTCTGATCTCGCCACTGCGCTTGAAACAACAGAAATGGCGGTTCGGTTTTGCCAGGTTTTAAAGCGGAGCGTCGGCAGATAGTCAGGTGCCGGACCAATAAATGGATGCTGAGCCGACAGGCCACCGAAGGTAAACAAGTTCAGCATGACGGTTGCAGTGTGACCAGATCGCTATTTCCCCAGCTTCTCCACCAGCGCCTCCGCCCCGGCCACGCAATCCGCCCAGCATGTTCCGAACCCCGCCTCCTCGCCATAATAGGGGTCGGCGACATCCTCCCCCGCCCTGCCCTCGACATGATCGAGGAACAGCGACAGTTCGGCCTCCGCATCGTCCGGACGCATCTCCCGCAACTGCGCCAGCACAGCCATATCGAGCGCGATAACATAATCGAACTTGCGGAAATCCGTCTTGCTTACCTTGCGCGCGCGCTGCGCCGAGACATCCACGCCGTGCGCTTCGGCCACAGCAATCGCCCTCTTGTCCGGCGCTTCGCCGACATGCCAGTCGCCGGTTCCCGCGGAATCCGCTTCCGCCGCCAGCCCGCGCTTTTCCGCCTCGACGCGAAAGGCACCCTCGGCCAGCGGGGAACGGCAGATATTGCCGAGACAAACAAACAGTATTTTCAT
>JBGTHW010000058.1:0-5727 GCA_041746035.1 Parasphingopyxis sp.
CCAGGTGCGAATATGGTCGCCGGACGAGGCGCAAGCGGCCTGGGCAGACATCGGCGAACGCCCCGCCGTCCTCGAAGCCTTCGTGCCGTTCGAAAAGGAATTCTCGATCCTGCTGGTGCGCGGCCATGACGGCGCGACGGCCATCTATGACGCGCCGGACAACCGCCACAAGAGCGGCATCCTCGCACAATCCTTGCTCCCGGCCGGCGGTATCATCGCCGAACAGAAAGCCGCTGCCGGCGATCTCGCCCGCACCATCGCCGAAATGCTCGATTATGTCGGTGTGCTGACCTGCGAGTTTTTCGCCTCCGCCGACGGGCCGGTGTTCAACGAGATGGCCCCGCGCGTCCATAATAGCGGGCACTGGACAATAGAAGGCGCGGCGACGTCGCAATTCGAGAACCATATCCGGGCGATTTGCGGCCTGCCGCTGGGTTCGACCGCGCTCACCTCGTCTCGTATCGAGATGACCAACCTTATCGGCAGCGATGTCGAGGATGCGGTCGAGTGGCTGAAAAAGGACCGGGCGCACCTCCACCTCTATAATAAGGGGGAAATACGCCCGGGTCGTAAAATGGGTCATGTCACGCAGCTAGCCTAGCCGCGCATCCTGCCCGGAATTTTTCGGCTGTTAGCCCTGTTTGGTGGCCTCGAACGGCATGTCGCCGAACGCACCGGCCTTGATCTTGCCGGTCATCTTGTCGCCAGCAACGGTTGCGTTGCCCTCGAGCGTCATCGGCATCGGGACAGTAATGTCCTGCTTCCAGGTAAAGGTATCGCCATCGACCTTGCCTTCGGCGATATCGGCGGAACCCTGTGCACCGGCGGAACTGCCGGTGACGGTGTCGCCATCCTGGTTCAGCGTCATCGTGGCCTTCTGCTCGCCCATCGGCGATTTGACCATCGAGTCCCAGGTTCCGGATACATCTGTCATTGAATTTCCTTCCTTACATGAATGTCAGTTATTGAGCCTCGACTGTTTCCACGGGAAGGCCCAGTTCGTCAAGCTGCGGGCGCACCACCGAGGCGTCGCCGACCACCACCCAGAGAAAATTACCGGGTTCGATGGCCGAACGCGCGGCACTATCGAGCTGTTCCGCATCGAAACTGCGATACATCGCGGCGAGATCGTCATAATAATCGTCGGATCGTCCATAGAGCGCATTATTCTGCATACCGCCGATAATGTCGCCGGAGGTTTCGAAGCTGCCAGGCAGTTCGCGGATGCTGCCGACGATCGCGCGATTGACTTCGTCGGGGCGAATGCCGTCGCTGGTCAGGAACGCTTCGATCTGCTCGCGCAGGGCGGCGATGGAATCGCCGGTGCGATCGGCCTGCACCGGTGCCCGCACCGTATAGCTGACCGTCCCTTCCGGACGGCTGACCGATCCGCTGACGCCATAGGACCAGCCCCTGGTCTCGCGCAGGTCCATATTCAGCCGCGCGAGGAAGCTGCCGCCCAGCGCGTCATTCACGGTCAGCAGCGGCAGCAGTTCGTCCGTGCCCTGACGGTCGAGCACCTGCCCGCCATAAATATAGCTTTGCGGCGAATTGGGCCGGTCGACAAGGACGATCCGCGGATTGGCGGGAGCCGGCTGCGCGTCGCTGGTCTTGTCGCCCGCGTCGCCCTCGCCTTGCCAGGCACCGAAGCGCGGTTCGAGTTCGGCAACCAGATCTTCGAGCGTAGTATCGCCGACGACAAAGATACTCATTTTGTCCGGGCGTATCCATTGCCGGTGGAAATCTACGAGATCTTCGCGCGCGATCGCGCCCACCGTGTCCGGCGTACCGAGACCGCTCGGCGGACGGCCATAGGGATGCGATGCGCCATACAGGCGCGGCCAGAGGTTGAGGCTGGCAAGGCCCGAAGGCGATGTCAGTTCGGCAGAAATCGATGCCAGCTGCGTCGCCCGAAGCCGCTCAATCTCGTCCGGTTCGAAAGCAGGATTGCGCACGACATCGGCGAGGAGATCGAGCGACGGCCCGTAATTGGGCGCGAGCGCGAAGACGCCGATACTCGTGCGGTCTGCGCTCGCGCCGGTGCTGATTCCCGCCCCGAGCCGCTCCTGCGCTTCGGCAAGCTGTGTGGAATTCAGGCTCTCGGTGCCTTCGGTCAGCAGCGACAGCATCAGCGCCTGCGTACCGAGCCGGTCGGCGCGGTCCGCGGCATTGCCCGCATCGAAGCTGAGCTGCGTAAGGATCGTCGGCACCGCATCGCGCCGGACGAAACGGACCTCGACGCCGTTGGACAGCGTCGCGCGCTGCACTTCGGGAAAATCGAGATCGTCGATCTGGCCGATTTCCGGGCGTGGCTGGTCGCGCGTGCTGGCGGTCGCCGGGCTATCGGGCGAGGCCATCGTTTCGGCTTCCTCGCCGGGCTGAAGATAATTGGCGGGGGCGCGGAAGGTGCCGGTGCGTTCGCCGCCGGCGACGGAACCCGGCTCCTGATAATCGCCGCGCGCGCCGGGATCGACGCGCGTTGCGAGTACCGGTCGCGTCAGCCAGCGTTGCATCGCCGCGCGAACACTGCCGGGCGTTACCGCACCCAGCCGCTCCAGCTGCGTGCGATAATAGGCCGGGTCGCCCGAATACAGCTCGCCCTGCGCCAGCGCGACCGCCTTGCCGCCAAAGCCTCCGACCGACTCAAGCCCGCCTATTGTGCCCGATACCGAGGACATCGCGACCCGGCCGACTTCGTCTTCGTCCGGCCCTTCGGCGATATAGGCCGCGATCAGCTCATCGAGCCGCGCAGACACCGCATCGGCGTCGGCGGAAGGGGCAACATCGACCTGTATCTCGAACAGCCCGACATATTCGAACGATTGCAGGAATGCCCGCACGCCGACCGCCGTCTGTTCCTCGCGCACCAGGATATTGTCGAGTCGCGAGCTGGCGAGGCCGCCAAAGACACTGGCGGCGACATCGAGATCGGCGGTCACCGGATCGTTAAGGCCGGGCACGACCCAGGTCCGGTAGAGCCGCGTCGTTGCGACATTGTCGGCCATCGCGATCTCCCGCCGCTCGTCCAGCGTCGGCACGCCCGGATCGACCTGTTCGGTCTCCGGCCCCCGCGGAATATCGCCGAAATAGCGTTCGACGAGCGTCCGCGCCGTCGCGACATCGATATCGCCGGCCAGCACCAGCACCGCGTTATTCGGGCCATAATGCTGGCGGAACCAGCCTTGCACGTCCTGAAGGCTCGCCGCATCGAGATCGGCCATCGAGCCGATGGTCGAGTGGCGATAAGGATGACCCTCCGGGAACAGCGCGTCGGTCTGCGCATAATCGACGAGGCCATAGGGCTGGTTATCGCCCTGGCGCTTCTCGTTCTGGACGACGCCGCGCTGATTATCGAGTTTTTCCTGCGTTACCGCGCCGAGCAGATGCCCCATCCGGTCGGACTCCAGAAAAAGCGCGAGTTCCAGACCCTCGGTCGGGACGGTTTCGAAATAGTTGGTGCGATCGTACCAGGTCGTGCCATTGAAATCGGTTGCGCCGACTTCGGCCAGCGGCCCAAAGAAATCGCCATCGGCATTTTCCGATCCGTTGAACATCAGATGCTCGAACAGATGGGCAAAGCCGGTCTTGCCCTGCGGTTCGTGCCGCGAGCCGATATGATACCAGACCGACACCGCGACGACCGGTGCCTTGCGATCCTCATGCACGATGACGCGCAGGCCGTTGTCCAGCGTAAAGCGCTCGAAGGGAATATCGATATCGTCGACCAGATCGGCAACCTCGACATTGGGCTGTGGCCCGGCGGCAGGTGCGATGCTAGTGGGTTGCCCGGTAGTCGGCGCACAGGCAGTTACCAGGGCAAGCGGCACCAGCAGCGCCAGAATCAGGGATCGCATGGTCAGGGTCTCTCCAGAACTTTGTTGCCGAACCATAGCGCGACAAAAGCCGGGTGCAAGCGCCCGATAGCCGCTGCTTCTGCCGGAATTGCAAAAGTTTCGACATACTGCGCATAAGCATGGCGAATCGAATGATCACAGACATCTGGGAGACAGACAATGCGGTTGGGATTTTTAGGCGCGATTGCGTTATTGCTGGGTGCGGCAGCAGCAAATGCACAGGACGCGCCCGAATTTACGCCGGAATCGGTACGGGCGCATGTCACCTTCCTCGCCGACGATCTGCTGGAAGGCCGCCAGACCGGAACGCGCGGTTACGATATCGCTGCCAATTATGTCGCCGCCCAGTTTGCCGCCTTGGGGCTTACACCTGCGGGCGACGACGGCAACTGGATGCAGGCGGTGCCGCTGCGCGAGGCCCGGCTGGATGGAACGCCGATATTCACGCTGACCGTCGGCGGCGAGACGATACGCCGCGAGCATGGTCAGGATGTGCTGATGGGTCCGAGCCTCGCCGAAGCGCGGCAGACAGTCGAAGCCCCGCTGGTATTTGTCGGCTACGGTCTCGACCGTCCCGATCTTGGGTTCGACGATTATGCCGGGCTCGATGTCGAGGGCGCGATTGTCGTCACGGTCAGCGGCTTCCCGGTTGGCACGCCCAGCGAACTCGGTGCGCATCTCGGCCGGGAGAAAGCGACGATGGCCGAGGCCCGCGGGGCTATCGGCATGATCCAGGTGCGCTCGCGTTCGGACATGGAACGGCTTCCTTGGGAGCGCATAATCCAGCTGGGCTATGGCGACAGGCCCAGCCTGAGCTGGGTCGGGCCGGACGGCACGCCGTTTGACAGAGCGCCCGGCATTCGCACCGGTGCCTTTCTGGGTCAGCCGCTCTCTGAGCGACTCTTTGCAGGCGCGCCGCAGTCTTTGGAACAGATACTGGATGTGGCGGCACAGGAAGGCGGAAAGCCACGAGGTTTTGCGCTCGACGCCACCGCGCGGATCGAGCGGAACAGCACATGGCACGATATCGACAGCGCCAATGTCGTGGCCATGCTGCCCGGATCCGACCCGGCGCTTGCCGATGAATATGTGCTGATGACCGCGCATCTCGATGGACTCGGCGTCCGCGATGCCGGTCCGGATGACGACGAGAATGCCGATCTTATCCGCAATGGCGCGATGGACAATGCCGCAGGTGTCGCGACCATGATCGAAGTCGCCCGTGCGCTCACCGAGAGCGGCGAGCGGCCACGTCGCCCGATCCTGTTCGCCGCGCTGACCGGCGAGGAAGACGGATTGCTGGGCAGCGACTATCTGGCCCGCAATCCGGTTGTCGAAGAGGGCGAGGTGGTTGCCGTCGTCAATTTCGATATGCCGGTGCTGCTTTACGATTTCACCGATGTCGTGGCATTCGGCGCGGAAAATTCCTCGCTCGGCCCGATTGTCGCCGAGGCTGCCAATAGCGTCGATGTCACGCTTGCGCCCGACCCCATTCCCGAGGAGGGGGTATTCACCCGTTCCGATCACTATCGCTTCGTCCAGCAGGGGGTTCCGGCGGTGTTTCTGGCCACGGGCTTTTCAAATGGCGGAGGCGAGATTTTCCAGAATTTCCTCGCCACCCATTATCATCAGCCCAGCGACGATCTCGCTTTGCCTTTCAACTGGGAAGCGGGTGCGAAATTCGCCGCCGTCAATTACCGGATCGTCCGGGCGATTGCCGATGCCGACACGCGCCCGCTTTGGTATCAGGACAATTTCTTCGGCGATGAATTCGCGCCCGATGCGCCGCGTGCGCCTGCGCCCTGATCGGGAGGGAACCCCCAGCGCCGCAAAACGTCCCTATAATAATTGGGCGGCAAGACTTGTGTTGCAT